>CAJUFF010000118.1 GCA_910585505.1 uncultured Ruminiclostridium sp. | reverse complement strand
CCGCCATCATATCTGTGTAGCTGCCGTCTGTCTCGGCGCGGTATACGTAGTAATTGTCTGCGCCTAACAGGTTCGCGGGAACGCTTATTGTTATGGTCAGCGTGCCGTCCGGCTGGATAGCAGCATTTGCAAGCTTAAGGGTGATGTCATAGGTTGCGGATGTAGCGGTTTCCGCGCCCTTCTTTACGTCCAGTACCGCGCCTGTCTTTACGCTGCCCGCCGCGAACTCAACCTTTACGGTGCTGTCGCCGTTGACAAGCTGAGTCGTTTCGGGAGTTACGCTGCCTTCGGCTGCGGGAGGAGTGGTGGTATCGGGTGCGGTTGTTTCAGCCGTGCCGGGTACCGTGAAGCTGCCGGAGCCGCCGGGGGTGGGAGTGGGTGCGGGAGAGTCTGTGCCTGTGGTTGTGTCGTCGGGAGGTGTTGTGCCTCCGGCAAGCTCGCCTTCGATAGTTACCTTATTGATAACCGTGCCGTTCCAAGGACAAGCCCACGCCGTCGCGATTTCGGAAATGTTTTCGCAGTCCTGAAGATTCTTTACATAGTCGGCTACGGTAGTTTTGAATGTTCCCGTATCGCCCCACGCGTTAATGCCTTCGGAGCTGGTTTTGTTCCAATAGGCCGCGTCAACGGGCTGTGACCACCATCCGCCCGCGCCCGTGTTGTTGCTGGCCGCGAGACTACCGAAATTGCAGTCGTCAAGAGTCTGTCCTTCGGGTTCGGCAGCCGCCGTGGTGAATTTTACGGTAATTATTGCACTGTCTTTATATTTTTTGATGGTATTGATCTTGATATCAACGTTTTCTTTGCCTTCGCCTTCAAAGAGAACTACCTCTTTTCCGTCGTCGGGACCGGGTTCTTCACCTGTGGAGGCCTTGACTTCAACGCTTGTGAATACGGTACCGTTGTATCCTTCCACCTTGAAATACGATACGCCTTCAAGGCTCGATACCTTCATCTGAGGAATAAGCTCTTCAACGGTAACGGTCAAAGTGCCTTCGCCCTGCTGCGCGGGAAGAGAAGCGGAAGCCCATCCTCCGTCAGCCGTACTTGCGCCGAAGCCTATGTCGTTCCAACCGTTGGGGCTGTTGTACTTAATAACAAATGTGGTCTTGGGATCGGAAAGCATAGCTCTTTCCGCTTCGTTAAGCTCGTAAGTTGTAAAGGTTTCGCCCGGTTCTTCGGGTTTGGGTTCTTCCGGTTTTGTATCGTCGGGCTTGGTGTCCTCCGCTTTTTTGGTAACGGTTATCTCGCATGACGCGGATTTTGTGCCTGCGGCCGCGGTAATTGTCGCCTTGCCTTCGGATACCGCCGTTACTAAGCCGTCTTTAACGGTGGCTATTGTTTCGTCGGAGGAGGTCCATGTTACCGTTTTGTCCTCGGTGGCAGTGTCGGGCTTAACGGTTGCCGTAAGCTCTACTGTTTCGCCTTCCACAACGGTAGCTTCGGTTTTGTCGAGAGATACCGAGGTGATAGCAATCGTCTTTTCATTTACCGTAACAGTACAGGTTGCCGTCTTTTCGCCCGCCGCTGCGGTAATGGTGGCTGTGCCTGCCGCATTGGCGGTAACGGTACCGTTTTCAACGGAAGCAATGTCGGGTTTGTCGGAAGTCCACACGATTTTGTCAGTGCTGTCGGCGGGACTTACGGTAGCTTTCAGTACATCGGTATCGCCTACTTTAAGTTCAAGCGCGGTTTTATCCAGTTCAACGCTTTCTGCCGGAACAAGCTTATCGGTAACTTTAACCGTACATCTGCCTACTTCTTTGGCGTCTACTTTTGCAATAAGATCCGCTTCACCTACTTCAACAGCATGAACATAGAATTTACCGGAATTTTCAACTACCGTAAAAACTGCGGTGTCAGAGGATTCAAACGTAGCCGTAAATGCGTCGGGCTTTGCGGGGACGGTAGTATATGTAATTTCGCTGTCCTCTGCGCCCTTAACTATATTCATAGCGTCAAGATTGATTTTTGTAAGAGGATTTGTTACGGTCACCTTGCAGGAAGCGGAAATTTCCGTGCCTTTGATTGTTGCCGTAACATTGGCGGTACCGGAAGCAACGGGAGTTACCTTACCGGTAGCCTCATCAATTGTAATAACATTTCCCTCTTCATCGTCCGTCGACCATAAGATTTCAATATCTTCTGGTTTGATTACCGCTTCGGGAGCAGCGGCTTCATCGCCTACCTTAAGAGCAAGATCTGTAAGGGAAACGGAAGCGACTGTAACCTCGCAGACCGCTGTCTGTTCGCCTGCTGCGGCTGTGATTGTTGTTGTGCCTTCCGATAATGCGGTGATTTCGCCTGTTGCTTCGTCAACTGTCGCAACTTCCGTATTGGAAGACGTCCATGTAACGGTCGGGTCGGTTGCGTTTTCTGGTAAAACCGTTGCTTCAAGCTGTGCGGTTTTGCCTTTTTCTACCGTAAGGGTTTCTTTGTTGAGGATTATTTCAGAAACAGAATTTATTTTTTTTCCTATTTTAATAGTAACGCTACTGTCTGTGTTGTCTTGATGAACTTTAGCTAAAAGGCTAATTGATTCCAATGTTGTGTAAGGATCCTTTTCAGCTAACATATTTTTAATATTTACAGTTAAGCTTACTTCCTTAGTAGCAGCATCATATTCAAAAGTCGGATTAAACCATTGTGAATTTATCCAATCGGGCATAATTTGGATAGAAAAATCAACGTTTTCCGGAGCTATTTCCTGTCCGTTGCTGTTGGTAATTGAATCAATATTAAATTTAACAGTTAAATTATCAATACCTAATCCGCCAAAGTTAGCGGCGTTATGTCCGTCAACCGTAAATAAATGTTCACCTGAGTAGTGTTCTCCAGTCCACGCATATTGATTAAGAACAATATCTTTATTTTCTATTATAACTGTTGCATCTTCGTATGTTGATGCAATAGTGGGGTTGTAATAAAAATTTTTGAAACGGTCATGTTTTTGAACTGAATGTAAAAACCTTTATCTAAAACACTATACTCACCGGTTGTTGTTTCAGGACCATCTTCATTTTGATGGGTATCATTATTCCATACGGACGTCTTTTCGGGAACACAAAAGGAATATGTTTCCGCTGAAGAAGGCTTGGTTCCGCCGAAAATTCCGGTAAACCAGCTTGGTGCATCTTTTGCATCAACAAGATAAGAGTTAAATTCAGCGCCGGAATCAACTGCTTCGATTTTTACATTAAATTTACATGCCTTAATATTTTTGGCAGTTATATTTGCTTTGGCAAGCATATCAGCAGTTACTCTGAATGTATCGCCATCATTGTTATATACCGCACCTGCAGGAGCTGTTAAAATGTCATATACGGTTACAGGTGAAGCATCATCTATTGTAACTGTAATTTTATTAACCTTAGTATAACCACCCTCTAATATGCTGTATATTTTTATTCCGGTTTCTTTAGCTACTGTAAAATTGGTTTCATCATCAGCTTTAGAAAAAACAACTGGATTGCCTCCTCCGGGCCCACCCCATGGTGAGCCTACAGTTTGTGCATTAAACCAAGTACCGTTTTCGCCTTCTAAGCTGATAGATATCGAATTTTCGGCTTGCGATAGATAAGATTTGTCAATAATAAAATCATTCATAACCCCGGCTTCATATTGGTATAAAACTACCTCATTTGGATCATCCGCCGCACTCAACGTAATCGACGTAAAAGTAACCGCCGAAACCGCCATAGCCCCGGCAAGTACCCCTGCCAATAATTTTTTCATTTTCACGAAAAATTGTCCTCCTTAAAAATATTTCTTCTAAAAAATGTAGTCAAAAACATAACTTCAACTACCGATAATAAGAATTATACAGCTTTTTTTGGTAAAAGTCAATCGAAATTATTACAAAATTATGGAATGTTTTAGGGCTAATTGCACAAAAAGTTGCTTTGAAATATCGAAAAACAATAAAAAAACAGTTTATAAAGTAAAAAAGAAACACACGGAGGCGGTTAAGCCATAGTGTGTTTCATAAGGGGGTGATGTGATAATGCCGCCACTTCTTTTGAAAGGAGGTGAGTGAAGCTTACCGGCGACATTATAAACATTATACACCCCAAACCACTGTTTGTCAAGGGGGAAATATTTTTTACTTTAACTGTTATTTTCAACCGGATTAGCGTTTTGCTTAATCCGACCGCCGCAAAAATTTTGTACGCGGCTGAATAAACAAAAAAACGCCGTTAAAATACAACAGTGCCCCCCAAAAGGAAAACGAAACGACTTTTAACATTCACAGCTTTAGTTCTTTCGAGTCAAGCAATGACTTTGTGGTCTGCGCTTTCAAACAGGGGGACACCTTGATGTCTTTAAGGGCGGGATCGTTTTGTGCTTCCAATACGTTTTTCAGCATCTGTTTCAGCAGCGGAACCATCAGGTCTTTTTCTTTTTCCGTTATTCCCTTTAATAATATTCCGTCCAGCTCTTTGTATGCTTCCTCAAGATACTTTTGTGTTTCAAGCCCTTTTTCCGTAATGGAAATCAACGTTCGCCGCCTATCATCGTTATCGACAGTCAGGGTTAGAAGATCGTCATAGGCCATTTTCTTCAGGGATACCGATACGGTGGCCGCGCTGTACTTAATGTCATGACACAGCATAAGCTCTGTCACGTTGTTGCGCTGAGACAAACTGGTAAGAATGGCTCTTATGCACTGGGAAACTCCGGTTGCTTGGTTTTTGGACTGAATTTTTTTCGGGGTAATGGTTTTCAGCCTTTTGGAAATGTCGTTAATGTAGGAGGATAATGTAAAATCGCTCCTTTCCAAAAGGGAGTTTTCAAAAACTCCGTACATCTTCCGGTTTAAATCGGATTTGGAGTTTTTTGAACGTTTGGTTTCTTTTTTTGGCATTGTGTGGGACTCCTTTTCCTTTAATTTTGTATACTAATACTGTTAACCAATTAAAAATTGGAAAAATGGTTTTTAATTGGTTAACAGTGTTTCGGGTGTAATAACCATTTTGACTATGATTTTATCCTGTGTCAAAATGGTTATTAGTATAAATTATATACTTTTTTTTTGTAAGTGTCAAGGGAATTTACTAAGAAATATTAATACTATTTTTAAATCATTTCAAAAATATATTATAAGATAAAAAAATTCCCATTGTAACAGGTTTTTAAAGCAATCCGAGAAAATGCCGCGACACAAATCAAAAACAGCGCATCAAAACAAAAAGATACGCTGTTTTTGATATATCTTCTATTTTTTACCTGTTCTCGGTGCTTTCGGTTAAAATAATTTCAAGATCAATGCTTCTTTCTTTTACGATATTTCCGAAATATCCGCTGCTGTCCGAAGAGCTTCTTATAACGGTAACGATGACTTTATCTCCCGCGCTCATGCCTTTGGTGGTCTCCTGCACATCATAAACGCTTTCAACGTCCTTTCCGTTCACCTTAACAATAAGATCCCCTATCTGCAATCCGCTTTTGGCAACGGGGGCGTTCTGATTTATATCCGTAACCAATAATCCTGTGGAGGGAAGCCCGTAAAGCTGCGCCATATAGGTGTTGGAAATCTGCGCGGTGGTGATTCCCAACGCGGGACGACCCGTAACGTAGCCGAAATTGATAAGATCGCTTATTACCGGCTTAGCCTCGTTTATGGTAATGGCAAAGCCCAGATTTTCAATGCTCGAATCGTCCGCTACAAGCTTTGAGTTTACTATGCCCACAACGTTTCCGTACATATCGAACAGTCCTCCGCCGGAATTGCCCGGGTTTATCGCCGCGTCCGTCTGAATTGAGCTAAGCTCATAACCCTTGCCGTTGGAGTAACGGTTAAGTCCGGAAATAATACCTCTTGACATGGATTTATTTAGTCCCGCGGGGTTGCCTATCGCGGCCACCTCCTGCCCTATCTTAAGCTTTGAGCTGTCGCCCAGGGGAGCGGCGGTAAAGGGCTGGTCACGGCCTATTTTAAGGACGGCAAGATCGGTTCCGCTGTCGGAGCCTACGACTACGGCTTCTATTTCCTCCTCGTCGCTGAACTTGTCGGAAACGGTCACGGTGACTTTTTTCGCGCCCTGAACCACATGGTTATTGGTAATTATATATCCGTCGGTGGTGAAAATAACGCCGCTTCCCGTGCCCTGCTTTACATACTCGACGGAGGGGTCGTCGTAGTAGCCGTTATTTGTAATATAATTCCCCACCACTACAACGCTTTCGTTTACCGCGTCGTAAAGCTGCTCGTATGAATACGCTTTTGAGGTATTCATATTTGCCATATTTTCGAGAGACGACAAATCGTCGCTTATTTCCGTGTCGGGCTTTACATATTCGGTTGTGGTGGCGGCGCTTTCGTCGGGAGCCGTACCATCCGCGCCTTCAGGCGAGCCGTGGCTGTTCGGATTTTCGCCGTCATCGGGGCGATTCGGATTATCCTCTCCGATACTTGTTCCGTCGTTTAATCTGCTTGCAAGATAAGAGCCGCCGAAGCCGCTTGCGCTTCCGAATACTATCGCGGCAACTATAACGCCTATAACAAGACCGGTGCTTGTTTTCTTTTTCTTGGGCGGCTTCTGATTGTTATTGCCGGGAAATTGATTGTATTGATTATTTTGGGGATTTTGTTCAGGGTCTGTGGAAAAGTTATAAGTTGGCTGGTAACCATTATTATTTTCGTACATATAAGTTACTTCCTTTCGTGTGGGAGACATTATGTATTCGCGCGTCTTTCGCTTGTCGCGTTTTTCGCTTATGGGTGAGGTACTCCCGATTTCGGTCTTTGCTTTGATGATTGTATTATAAACCTTTATTGTGAAAAAAAAGTGTTTGATAATTTACAAATCGGGAAAAGAAGGGAGAAAATGAAGGGTGATAAATGTGAAAAAGCAATGTCAGGCTTAAGGCAACACCACGCAATGACCGCCTGACGGCGCAATCCACACACAATAATTGTGCGGTATTGCCTTAAATCACTCGTGAACGGCTTCGGCTTAAGGGTTTCATCGGAAAAAACCGCTCCGGCGCCGCTTTTTTTTATTTTTTCAGCGCTTCAAGCGCGATTCCGCACTCTATTCTTTTTTTCTGCATCGCGCAGGCCAGCCTGTTAGGCTTCTGCACATCGCCTTCATACTGAAAACTGTTAGCATTACAGCCGCCCGAACAATAAAACCTCGCCCAGCATTCCGAACATCCGTCTTTACTGTAAATATGCGTTTTAGCGAAATAATCCTTTATTTTATTATCTATCGCCCCGTCAAAAATATTCCCCATTTTCCACTGTTCCATGCCCACAAACTGGTGACAGGGATAAACCTCCCCGTCGGGAGTTACCGCCACATATTCGTTTCCGCAGCCACAGCCTCTCAATCTTTTGATAGCGCAGGGACCCTGATCCAGATCGATTTTAAAATGGAAAAAATTAAACCTGTCGGGATCGTTTTTCATTATATCATACAGCCTGTCATATTCATCAAAAATCGCGGGCAGATTCTCTTCCGTAAGCGCGTAGGGAAATTTTGAATCCGTTACCACCGGCTCCACCGAAAGCTGCTTAAAGCCTAATTCCGCCATATGCAGTATGTCGTTGACAAAATCGAGGTTATATTTGGTAAAGGTGCCTCTTACATAATAGTCAGTGCGTCCCTCTTTTGTCCTTCCCTCAACAAGCTTTTTAAACTTGGGTACAATTATGTCATAGCTTCCCTTATGATTTGGCGTAAACCGTATTCGATCGTTGACCTCTTTCCTTCCGTCCAGAGAAAGAACACAGTTTGACATCTCACGGTTGATATACTCCGTTTTCTCATCGTCCAACAGCATTCCGTTGGTGGTTACGGTAAAGCGGAAGCGCTTATTGTGTTTTTTTTCAATGCTTCTTGCGTAATCAACCGTTTGTACAACGGTATCCCACGCCATAAGCGGTTCCCCGCCGAAGAAATCCAGCTCTAAATTCTCCCTTCCGAAGGATTTTTCAATCAGAAAGTCTATGGCTTTTTTTCCGATTTCCGGCGGCATTATTTTTCTGCCCGTCCCGAAATCCCCCGTTTCCGCAAAGCAGTATTCGCACCGAAGGTTGCAATCATGGGACACGTGAAGACACATAGCCTTAATTGGCGCGTTAAGGCTTTTATCTGCGAACTGTCTGTATTCGTCCTCGGAAAACAAGGTTTTGTCCTTATAAAGCTGCTCCAGCTCTTCAAGACATTCCGCGATATCCTTTTCCGCATATTGCGGCAGCTTTTCCGCCAGTTCCTGGACAGTGCACCCAAGGCTCTCCCCGCCTTTTTCGGGAGATAGAAAGTCCAGTATATCATATATTATTTTATCAACAAGATGAACTCCGCCGCTGTTTACGTCAAGGACAATATAATTATCCCCCTGTTTATATTTATGTATTCTTGATTCCATATATTAAGGTATCCTTTCGTTTCAAAAAAAGCGGGGGAGGAACATTCTCCCTCCCCCGCAGCATTCGGCTTAGAATTTTTATACCAATCTTTGATTATCACTGTTATTTGTCAATATCTTGATCAAAGCTCAGTATTACTTATTGGCCTCACAAGTCTGGTTGGCAACGGTGCAGGAGGTTTTGCAGGCAGACTGACAGGAGGTCTGGCATTTTCCGCATCCGCCCTTAGCGGCAGTTTCTTTAAGGTTAGCCTTATTAACGGTTTTAATGTGCTTCATTATGTTGATTTCCTTTCTATTTACTATTTGGCGCCGAAAAAACAAAAGCGTCGGCACCGCATTATTTTTTATTATAACATATATCCGTTTTTTTTGCAAGTGCCGAAAAAACTTTTTTTGAATTGTTTATGCAATATGTACAGCTGTTGTAACTTAATTTAATTAAAAATTATAATTTCAGTCAGATTCTTTTATAAAGCGGGTTTTAGCTGCCCGATTAGACGCAGATAATTACTACGTATACCGCGCCGAGACAGACGGCAGCTACACAGATATGATGGCGG
>CAJUFF010000117.1 GCA_910585505.1 uncultured Ruminiclostridium sp. | reverse complement strand
GACTATGATTTTATCCTGTGTCAAAATGGTTATTATACTAATCACTTTTAAAACTGTTGGATTAGTGTTTTGGGTGCAACCCATTTTAAATATGGATTTTATCCATATTTAAAATGGGATTGGTATTAGTATGATTTGATTTTTTGTCTTTGCACAACAACAAAAATTTAGATTCGGAGCAGTCAAATAAAAGATGATTTTTTTTCTCGTGCCGGCGGTGATATCCTTTGTGGCGCTTGCGGCGGAAATGATACTTCGCTCCGCTTATAAAATAAAAAATTTCGGAGCGGAAAGATATTTTTTTGATTTTCACGGTAAGACGGTGCCGTTTGAGGATTTTGTACCTCATACCGTGTCTGATATTCTTATTTTTGTTCTCGCTTTTTCGGCATTGGGGCTGATTTTATCGGCGGTAAGCATGCCTGTTGCGGGATCGGTATTTTGCGGAATTGTTTTTGCTTTTATTGTAATGTATTTAAAAAAGCATTTCTTTTTTAATCTTTTTTTGAAAGCAAGGGGAGAGAAGCTTCCGAAAAACAGACCTGACGTTGACGATAAAGCAGTTTGCGCGGAAGCGATAACAAACGGCGGTTACGGTAAGATCGAATTTTTTTATAAGGGTCGGGGATACATGCTTACCGCCATGTCGGCAAACGAAACGGATATTGAGGCGGGGAAAGAGGTTACAGTTGTGCATAAAGAGAAAGGAATATGCTGGGTTGAGAAGGTTGAGGAAGAGTTGGAGGAAACGGATTAGGGCAATACCGCACAAAGATTGTCGTGCAGACGCGCAGCGAGGTCTTCGCGTGGTGTTGCTTTAATACTAATTGCAATTCAATCTATTGACTATAAATCGAATTGCAATTAGTATAAATAATTTTGGGAATATCCGAATTTATTGGGTTGATATAGTATAATACCAATCTTTAATCAAGTCTGCAAATTGATTAAAGATTGGTATTATACTTTTTTATTTTTACTTATGATTGGGCAGCGGCGTTATTTTAAAGCGATAAATTGTTTTATCCGCAAGCGCCCCTAATTGTTCCAGAACCGCTCTCTTTCATTCTTTCCCGGCCGATTCATAAGACTTTTCACACTTTCTTCGGGATTTTCACCGTTAAAACAAACTCCGTAAAGCTTGTCCGTGATAGGCATGGGAACGCCCTTGGCCTTGGCGAGATGGTGAACTATTTTGCAGCAGTTGTATCCCTCTACCGTTCCGACCTGCCGTATTGCTTCCTCAACGGGAACACCCTTGCCTATAAGTATACCTGCCCGATGGTTTCTTGAGTGTACGGACGTGCAGGTCACAACAAGATCGCCTACTCCGGCAAGTCCCGTAAAGGTTTCCCAGCGCGCTCCCAGCGCTACTCCGAGCCTTGTTATCTCGGTAAGCCCCCTTGTCATGAGAGCAGCTAAGGTATTGTCTCCGAGTCCCATACCCTCAACTATTCCGCAGCATAAGGCAACGGGGTTTTTAAGAGCGGGGGCGGCTTCACAGCCTATCACGTCCTCGTTTACATATATCCTGAAATTGGGGTTCATAAGCGTTTCCTGAATATATTCCGCCTTATCGGGGCAGCCGCTTGCAACCACAACCGACGTGGGGACTCCTCGTCCAACCTCCTCGGCGTGACAGGGACCGGCCATTACCACAACGGGATTTTCGGGGATTTCGTCGGAAATCACTTGCGAAAGCCTGTTAAAGGTGTTTTCTTCAAAGCCTTTGCCCACGTTAAGTATAACGCTTTCCGGAGAAACGTAATCCTTTACCCTTGAAATTCCGTCGCGAAGAAAGGCGGAAGGAATAGCGGCAATTA
The DNA here is from genome assembly GCA_910585505.1 of uncultured Ruminiclostridium sp. Taxonomy (GTDB): domain Bacteria; phylum Bacillota; class Clostridia; order Oscillospirales; family Ruminococcaceae; genus Ruminiclostridium_E. The sequence continues at coordinate 7,193 of CAJUFF010000117.1, read as the reverse complement.
TAATGTCGGCACCCTTTACACAGGCAGGATCGGCGGTAAACCTTATGCTTTCCGGTATTTTTACACCCGGCAGCAGCTTTTTCTGTTCCCTGTCTTTTAAAATTGTATCTATTTCGCTCTGATATTTCGACCAAGCTGTTACGCGGTGACCGTATGAATTCAGCATTACCGCCAAGGCGGTGCCGAAACCGCAGCCCAATACCGTTATGTTTGCCATTTTTCAAGCCTCCGTTTTAATTATAATCTATGAGCAAATCATTCTTTTTTTGCGTATTCTGCGTCTTTCTTTTTTTCGCCAAGCTTCTTTTCCGTGTGATGAATGAGTCTCTTGATGTTCTCTCGGTGCATAAATATTATAAGGATAGCAATAAATCCGCTGCAAATAAAATTACCCCAAAAACAAGCGCTTTTCTCGATTATACCGAATATCAGCACCGTAAAGGGATATAAGGCGGCGGCAATGCAGCTTCCCAGTGAAACGTATTTTGAAACGGCTACAATAAGACCGAATATACCCAAAAGTATCACCGCGGGTAGCCAGTCGATGGCCAACAGCACCGCCACTGTTACCAGAACGCCCTTGCCTCCTTTAAATCCGTAATATACGGGAAATACATGCCCTAAAATCGCAGAAGCGCCGGAAGCGTACAGCGCCCATTCGTATTCGCTGCCTGCCGACCACGGGTCTATATCAGCCAGAAGCCTGAAGCTTAAACCGACAAAAACGACAGACAGAACTCCCTTGGCAACATCACCCAACAGAACAAACAGTGCCGCCAGTTTTCCCTGTGTGCGGAGAGTATTGGTAAGACCCGCGTTTCCGCTTCCCAAAGTCCTTATATCATCACCGCTTTTGATTTTCGTCACAATAATCGCACTGTTTATTCCGCAGAGCAGATAAGGCAGCAATGCGGTTATAATAAAGCAAATAATCAACATAAAGCTTTCTCGCTTTCGCAAAAATTAAAACCTGTTTTCATAAGATCGGTAAGTGGGTTTTCAAACAAATTATGTTGGGGACAGGGTTGTGCAACAAATCAAGAAATTACCGCAGATATAGGCAAAATTCGCCGAAAAGACGCGTGCGATATTTATACAGAGAAATTACTCGTTTTCTCCGCGCTCTCGGATAATCAGTCTTATCGGCGTTCCATCAAGACCGAAGGCTTCTCTTATCTGGTTTTCAATATATCTTTGGTAGGAAAAATGGAACAGGTCTTTTCTGTTGCAGAAGCAAACGAAGGTGGGCGGTTTAACGGAAGGCTGTGTAAGATAATACACCTTAAGTCTTTTGCCCTTGTCGGAGGGAGGCTGTACTCTCGCCGTTGCGTAGCTGAGCAGCTCGTTAAGTCTTCCGGTGGGTATACGTCTTGCGTTTTGCTCAACCGTGTAGTCGATCAGACCGAAAAGCTTGTCCGTACGCTGACCGGTCTTAGCCGAAATAAACACGAAGGGCGCGTAGGACATAAAACTGAAATCCACCTCAAGCCTTTTGGTGAATTCCTGCATGGTTTTTCCGTCCTTTTCCACGGCGTCCCACTTATTTACGGCGACAACGCTTGCCTTTCCCTGCTCGTGGGCATATCCCGCTATTTTGCTGTCCTGCTCTGTGAATCCCTCCGTTGCGTCTATCATGATAACGCACACGTCGGCTCTGTCTATCGCCATATAGGCTCTCAAGACGCTGTATTTTTCCACATTGTCATTGACCTTAGATTTTCTTCGTATTCCCGCCGTGTCAATCAACAAATATTTTTTTCCGTTATAGGTCACCGGTGTGTCCACCGCGTCTCTTGTGGTTCCCGCTTTATCCGAGACTATAACGCGGTTTTCCCCCGCAATTTTATTTACCAACGAAGATTTCCCCGCATTGGGTTTTCCGATAATCGCCACCTTTACGGTGTCGTCGTCGGTTTCTTCTTCGGTAATATCGGGCATATTTTCAAAAACGGCGTCAAGCAGATCGCCCGTACCGTGGCCGTGAACCGAGGAAACGGCTATGGGATCGCCTAATCCGAGATTGTAAAATTCGTATAGTTCGGAAGGATTTTCACCTAATCCGTCGCATTTGTTTACGCAAAGCACCACGGGTTTCCCGCTTTTGCGGAGCATTTGCGCCACGTTTTGATCAGCAGCTGTCATTCCCGTTTTAATATCCGCTACAAATATGATAACGTCGGCGCTTTCTATGGCAAGCTGAGCCTGTTCTCTCATCTGGGACAGTATAACGTCGCTGCTTTCGGGTTCGATGCCTCCTGTATCAACCAACATAAACTCCCGGTTCAGCCACTCGCATTTGGAGTATATTCTGTCGCGGGTGACGCCGGGGGTGTCGTCCACTATGCTCATGCGTTTTCCTATAAGCTTGTTGAAAAGCGTGGATTTTCCTACGTTGGGTCGTCCTACTATGGCTACTAACTTCATTTTTTTATTTCCGTTTCTTTTCTTTTATCGGTATTATTATACTATAAAAATGGGTTTTATGTCAATGTTTATTAAAAAATTAAGCTGTGATAATTCTATGGCAAATACTGATACTAATATTGGTTTAAAAAGTGGATAAAATGGCTTTTTAAACCAATATTAGTGTTTAGGGTGTAACTCTGTTTTGACTGTAGACTTTGTTATATTTTGTCTACAGTCAAAACAGAGATTAGTATGATTTGTTTTTCTTGTCTTTCACGATCTTTTCTTACTATGTTTTTATAATATAAAAATAAGGGGCAGTCAAGCTACCCCTTTATTTTTAATAACTTAAGCTTCGTGAGCAATAACTTCCCTGCCCTTATAATAACCGCAGTTGGGACAAACCTTATGAGGAGACTTCAACTCTCCGCAATTGGTGCAGCGGGAAAAAGCGGGTGCGTTTAATTTCCATACTTGTCCGCGTCTCTTATCGCGTCTTGCTCTTGATACTTTTCTCTTTGGAACTGCCATTATTTGCACCTCCCTCTATATTCAAAATAATTAACTCAGTTTAAAGCAAAATAACTGAATTTAAACACGAGAAACATTATAACACACCTGTCATCGTTTGTCAATACTTGTTGTCAAACTTTTACAGATATTTTTTTATAGATTCGGGAAGGGCGTCTACGTCAGCCGAAATGGTAAATACAACGTTTGTGCTTTCACTGATTGCCGCTATCCTGTCAAACATTTCTCCGACCTTGTCGTAATCTCTGCCCACTATTCTGAGTACTCCGTCAACAAAGATATCGGTGCAGTCGTAATCGGAAGCGAGTATTCCCGCGATAAAGCCGTAAAGATCGTCGTAATCGGATATTTTAAAGTCTTCGATATTTATCAGGCGAATCTTATGATAAATGTCGATATTCAAAGAGGAACCGATTTGAATTGCAACCACGTTGCCCTTACTGTCTTTTTCCGCCTTGTGGATCGCGTCGATTAAGATCTTGGTTTTGCCTGAACCTTTTTTGCCGGGTATAAGTCTGATCATAGTGTTGTCCTCCGTATTTGACCGCAAGGCTTGTTTAAGCTTTAGAACCTGTCCAAATAGGAATTGGCACGCATCTTTTTGGCAGATTTTACCGATGACTGCGTTAAAATTTCTTGACTTGCGACAGCAAGCCGGCAAAATCTGCTCAAAAATCCACGCACCATTCTTATGTGGACAGGTTCTTGATTAAAGCAAACCCCGCAATTTTTATTTTCGGGGCGTCTGTCCGAAAAACACGGCGATAAGCGCCCGAAATTACTTTAATCTGACGGTAATCAGGAAAGCTTGGCTTCCAGCTCCGCCTTCTGCGCCTCGTATCCGGGCTTGCCCAACAGGGCAAACATATTTTTCTTATAGCTCTCAACGCCGGGCTGATCAAAGGGATTTACTCCCAGTAAATATCCCGAAATCGCGCACGCCTTTTCAAAGAAGTAAATCATATAGCCCAACTCGAATTCGTTAAGCTCCGGCACCTCAAGCACCATATTGGGGACTCCGCCCTCGGTGTGAGCCAGAACAGTGCCCTCAAAGGCCTTGCGGTTAACGACAGACATATTCTGTCCGGAAAGGAAGTTGAGTCCGTCGCCGTTTTCGGCGTCGTCCTTAAGGAAAAAGTCCTTCTGAGGCTTTTCAAACTGTACCACCGTCTCAAACAGTATCTTGGAACCGTCCTGAATGAACTGACCCAACGAGTGAAGATCGGTGGAGAAGGTGGCGGAGGTGGGGTAAATACCCTTTCCGTCCTTGCCCTCGCTTTCGCCGAAAAGCTGTTTGAACCATTCGTTCATCATGGCAAAGCTGTTTTCGTATGCCACGAGCATTTCCGCTTTAAATCCCTTGCGGTAAAGGATATTTCTCGCCGCCGCATATTTATAGCAGTCGTTCTTTTCAATATCGGGATCGCAAAGCTCCTCCTGCGCCGCCTTTGCGCCGTTCATAAGAGCGTCGATATCGCATCCGGCACAGGCAATGGGAAGAAGTCCTACCGCTGTGAGCACGCTGTATCTGCCCCCTACGTCATCGGGAATAACGAACGTTTCATATCCGTTTCTGTCGGAAAGCTCCTTAAGAGTGCCTCTCGCCTTGTCGGTGGTGGCGTATATTCTGCCCTTGGCTCCATCGGCGCCGTATTTCTGCTCCAGCATTTCGCGGAACACTCTGAATGCCAGTGCGGGTTCTGTGGTTGTGCCCGACTTGGAAATTACGTTTACGGAAAAATCTCTTCCCTCAACAAGGGAAATAACCTCGCTGAGATAAGTGGGGCTGATGGAATTTCCCACAAAGTATATTTCGGGGGTATCCTTTTTAAGAGAATTGTAAAGAGTTGACTTAAGAGCCTCGATAGCCGCCCTTGCGCCCAAATAAGAGCCGCCGATGCCTATGACTATAAGCACCTCGCTGTCCTTTTTTATCTTTTCCGCCGCCTTTTTGATACGCTCAAACTCCCCCTTGTCGTAATCGGAGGGGAGAGTTACCCAGCCGAGAAAATCATTGCCCAAGCCCGATTTTTCGCCGAGTGTTTTATGCGCCGCTTCAACTGCGGAAACGATACCCTTGTATTCGTTTTCGCCCACAAACTGTTTTAAATATTTATCGTTCAGTTTAACCGCCATTTTTGACCGTCATCCTTTCTTTTTTGGTTATCGGCTTAAAATCTCCCTACAAGCCGTTGTACGCGCCAATTTTTTATTGTTCGATTTTTCTCAAAAACCCGCGCACAAATCCCGTGAGGACAAATTCTTGACAGCCGAGTAAAATTTTCTTATTATAATTATACCTTTTTTTAAAAATTTTTGCAAGATGTTTCCTGTGTTTAATATCATTTTAGCATTTTTTACAAATAATATGTGCTTTGTTTGTATATTTTTTATTTTAAAAGTCAAAAAGCCCTTTCCATACAAACTCAAAGCTTTTAAAAAACGTAAGTTTTTCAGAACTTTCCTTAGCCGTGACTTTGGCTATAAACAAAGTATCATCGTCAAGCAGCACTATTATCTTGCCCACACTGTCGCCGGAGGCAACGGGAGCCTTTACCGTCGGCTTTATATTGTACAGATAAGATACCGAGGAGCTTTTCCCCTTTGGTATAAGACAGCAAAGTCCCGACTCCGCGCAAACGGAGACTGTTCTTAAAACGCCCTCGTCCACGTTGATATCGGTTAGCTCTTCCGGGTCAAATTCGGGGGAAAACAGTTCAAAGCCGTTGAAGCCGTAATCCAGCAGTGCTTCCGCAATTTCAAACCGTCCGTCGTCGGTTTCCGCTCCCAGCACCACCGCCACCAATTCCATATCCCCCCGTTTAGCCGTAGCGGTAAAGCAGTAGCCCGCATTGTCGGTTGTGCCGGTTTTCAATCCGGTAATACCGTCATACCCCAAAAGACGGTTGGTGTTGAGCAGTTGAGTTTCCCTGCTCGTGCCCTCGCGTACGTAGGTAAGTCGGGTCATAAGAAATTCGTCATAATAATCGTACTTTCTAAGCTCCGCCGCCATTTTCGCCACGTCGGAGGCGGAAGAAAAGTGGTTGTCTGCGTCAAGACCGGTACAGTTGACAAAATGCGTGTTGGTCATATCCAGTTCCGAGGCCCGTTTGTTCATTCTTTTGACAAACTCCTCCTCGCTTCCTGCTATATGCTCGCCGAGAGCTACGCAGGCGTCGTTGGCGCTGCTTATTACCACTGAGCGGCAGATGTCGTAAACGCTCATTTCTTCCCCCTCGTTAAGCCATATTACCGACCCGTCCATGGAAAAAGCGTGATAGGAAGCGACTACGATATCATCAAAGCTTAGTCTCCCCGCTTTCATTTCTTCCGCCGCGATAAGAAGGGTCATTATTTTTGTTACGCTGGCTATGGGAAGCTTTTGGTCGGGATTCTGCGAGTAAAGCACCTGCCCCGTTGCCGATTCGGTCAGCATCACCGATTTTGCTCTGAACGCAGCCCTTGACTCGTCTCTTCTTTTTTCTTCATTCGTCTGCGCGCTTACGCCCGTTACACCCGACATACATATTATCGCCGCCGCCAGAGCCGCGGCAGCGGAAAAAAGTCTTGCGCCGATACCCTTGAAAGCTGTCATTTCCTTAATCTCCTTAAAATTGATATCTACCCATAATTTATGTATAACAAGTCCTTTAAATGCGTAAGCTAATTGAAAAAAGAAAGGATAATTTCATATATGACACGACCGAGTTCTCCTCTGCTTAAAGAGTTTATAAAGCTTACCCTGCTTTTCCTTATGGGCGGAATGATATATTTTGCCATAGAAGTAGCTTATAAGGGCGACAGTCACTTTTCGATGTTCATAACGGGAGGGGCGGCGTTTTTGCTTATAGGCGGCATAAATTGTTACTTTGACCGTAATATGCCTCTTGTTTTTCAGATGCTGTGCAGCGCGGTAATAATAACCCTTCTGGAATTTATAAGCGGGGTCATAGTCAATTTGTGGCTTCATCTGAATGTCTGGGATTACAGCGGTATTCCGCTTAACATAATGGGACAGATCTGCCCCCGTTTTTTCTTTATCTGGTTTTTTATTTCACTGGCGGGAATTTTTCTGGACGATTTTTTCAGATACCGTATGTTCGGCGAAAAAATGCCGGAGTACGCTTTGTTTAAGAGAAAAAGAGGAAGAGAAAGGGTTAAGATTGATATTTGATACTATAGCAATACAACAAAAATATAGACAAATAGGAGCGAAGCGACTAAATGTCCTTTCCGCTTCCCTTTCGGACTCCGAA
>CAJUFF010000116.1 GCA_910585505.1 uncultured Ruminiclostridium sp. | reverse complement strand
CACTTAATGCAGCTTCCTTGCTACTGTTGCATTTACTTTGAGAATTTACGAATTTTTCATTTTTTATTTTCTCCGCTTGATTATAAAAAGACATAAAAATTACCCGCTGACATCTCTCGCAAGTTTTCAACGGGTATTTTTTTATATTCAACAATCCATGAGCTTCAAAGCCTTTTCAATAAATTCCTCCAACACTGCGTTTTCGGTTTTTCCAGTATCTCTGTTCCTAACTGAAATCAATCCGCTGCTTTTTTCCTTTTCGCCGATTATCACCATAAAAGGCACTCTTTCTTTATACTGCGCTTCTCTTATCATATAACCGATCTTTTCCCGACGTTTGTCTATTGCGCTCCTTATTCCCGCCTTTCTTATTTTCTCATACACATTTATCGCGTAATCCTCCGCGCTTTCTGTTACCGTTAATATTTTTACCTGCAGCGGCGCCAGCCAGAACGGAAAACATCCCGCGCAATGCTCGGTGAGTATCCCTATAAACCTTTCCACCGATCCGAAGCATACGCGGTGTATCATAATCGAACGTCTCTTTTCTCCTTTTTCATCAATATAGTAAAGATCAAAGTTTTTGGGAAGCTGAAAATCAAGCTGTATCGTACCGCACTGCCATGTGCGGTCAAGACTGTCCTTTAGGTGAAAATCTATCTTTGGGCCGTAAAACGCTCCGTCTCCCTCGTTTATCGAATAATCTCTCCCGCATTGTTCAAGCGCTTCCTTTAAGCTGTTTTCCGCCAATTCCCAGTCCTCGTCCGCTCCCATGCTGTTTTCCGGTCGGGTAGACAGCTCAAGTGTGCAGGAAAAACCGAATTTTTCATATACGCTGTCAATAAGGTTTATCACGTTTGCTATTTCTTCTTTTACCTGACTCCTGCTCATATATATGTGTGCATCGTCTTGGGTAAAGGCTCGAACGCGGAAAAGTCCGTGAAGGGTACCCTTTAGCTCGTTGCGGTGGACAAGACCCAGCTCGCCCAGTTTTATGGTAAGCTCCTTATAGCTGCGGGGTCTGCTCCCGTATACCAGTACTCCTCCGGGGCAGTTCATGGGTTTTATGCAGAATGTTTCCCCGTCTATCTCCGAGACGTACATTTTATCCTGATAGTGCTCCCAATGTCCGCTGGTCTCCCATAAACGGCGGTTGAGCATAATGGGCGTTGAGATTTCCCGGTAGCCGTTTTCCTCGTGTATTTTGCGCCAATATCTTATAAGCTCGTTTTTTATTATCATTCCGTTGGGCAGGAAGAAGGGAAAGCCCTGACCCTCCTCGCTGAGCATAAACAGCTCCATTTCCTTTCCCAATTTCCGATGATCCCTCTTTTCGGCCTCAATGAGCATTTCAAGATGTCTTTTCAGTTCTTCTTCGGATAAAAAAGCGGTACCGTAAATGCGGGTAAGCATTTTATTTGCGCTGTCGCTTTTCCAGTAGGCGCCCGAAATTCCCGTCAGCTTAAATGCCTTAACCGCTTTGGTATGAGTTACATGAGGTCCCCGACACATATCGATATATTCCCCTTGTCGATAAAAACTTATTTTTTCGTTTGGATGCAAGTCTTCGATGTGCTCCGCCTTATAGTCCTCTCCCTTTTCCTTCATAAGCTTCATCGCTTCCTCGCGTGGAAGAACAAAAGGTTTTACGGGCAGGTTTTCCGAAATAATTTCTTTCATCGCCCTTTCCAGCTTTTCCAGATCCTCCTCCGACAGTTTTTCTTCGCCTAAATCCATATCGTAATAAAAGCCTTTTTCATTGGCGGGGCCGTAGCCAAGCTTTGCGTCGGGATACAGACGTTTAACCGCCTGAGCCAGAATATGGGCGGCGCTGTGTCTTATGATCTCCAATGCCTCCTTTCCTTCGGCGTTTCTTACTTCTCCGTCCGGATAAATTACTTTCATGATACGTTTTTCCTTTCTTACTCTTATTAATTTGGGGAGCAACCTCGTTTTTTTGAATAAGAAAAGCACCCATAACGATCACTGCTTTGCAATCGTCAAGGGTGCATACTAATCATGAAATGCACGGTTCCACCTTGATTTTTCACTTCTCGGATTCCAACAAATCCTATTCTTTAACGCAGAAATACGGCAGCGCTTACTGTACCTTCGGCACTGCGGCTCAGGAGCGGTCTTCACCCTCGCTTTCCATGGGAAGCTTCCACCAAACGCTTCCTTCTCTGGCTGTTCCGCAAAGGCTACTCTTTCCTTCATAGCTTTTCTTATTCAATAAGGTTATTATAGCATCTTTCAATAAAATTGTCAATAACAAATTTTCGTCTTTTCCTGGCTTTTTTTAATAAATCTATTGCTTTTTTTACCAGGATATGTTAAAATTTTTACACATATTACTACCGTATTGTTCACAAAAGAACGCAAGTAGGATCACAGAGCGTTCTTTCATACACATATAAAAATAAAAGGAGAAGCGTTATGAAAAAAACCGTTATTACTTTAGCGTCTGTCATTTCGGCTTTATCTCTCCTGCTGCTCCCGCTTCGGGATCCGGCGCTCTTTGCCGAAACGTCAGAAGAAAAAACGGAAGGTACGGGTCAGATTAATGTATCCGTATCCCCCGCTTTGCCGCTTGAAAGCCCCGTTGAATTTACTGCGGAGCTGTCCGGAGGCATGACAAAGATATTGACTCTTAATGCCGACGAAGAAAACGAGAAGGAAATAAGCTTTAAGGGACTTGCTCCCGGAGATTATACCCTAAAGTTGTCCGCCGACGGGTTTGCGGATTACACTCAGACTATCAGCGTAACCCGACAGGCCAGTTCCGTTCGGCTGACCACCGATTTTCTTAAGGGAATTGCATACGAACAGGGATTCGCTTATCCCGGAACCCTTCTTATAGGCGACGTCAATAACGACGGAGTCATTGACGGCAGCGATAAAACAACCCTCCTGGACAGCATTGATTCCGGTTTGAATGTGGGAGACCTTAACGGGGACGGAAAGGTCGATCTGGTAGACCTTGAATATTTGGCAAAGGGTTATAATACCGAAGGCACCATCGCGGTGCCCGAGATCGTTATTTCCTCTTCCGTAATAAAACCTTCGGCCGGTGAAGGCACGGAGATACGAGGAAGCTTTGAAGAGCTTTTGACCAAGGAGGGAAGCATTACCCTTTCTCCCGAAAACGGAGAAAGCATTTCCGAAGATAATCCCGTATCCCTAATATTTGACATTGACGCGGAAGGCAACGCAACCGACGCCGACGGAATAGTTATAGGCTGTTCGGAAGAAAACCCCGTTTCAAAGGCAACGGTGGACATTGTTTATACCGAAGGCGGCAAGGAATATACTCAGATTGCGGTTATCGAAAACGGAGTTCATCACCTTCTCGATACCGACAGCGTAACGGTTGAGCAGGACAGCCGCGGAAATATACATATCAATCTGGGTGATCAGGTGGCGGTTAAGAAAATAACCATAAAAATTGTCGGCATGGTAAAAAATACCGATTTGGCAGAAATTTCATATGTAGAGTTTGTCAACGGAATGGAAAACAGAATTCCGGAACCCGATATGGATATTCCCGAAAATTTAAAGGGTGAGCCAGGAAACAAGTCATTTGTCCTGACATGGGACGGCTGCCGGAACGTTACCGGTTACGAGGTAAAGATCGAGCTTGACGGCGTTTCCGATATTAAAAAGGTGACGGGCAATTCCATAAACGTAAGCTCCTTCTCCGAGGGCAAGCTTGAAAACGGAACTCCCTACACCGTAAGCGTGCAGTCGGTTAACGGAGCGTGGCGCAGCGGATACTGCGATCCCATAACCGTTATTCCCAAGGCTACTTCAAAACCCGGAAAGGTTGACGGCTTAAACGCAGCGGGAGCCTTCAATTCCGTAAAGCTTTCATGGAAAAAAGCGGAGGACGCGGAAACTTATAATGTTTATTATAAGGAAAGCGGTACGGACGAATATATTAAGACAGAGGGCGTAACCGGCACAAGCTATACCGTAAGCGGGTTAAAAACACTTACCGAATATTTTGTTTACGTTACCGGCGTTAACGATATAGGCGAGGGAAGTCCCTCTCTTACCGTATCGGCAACTACCACGGATAGAGATCCCGCGGAAATGCCAGAATACTTCCTTATAAATACGGGAGAAGCGGGCGAAAAGGGAGCTCACATTATATCCGCGTCTCATAATTACGCCACTATGAAAGACAGCCCTCTCGATACGGAAGCAAAAACCGCGTGGGGTACCGTTGACCATGATTTTGACTCCCATTATTACCGTGCGACATGGGACGACGGAGGTTTCAACAATTTAGGCAATCACGGACTTTTCTACGAATTTGACAAAGAATACACAATTCAGACCATTGCTTTCCAGGAATTTGAGCCTAACGACCTTCACTATTCGTACATAAAAATCAATTACTGGGACGCTGATGGAAATCTGACCTCATTAGGCAGAAATCAGGCTTCGTTGTCAAGGAAGACGGATAAAAACGGCCGCTTCTACTATCTGATAAAACTTCCCGAAAAAGCGCAGATAAAGCGTATACAGATAGGTCTTGCCAGATATCTCGCCAGCGGCGACATAAATATATCTGAAGTGTATTTTTACAATTACGACACCATAGTTGACGATATAAACGCTTTGTTTACCGACGATCTGCACACCACCCTCGCCGACGGAGTGACGCAGGAAACCATCGACGCTTTGAGATCGCGTCTGAATACTCCCGACAAGATAAGCGGAGAGCTTAATCCAGATATTGACGCTCTCGAACGTCAACTTACCGACGCCGAAAACATTCTTAACTGTGTAGGGCTGAGAGAAGCCGTTAACGTACATACCTCCATCAGCACTTATGACGTTGGAAGGGGCTTCGGCGGCCTTAACGCGTGGCAGCCTTTGGGCGTAACCGCTGCGGCGGGCGACAGCGTAACCGTTTATGTGGGACACAACTTTAAAAACACAGGCGATCTCACGAATCTTCAGATTGTGGCGACACAGTATCATGCCGAATCAGGTTCTGTAGCCAAAACGGTAGCTTCGCTTAAAGTAGGCATGAACGTTGTCGATATACCCAAGCTTTGGACGGTTAACGAGGAATCGGGCGGAGCCTTGTATATCCAGTATACGGGAAATAACGCAAAAGAGCGCTGCGCCGTAAGAGTAAGCGGAGGCGTATCGGTGCCTAAGCTTGATCTTTACGGAGTAACCGAAGAGGCGGAAAAGCTTGAGCGCACTTCGGCATATGTGGAAGAGCTGGAAACATATGTGGGGCAGATGGAATCTCTGCATAACGAGCATCATAAAGGTCCTTCCAACTCAAATGTCAATAAATTCGACTTTGCCGAGAGAAACTGTATTTTAGGCGCCTCCGATATAATGCTTGACACAATGCTTATGTCCTTGCCCGCAAAACAGATATTGAGCGGAGCGGGTACGGGAAGCACCGAGGATAAAGCGGCAAAGATAGTCGACTCTATGAAAGCCATGGAAGAAATGATGGAGCTTTTCTATCAGCATAAGGGTCTAAACGTCAATGCGGAAAAGGAACTTGACAGGTTCCCGAAGCAGCATCTTAATATACGCTATCAGAGAATGTTCAGCGGAGCGTTTATGTACGCTGCGGGAAATCACATAGGCATAGAGTGGAACGAATGCGCCGGCATGGTTAACTGCACTCCGGTTGTTGCCGATGAAAACGGACGTTATGAAAGCGGGCGCTACTTCGGTTGGGGTATCGCACATGAAATAGGTCACTGTATAAACCAGGGCGCCTATGCCGTTGCGGAGGTCACCAACAACTATTTTGCTCAGCTTGCTCAGGCAAAGGACAGCAACACGAGCGTAAGATTCAAATATGACGAGATTTATGAGAAGGTAACATCCAACACTACGGGTTCCGCCTCCAACGTGTTTACGCAGCTTGGTATGTACTGGCAGCTCCGTTCGGCTTATGACAAGGATTATAACTATAAGACCTACGACGACCGCACCGAGCAGCTTCAGAGTCTCTTCTTCGCCAGAGTTGACAGCTACGCACGCGACGTATCCATTGCACCCGCTCCCGGCGGAGTTGCGCTCACTCTCGGCGGAGGCGCCGATCAGAGCATAATGCGCTTGGCCTGCGCGGCGGCGGAAAAGAATCTTCTTGAGTTCTTTGAGCGCTGGGGCAAAGTGCCCGACAGCGAGACTGTAAGCTACGCGAGTCAGTTTGAAAAGGAAACAAGAGCGCTCTATTATTCCGACGATGATTCCCGCGTATACAGAATGGAAAATCCCGGAAACGGAAGTCTTGGAACAAGCGGAAGCGTACAGGCAGTAGGATCGGATACGATTGCCGTAACCGACAGCGGCGATCCTTCCCGTGTGAATATCACTCTGACTTCGGAAAATATTTCCGAAGAAGAAATATTGGGCTATGAAATAGTGCGCTGTATGATATCCGGCGGTGAACAGGTCAGAGAAACGGCTGGCTTCACTGTTAAAAACAGCTTCACCGACATTATTACAACCGTAAACAACAGAGTTGTATTTTACGAAATAACCCTTATAGACAAATATCTTAACCGTTCGGCGGTAAAAACTCTCGAACCTATAAAGATTGAGAATGACGGAAGCTTTGACAAAACCTACTGGTCCATATCCGCCAATGATATCACCGCCTCGGAAGTTCCTCCGATTTCGGATGGAACGGACGATATGCCATGTGCTCCCAAACCCGAAGACCCGCTGACCTACGCTATTGACGGAAAAGATACCGTATATGAGGGAACGCTCGGAGCTAACGCCGAGATAGTACTCGATTTCAATCAGGTGCTTACCGTATCCGGCTTTAAATATACCGCAGGCGGCGAAAACCCGATAGAAAAATTCATTATTGAAGTAAGAGACGAAAGCGGCCAATGGATAGAAGCGGCTTCCGGTAGCTTCGGAGGAAGCGGCACCGCATACTTTGAAAACGCCGAAGGCAAATATGTAAGCACATACAGAGCCGACGCCGTCAAGCTTGTTCTCCCCGACAGTTCGGGCAGCGTAATCTCCGTTGAAGAGCTTGACGTATTGGGAGTTACCGGAGACAACATAGATTTCTTAACCACCGCCGACGGCATACCCGCAATAGGTAAGCTCGCAAAAGCGTATAAGTACGGCGACGGTGAAAACGATGTTATTCCCGAAGGCTCCGTGATATTCACCGGCAAGTATAAGGGAAATCCCGCTTACAACGCGGTGCTTTTGTTCGATCAGAACGGCGGCATTGTCGGCGGCGTTGACGCCGAGGGCAACCTTATGGCTCAGCAGATTATTTTAGCGGAGGTTCCCGACAACGGACCCATTCAGGAAGTTGCCGAGGGTACTTGGATATACTGGATAGAACCCAACGACAATATTTCTCTGGAAAGCATCTTAAGCGTAAGAGCAGAGCTTTACCGTGTAAATAACGCTCTCACCAATGAGGGACAAAGGCTCGTAAGCGATTCGCTGTTCAAGAAAATGCCCGAAACACTTCCGGATATTGAATTTTAAATGAAATAAATCTTTCGTAAAAGGATAATCAGAATATGAATATGTTAAGAGAAAAGCCTTTCGGAAAGCTTTTATCGCTGATCGTCGCGATTGCTTTTACCGCTTTGATGTCTTTTAACGTTTTTGCGGCAGAAGCGGGAACCGTCGAGCTTAAACAAAGCGGAAAGCACGCGGAAATAATACTTACTTTTCCCCAGGCGGCCAAGGAAGAAATAGCGTCGCTTCAAATAAGCCTTTCGGCGGTTTTAGGCTCCGAAGAAGCAGCACCGGAGTTTGTCCCCGATACGTCACTTTCCTCAAAGATAGCGGAAGGCAGATTCAATAAGGACACCGGCACGCTCAATATTTATATCGCGGGCACCTCTCCCCTTTTCGATAAAGAAAATCCCGTTCTTTCACTGGGATATGTCAGAATAACGGGAGATAACTGCTACGCAGATATAAAAGTGATCAAGGATTCCCTTAAATTTGTGAGAGGCACCGAGTTGGTGGTTCAGGATATCGGCGTTGAATATCCCGATAATGCCGTAAGGATAACCTCGGCAACTGAAGGTGAAGCCACCACGCCCGGCGGACCTTCCTACGGCGGCGGATCCGGCGATTTTTCCGTTCCCGAAACCACAACCGCCGCCACCGAGCCCGTTCAGACGCCATCACCTTCACAGACTTCCCCCGTTTCCGGCTCTGAAACCACACTGCCTGTCACAACACCGACGGAAACAATTACCGGGGCGGGCGACACAAAAGTAACCGTATCCTCCGAGGAAAATGTCCCCGCTATTCCCGTGGAAGGAGAAAGCTTCTCCCGCGCGGATACAAAAGCGCTTACCGAAGCGGTATCCAGAGCGGAGCTGTATAAAAAATCGAATTACAGCGAAAGCAGCTACCGAAGCTTAAGAGACGCAGTGGAGAAAGCAAAGGCTTTGCTTATGGACGATGAAGCGGAACAAGAGAGAATAGACGAAGCTCTTCTTATTATTGAAAACGCAATCGGAATGTTGGTACCTGTAAACGCTCCGGTATCAGCCGATGATAATACCGATGATATAACCCAAACGCAGGTTAACGACGCCACTGAGACGGCAGCCGAAACCTCCGATTCACAGGAGACCGAACAGAGTTCCGACGATACCTCCACCCCGCTTCAAAGCGATGAATCGGACACACAACAGCCTTCGGATATTCAATCCGAAGATGATACATCATCTACCGCCGACGGTTCGGAAGCTTCGGACAATTCTCAAAACAGCGACGGAAACCTGCTTCCCTGGATAATAGTGCTTATAATTCTCGCTGTCGCGGTAGTTGCGATTGCCATTGCCGCAATCATTGGCTCAAACAGAAAAAAATCCAAAAAATCTGTTCATTTAAGAAACGATAGGGAAAATAAAAAATAAATACAATACGTTACAATCAGATTTTATGATAAAAACAGTTGAACAATAAAAATCGTCAAATGGTTTTTGGCAATTTTGCACAAAATATTTTTATCCTAAAACAAATTTTGTTATTCCTTTTTTATATGTA
>CAJUFF010000115.1 GCA_910585505.1 uncultured Ruminiclostridium sp. | reverse complement strand
TCCAAAAAACTCGTTTTTTTGAGAAAATTGTGTAAAGTAATATTGACAAAATCAGGATTATTAATCTTTCCGGCAAAGTTGTGTTTTATATCTAGAATTATTTCATTGCGAAGATCACTATCAATATCAAAACTACCTTTACTCCATTTTGTAAAATGGATATCAGACAAGTGTACAAATGAAATCATTAAATTGCCTCCTTACTAATGACTTGCTTTGCTATTATAGTTCCATTAGACTTGCTTGCGTTGAAAATTGTTTTTTTAATAAGCCATTCTATCTTTAAGTCAGTTGTGAAACTATTTGATCGTTATACCAACTTGTGATGCTTCTATTAGACTGAAAAGCTTTCTCAAAAATCTCATACAGCTTTTTGTAAGTAATGTGATTCCTAATAATTGCTTTAATCTCCGATGTCTGCAGCGGAATAATCTTCATTCCTCTAACCGAATTCGTCATATCCTTGCTTAGATATTCGTATGTCTTTCGATTACGAAAATCAGAAATAACATTTCTATCAAGATATGTGGTCGAAAACACACAGTACGATTTTGTGTTACCGTATTTTAGGATATGTTCACCCAAATGGCGCGAAACAGGCTCCATTTCCATACGGCGTTGATTCGTTCCATCAGCTAAAGTTACCTCTAGCAACATACAATGTTCCGGATATTCATTGCAAGCTTCATACCAATATTCGATATCTGCTTCGCCGCCTCCAGCGTGAGTTTTGGGCAGCAGATCAGCTTCAAGCGACAGGTTCATATAGTCAAGAATATTCCCCTTGCGTTCGCTTACCTTATACCAAATTACTCCCAAGATATACTCAAATATCGTTGGAATATCCGCATTATTGGTAACACTGTCCATAATTTGTTTGTCTTTACGCTCTTCAAAGCATTCCAACAATTCAATCAATTTTTCGTCACTAAATTGTTTATCAATAAGCTCGTTAAAGCGTTTGTGACGATTATCTTGTACTGCTTTACGTGCTTCATCAATGGACTTAACGTTGAGATCAAGTTCTTCATTTATGCCGTTAATTATACCGCTTTCCTCAATCACAAGACAAGGAGCGATTTCTGTCAGAGTACAGTTTTCAAACAAATTATCAGATGGCTTAAATGCGTATTCAAATAGCTCGTCCGATATAGAATTCAAAAAATACTTAGGGATAACATCAAGCGAAACCTTGTCATCCTCAAAGATAACAGCATCTGTCGCTTTGAAATATCGACGATTCAAATCAAGATAGTCGTGTAGTGTTGCTTTCGCCTTAAACAGATGTAAAAGTCTAAAAAACTCTTTTTTGAATTCAGATTCATCTTTTGAGCAAGTTATCTGCACATTTTTAAGTGATTTCTTAGGGGCAATGTTGACCGCCTTTTTAGTTGCTTTGCCAAAAAGTAATTTCTTCCACCAGCCACCAATATTAATATTCTCGATAGCTTCATACACATCAATTATCGCGCTTTCTCGCTGATCGAAAACTACACACTTTAATGATGTATATAATTTAAAATACGGGGCATCGTAACCTCTGCTTTTCCTATTAATTCCGATATCGCATATCAAAGTTTCATCAACATCATTATTTAACAGTATATCCAGAGCCTTTTTGTAGTTGTCCATTGACATTATAATGCTGTAGATGACCTCGTCAATCGTTAATCTTCCTTGCCGAATAGCCTTTATTTTATTTACCATATCAACGGTGATTTCTTTAGTTATGCATAGCGGCATTAAATATGTCGCCTCATCGAGAGTAAGATAATCCAGCTTTGACAAAAGATATGCCAACACAAGCATAGGACGGACAATTTTTCCATCAACATTGTTGTAGGTCTTTAAAAGCTGTTTAAAGTAAATGAAGCTGTCCTTGGGTAACATTAGACCGTTATCTGGAGTAAAGTCACCCAATAGGCTAATATCAAGGAGAGCCTTTCCGGCATTAGTGAGCTTACGATTTGAATCTATCAGACCTATATCAACCAAACCGGATGTCTTTTCACGGGCGTCTTTGTCCTTCCTTGGAGCATTACCTTTAACGAATCCATTCTCTTGCATAAACTCGTAATATTCTTCTTGGACATAGTCGCTGCCGCTCCACGAAAAATCTTTTTCCGGATGCAGACTCCAAAATTTATTGAGTAGACGAAGTTGTTGTTCTATTTTGAGATTGAAATTCTCTGTTCTGAAACTAGTCGTTCCCAGACACCAGCAAAAGCTCTTGTATGTAAGTTCTTCGTATGGCATAAAACACCTCAATAATTTACGATCAGCACTTCGTCCGATCCACTTTCTCTATCCTTTTTTTGATAGTTGGAATTGGAGTAGTTATAATCCAAATGAATAACCTTATAGCTGTTCTTTGTCACCCATTCGGACAAAATCTCGTTTGTTTTACCCTCACTGCTGATAACGTTGGATAGAGCAAATCGTACGCCTTTGCTGTTGGCATTATCCAAAAAGTTGTACAAATCGCGCTCATCATCTTCACTCCAGCCCCCCTGCTCGTTGTATGTAGCACAGGTAATGAAATACGGCGGATCGGCATAAATAAAATCGTCTGCTCCATATTTATCCAAGTCGATATTCCTAAAATCCACATAAGTAAAAGTATAGTCGCCGCTCTTTATTCGGTCAACAAATTTTGATAGCTTTTCTTGCATCTTATCGTTAAAATCACGTTTGCCTACAGGAAGATTGAACTTACCCTCCCGATTAAATCGAATTTGGTTATTGAACGAGTAGATTACCAATACATACAACATTGTGTAATAGTAGTAATCTAAATTAGTGTGTTCATTAAAGTCCTCTCTCATTTTCAAAAAAGGTTCTTTGTTATATGAACCAAGTCCCTTTGAACTGTCACATCCATAAAAAGCATACCCTTTCTCACTCGAACGCGACAAACCGTATTTATCAATTATTACATTAATAAACCTAAAGAGTTCGGATTTATCCAAGTTTTTAAAAGTGTTATACATATAACAAAGATCACGGTTTTTGTCATTCAAAATAGCTTTGTTACAGTCAACGTTAATTCCAACGTTACATCCACCGCAAAACAAATCAATGAATGTTCCAGAAATCTGTGGAAACAAGGGAAGAATCTGTGGCAACAGTTTAAACTTACCCCCGATATAATTCAGTGGCGAGGGTATGATCTCTTTTTTGTCATAGCACTCACACAAGAAAAGACGCTCTTGATTGTCATCTATATTGGACTTCCCCGCAGTAAACGCCTTATATGTTTCGGAGTACACCGTTACCGCTCCCTTTTTTTCAAGGATTCTGAATATGTCCTCATCGGAAATCTTAGCATTGGAACGTTGATTACCTTTTTCAGCCATATTATTGTAAGAAAGCAAAATATATTTTGCACTGATGTTTTCAATCAATTCCTCAAAGGCTTTAGTTGCATTTTGAGTACAATAATCACTCTTTAATGCAGTTCTATCCATTTTGCGGGCTACTCCGGTAACCTCCGGCTTTTCCCAACGAGCCACATTTTCAATCAAATGATATGCATCGCAATATTGGCGTGAGTTATACGGAGGATCTATGTAGACCAAATCAGCTTGAATGTGTTTCACAAGATCATTAGCATCTTCGTTGTAGCAGATATTGTTTGAATTGTTATGCTCTTCGGGAATCGGAACCGACAGTTCCAAATGTTTATCGAATACAACGCCTTGACGATACGCATCATAATGACCGCAGGTGTTTGCAATCTTGTCCATTGCATATAGTAACGACGTGATGAGTAATGCTCTTTCGCGATCATTAATTTTATGAGCAGCATACTCCTTTTCAATATCCTCACGAATATAACCGATCTTGCTGCAATCGCCTCTGCAAAAATAAGTGTCGGCAAAGTTGTCGGTCATGTAGTTGCTTTCGTCTATATTCATGCTATTGTATTGTTGAATATATTGAACGATTTTCGCTTGCGAAAATTGTTCAGAACCAAACCATGCAACATGACAGATGTAGTTGCTATACATATTGTCATTTGTGACAATCTTCTTATCTGTAAAGGCTGAGGCTACCGCACCCGTTCCTGCAAAAATATCGGCAACGGTATTGATACCTATACAGTTCTCATCAACAATACGCTTAATGAATGGCAACAGTTTATACTTATTACCTAAATACCGGCGGTTATTGATTTTAGTTGTCTTATATTCCGGTGAAGATGCTTTAGCAGAATTATCAGCATTACTTGCCATATATTTCTTTACATCATCTATAATGGCAGTATCCCACTTATTGTTCTTTAGCGCAAATACGCCATTCTCAAGCAAGGTTAATAGATAAGAACTGGAAATGTTCAATTCATAAGCAATTTGCGTTGCTGTTGTTAATGCCATTATATCACTTCCTTCATCAAAAACCAAACTATGTTTTGTAGTACACTATACCATATTAATTATACACCTTTTGTGTAAATTTTTCAATAGAAATCTTGGAAATTTTATGCAAGTTGATATTTATGGACAATTAGAATTTACAAACCTCTACCATCTTCGTGAATTTAAGACGCTTTTTTACGCTCCTAAAGCACTGTTGACTTAGATTTTCATAAATTGCCTGTTCTCATTCTCTGCAATAAGTTTTCTGTAATAAGAAATTTGTGTTTCAAGACTTGATTCCTGCTCTTCATTATTAGTTCTTATCTTACGATAAGCCGCCATTCTAAATTTGTTCTTTTTGTTTTCTCTAAACATAAAGCTGTAATCTGTTTAGATCTGAGGTTAGCTATTGTGTAAAGAAAAAGCTATATTCTTTATGCAACTCGCAAAAAAATATAGCTTTCAACTTGGAGCTGGTGAACGGACTCGAACCCCCGACCTGCGCATTACGAATGCGCTGCTCTACCGACTGAGCTACACCAGCATATTTAATTTTCCCGGCAGACTAAACTGCCATTCCGATACAGGGAACTAAATGTTCACCCTATCCGCCCCATTAAACTGTAAAAAAATCTGCAAGACCCGCGATCCGCCGCCGCGTCCCCTTATCGAGCACACACGACCTGCGCATTACGAATGCGCTGCTCTACCGACTGAGCTACACTAGCATATTAAATAATTGTAAATAAAATAAAAAATCTCAATCCCCTTGCAATAAAACTAGATTTGTGGTACAATATCACTGACGCCATAATTTTCTGTATTAAAAACCCACAATGATATTATACCATTTTTTTTGCAATTGTCAAGAACGAGGTGAATAAAAATAAAAAGAAATTCTAAAATCTTTTCGGCGGTATTTATAGCTATCGATGTGATTTTGCTTTTGGCGGCGGCGTTTCTGCTGATCGCTTCGATTATTTTCAGCGGCGACAGCGCCCCGAAAATTTTTTCCCGCCGAATATACTTGGTGGAAACCGATGCGTTTTCGCTTTTGAAAAACGGAACCGCCCTTATTACCGAACAGGAGGACGCGGAAAATATTGCGCCGGGCAATATTATTATTTTTTCCGACGACGAAGAAAAAACCAGAATAGGAGAGGTAAGGGAAGCTAAACTTGACGACGGGGTATATACCTTTAAAATCAAAAACGATCTGGACGAGGAAATGATAATAGGTCAGAGCCATATTTTAGGAAAAGGAATTTATTATTCCAATATTTTAGGCAGCCTTGTTTCTTTTGCCCTGTCCCCCGCCGGAGTTTGCTTTATCGCAGTGCTGCCCTGTGCGGCTTTTATCGTTTTTGAGTTTATTGCTTCCATGAAGCGGAAAGACTCTCAGTCGGAGTTTGAAACGGTGAAAAAACAGGACGATATACCCACCTACCTCCCACGGCAGGATTATATCCCCCCCGAAGAACGCCCCGCTTTTTCTTATGAAAGGGAGCGCCTGATGGAGGAAGCGGGCTTGTTTACCCCACCGCGAAAGGCTCCTTCGCCAAAGCAGGAGGAACACGTTCCGGTCTCCGAAAGAGATATTGATAAGCTTATAAAGGAAACGAGAGCCAAGCATCTGGCCGGAGCCGTTTTTCCCGAAAGAGCATCCCAAATACAGCCCGAACCGCAGCGAAACGTACCACCTTCCAGTGAACGGTTTACTCGAAACGATCGTGAGTCGTTTGCTCGGCCTGCTATATTTGACGAGGCGGATACCAGAAATATGTTCCGCCGTCCCGACGAGGCGCAGCCCGAACAGCGAAGAGCCGCCGAGCCTCCCCCGCGTCCGGATCGGGAGGAAATAAGACGTTATGATCCTCCGAAAAGAAATCCGCCTAAGCTGGCTCCGCGCGTGAGTCGCCTTGACAGTCTTTTGCAGGAGGAAAGCGACGATTCTCACTACGATATTGACGACATCTTAAAAAGCATTGAAAAAAGCAAATAATTTGTTTACCGCCCGACGTGATTTTTTATTTTCGTCGGGCTTTTATTTTTATAATTGTTTGATGGCATTGCCTTGATTGTACGTTGGCGTTATTATTTTTTTCAACGTTTTTTGGTCGTTTGTTCATTTTTCAAGTAATTTTCACATTTTCCCATTGACAAGACAGAAAAAAGTGATATAATATTTTTAGCACTCAACAATAGAGAGTGCTAAAAACCGTTAAATATTCTTTAAAAAACGCAAATACTACGCACAAGGCTATTTTCATTACCGTATGACACTATGATTTATGGCAACACCGCACAATGATTGTATGTGGATTGCGCCGTCAGATTTTTCGTCAGCTTGTATAAATCCGACGCAGGAATACCGGCGTATTTCAAGGAGGATTTGTGCAAGCTGACGGAAAATATGCAAGCAAGCCACACGCAAAGCCGTCAGGCGGTCATTGCGCGGTGTTGCCTTATATCTTTATAACCGCCGCCGAAGCAGACTCGGCGAGGTTTCCGCAAAAAATGTACAAAAAAAAACAGCAAAAAGAAAGGAAGCGGCAAAAAATGTCAACAAAAAAAGCTTTTAAAGCGGAATCCAAAAGACTTCTGGAAATGATGATCAACTCTATCTACACCCATAAGGAGATTTTTATCCGCGAGCTTATTTCCAATGCCAGCGACGCAATGGATAAGCTTTATTTCAAGTCTTTAAACGAAAACCTCGGACTCGACCGCGGGGATTTTCAGGTCAGGCTTACTCCCGATAAGGACGCCCGCACTCTTACCATTACCGACAACGGAATAGGCATGACGCAGGAGGAACTGGAAAACAATCTGGGCGTTATCGCTCAATCCGGCTCTCTTAAATTTAAGGAAGCGATGAAAACCGAGGAAAACGCTCCTAACAGTGAGGAAGTTTCGGTCATCGGACAATTCGGCGTTGGCTTTTATTCCGCCTTTATGGTTGCCGGAAAGGTTACCGTAAAATCCAAAGCTTACGGTGCGGAAAACGCTTATTTGTGGAGCAGCGAAGGCGTGGACGGCTACACTGTGGAAGAATGTGAAAAAGACGGTCACGGCACCGAAATCACGCTTTACCTCAAAGAGGACACGGAGGACGAGGATTACGGAGAATTTTTGGCGGAATACAAGCTCAGAAGCCTTGTAAAAAAATATTCCGATTATATACGCTATCCCATAAAAATGGAGGTCACTCATAGACATCCAAAAGAGGACGCACCTGAAGATGCGCCCGAATCCGAAAAGTATGAGGAACACACCGAGGACGAAACCTTAAACAGCATGATCCCAATCTGGAAAAAAAATAAAAGCGAGCTTAAGGACGAGGATTACAATAACTTCTATCAGGAAAAATTCTACGATTACACAGAACCTCTCGCTCATATACACAGCAAGACCGAGGGCAACGCCACCTATTCCGCGCTTTTGTTTATCCCCAAAAAGGCGCCATACGACTATTATTCAAAGGAATTTGAAAAGGGGCTCCAGCTTTATTCCAACGGCGTACTTATTATGGACAAGTGCGGCGACCTGCTACCCGATCATTTCAGCTTTGTAAAGGGCTTGGTGGACAGCGAAGATCTTTCACTCAACATAAGCCGTGAAATGCTCCAGCACGATCGGCAGCTTAAGCTTATCGAAAGATCCCTTGAAAGAACCATTAAGAACGAGCTTAAGAAAATGCTCAATAATGAAAGGGAAAAATACGAGGAATTCTGGAAAGCTTTCGGGCTTCAGCTTAAGTTCGGAATATACAACGGCTACGGTATGAACAAAGAACTGCTTCAGGATTTGCTGATGTTTACCTCAAGCAAGGACAAGAAGCCCGTTACTCTTGAAGAATATGTAACGGGAATGAAGGAAGGTCAGGAATGTATCTATTACGCAGCAGGAGAAAGCGTTGAAAGAATAGACGCGCTTCCCATAGTCGAAAGCGTAAAGGATAAGGGCTACGAGATACTTTATCTTACAGATAACGTGGACGAATTCTGCCTGCAAATGATGGCGGATTATAAGGAAAAGAAATTTAAGTCCGTACAGAGCGGCGATCTTGACCTTGAAACGGAAGAGGAAAAGAAGGAGCTTAAGGAAAAGAACGACGGCAGCAAGGAACTTTGCGGAGCAATAAAGGAAGCATTGGGAGACAAGGTGGCTGCGGTAAGGCTTACCGGCAAGCTCAAATCTCACCCGGTATGTATTACCAGCGACGGCGCACTTTCCGTGGAAATGGAAAAAGTGCTCAATTCAATGCCCACCGATCATAAGGCTAAGGCGGATAAGGTGCTGGAAATCAACCCCGATCATCCCATCTTCGACAAGCTTCAGTATCTGTTTGATAATGACAAGGAAATGCTCAAAACCTATTCCAATCTGCTTTATACCCAGGCTATGCTTATTGAGGGAATGACGATAGAGGATCCCGTTGCTTTCAGCGAGGAGCTTTCAAAAGTAATGGCAAAATAAAAGAATACAATGTATTATAGGGCTTGTTTGAAAATAGAGGAAATGACGGATATTTGACCCAAAATGGTTAGCTTCAAGGAAGAAAACGCAGTCAACCGTAGTTTGACGAGGCTTTTTGACGCAGAAGATGACTGTTTTGGGGCGAAAAGACGGCGTTTTCGATTTTTCAAACAAGCCCTAATTCTCTATTGACAACAAAATTTGTCTATACTTTGATCGGGAATTATAGCAATCCAACAAAAAGA
>CAJUFF010000114.1 GCA_910585505.1 uncultured Ruminiclostridium sp. | reverse complement strand
AGTAAGGCTTGAAAGTGGTTTTTGATACGGTTTTTTGAGTTTTGCTCAAGGCTATTGAGAGTATCCGAAAAAGGAGGCGGTTGGTTGGAAAACAAAAAAAAGTACCGTCACGAGTTCAAGTATATGCTCAACAAAGGCTGGTACGAAATTCTCCGTCAAAGGGTAAAGGCGGTGATGAAGCCCGACAGCCACGGAAATAACGGGATATACAGAATCACCAGCCTGTATCTCGACGACGTGTTTGACAGCGCATATAACGACAAGCTGATGGGACTTGACGTGAGAAAAAAGTACCGCATAAGGTTTTACAGCCTGTCTCCCGAATTTATCCGTCTGGAGATCAAGGAAAAGAAGGGCGAGATGGTGTCGAAGCGCTCGGCGAAAATGACCTACGACGACTATAAAAGCCTTCTTCAGGGAGATAAAAGCTTTCTGACCGAGGAAAGGTTTTCGGGTACGGTGGGCGAGGAGCTGTACGCTTCGGATCAATCGGTAAGAATTTCCCCCGCCGCAGTAGTGGACTATGTCAGAGAAGCCTATATTTGTCCCGCCGGCAACGTAAGAATCACCTTTGACAGCCGCTTAAAAACCATGACGGGAATGGACGCGTTAAACGGACAACCGAATTTTTACAGCGTCTTCGAAAACGGCGAGATCATTCTGGAGGTGAAGTACGACAGCTTTATGCCTTCTTACATACGGAATTTGTTGGCCGGTCTGCCCCTGAACGCCGAATCGGTCTCAAAATATGTGTTATGCAGAGATTTCAGAAAAAGACTTGCAAAATAATTTAAGAACCTGTCCTAATTTATTGAATAAGTTCTTAAAAAACCGAAAGGAAAAACAAATGGATAAAATACTTCAAGATCTGGGCGCGAGCCTTGATCTGTCCGATCAGCTTGCCAAGCTGTCCCTTCCGCATATACTTATATGTATGCTTACCGCAGCCCTCTGCGGCGTGCTGATATACTTAGTATACCGCTTTTTTTATCGTGGCGTGGTATACAGTGATAATTTCAACATACTGCTGATTATGATAACCGTTATTACCTCATTTATCATAATGACCATAAGCGCCAACTTAGTGCTTTCCCTCGGTATGGTGGGTGCGCTTTCCATCGTGCGTTTCCGCTCCGCCATAAAGGATCCGCTGGATATCGGCTTTTTGTTCTGGGGGATTGCGTCCGGTCTTACCTGCGGCGCCGGTCTCTATTTCGTAGCACTTATGGGAACCGTTGTGATTTCCCTGATCTACATAATCCTCCACTTCTGTAAAAAAGAAAAGAAAAACTATCTTCTGATAGTAAGATACGGCGATGCTGCCGAGGAACAGGTTAGCACGCTTCTAAATCCCATGAAGTATAAGCTCAAGAGCAAAACTATTACCGACGGCGAAACGGAACTCACCATTGAAATCAAAGTAAAAAACAACGACACCTCCGAAGCCTCAAGATTCAAAACGGTAAACGGTGTAATGGGAGTAACTCTTCTGGAATATAACGGCGAATATATGAATTAAGGCAACATTTCCTCCCCGCAATTCACAGTGCGAACTTGTTTCTTAAAAAGAAACGGTATTCCTCAGAACCT
Source organism: uncultured Ruminiclostridium sp. (assembly GCA_910585505.1). Lineage (GTDB taxonomy): Bacteria > Bacillota > Clostridia > Oscillospirales > Ruminococcaceae > Ruminiclostridium_E. The sequence continues at coordinate 7,508 of CAJUFF010000114.1, read as the reverse complement.
TCCTCATACTCCTTTTTTACGGTCTTTTCTATCCATTCCAGTTTGGCGGGAGTCTGATCCTTATATTCCGTAATAATGATCCTTCCCTCTTCCGCCGACCTAATAAGCGCTGAATAGGCGTCGGTAACAAATTCGCATCCCTTTATCTCTACGTCCTTTTCGGATATGAAAGCAAATGGTATTTCCCCTAACGGGACAATTTTCTCAGTCTCCTCTACGACGTAAATATACCCGGAAACTCCCTTATAAGTATCTGTTAATGCGTTTGGATAATATTCGTCCAGGGTAAGTATACCTTTACCGTTAAAACCGTAAGGTCCCCATTTCGTATATACGCCGCTGTGGACAAAACCCTTTTCCTGACAGCACTTTTCCACCGCGTTGCTCAGGTACACAAGGGTGTTTTCGGGTTTTGAAGAAAAATATATAAGCGGCTTACCATGATTTGATACATGGGGGGTAAGCGTTTTTATATTAGGTATGGGCGAAGCATGGAACAACATCGGAAATTCTCCTTTTTTATTAAATTCGGATTTGTTTTCGCAGAATATTTCTGGAGCCTTTTTCTTAAGGCTTACTTTTTCATCAGCAAATCACGCAATTTCCGCTTTACAGCCAATAAGAACCTGTCCACATAAAAATGGTGCGTGGATTTTGAGCAGATTTTGCCGGGGACAAGGCAAAATTTTGCAGGCTTGCTGTCGCAAGTCAAGAAATTTTAACGCAGTCATCGGTAAAATGTGCCAAAAAGACGCGTGCCAATTCCTATGTGGACAGGTTCTAAGATTTACTCGAAAATCCGCGCCCAAATCTTACGACGGTAGATTTATGTTTTATTATACCATAAGCCAACCCGATTGTAAATAAAAATCCAAGGACTCAAGATAAATAAAACATTTTTTAATGTTAATAAAAAAACACAAATTATAGAAGACAGAAGGGAAAAACAAATATGAAAATGAAAACCGCACCCATGGGGTGGAATAGTTGGGACTGTTACGGAGCTTCGGTTAACGAGGAAATCGTAAGAAAGAACGCCGAATATATGGCGAAACACCTTAAAAAATACGGCTACGAATATGTGGTCGTAGACATCCAGTGGTATGAGCCAACTGCCGAAAGCCACGAGTATCACCCCTTTGCAGAGGTATGCACCGATGAATACTCCCGCCTTATTCCCGCCGAAAACCGATTCCCCTCCTCAAAGGACGGAAAAGGCTTCGCTCCTTTGGCTGAATATGTTCATTCATTGGGTCTGAAATTCGGAATACACATTATGCGCGGAATTTCGAGACAAGCGGTACACAAAAACCTCCCCATAATAGGCACCGACAAAACCGCTCGTCAGATTGCGAAAACCGCCAGCATATGCGGCTGGAATAGCGATATGTACGGCGTTGATCCTGATAAGGAAGGCGCAAAAGAATATTACGAAAGCATTTTTAAGCTTTATGCTTCATGGGGCGTGGACTTTATAAAGTGCGATGATATAGCGCGGGAAATGCCTCATGAGGAAAAAGAGCTGGTAATGCTCAGCGACGCTCTCAAGGGCTGCGGAAGAGATATGGTATTGAGTCTTTCTCCCGGTCCAGCCCCGCTGAACAAAGCGGAGCTGTTTAAGCAGACCGCCAATATGTGGCGCATTACCGACGATTTCTGGGACAAATGGGAGCTGCTGTACGATATGTTTGACAGAACAGAAAAGTGGTGCACACATACCGGATTCGGCACTTACCCCGATGCCGATATGCTTCCCGTAGGCGCGATATTGCAGGATTACGGCCCAGACAACCGCACAAAATTTACCGAAAACGAACAGTATACGATGCTCACCCTCTGGTGTATTTTCCGTTCTCCTCTTATGATAGGCGGCGAGCTCACTAAGCTTGACGACTTTACAACAAAGCTGCTCACAAACGAGGGAATACTGAAAATGCACCGGAATGCCCGTCATTCTCATCAGGTATGGCGCAAAGAGATAAACGGCTGCGAACATATACTCTGGGTAGCGTCGGGAGCGGAAGGCGGATTCTACGCGGCGATATTCAACGCCGGAGAAAGTGACAGCGAGATAGAGATTTCGCTGACCGATCTGGAGATTTACGATGCCGTAAAGGGCGAAGAGCTTTGGAGCGGCGAAAAGGTGAATTTTGAAGAAAAAATCAAAGTCAGTCTCGAAAAGCACGGCGCTAAGGCGTTTTATTTTGAATAAGCGAAATTTTGTTTCCGATACGGCACTTCGGATTAAATTAAAATTTTAGCTAACTGTATTTTTAAAATATTTCCGGCTTGCCGAAAAAATTGCAATAACCTATCTTCACATGACTTAACGCGTTTCTTTTTCGCAAATTATGTGAGGATAGGTTTTGCTGTATAATAATCAATCTACAAGGATGAATCACATGGATTATCTTATAAAATCAGATGGCGAGGTATTGGGTTTTAGCTTAAAAAACCAATATATTGATTTTTTGTGTAAGAAAACTCTTTATAAATTTGACAAAGAATCCGAAACGGTTATTTATAAAAAAGAGATATTTGAAAAAGAAGGAATGACAAAGATAATGATCGCAGATGAAAACCGGATCTATATAAGCAATTTTTGCACCTTATATGTCTTAGACGAAAATAACTATGAATTTATCGTAAAACTAAAAATAGGGGAAAATTTAAGTTCGGATATTTGCGGAATGGTCATGGATAAAAACAGGGTATATTGTTCTGTACGTAACGGAAAGATTGTAACAGTCGAGAAAAGTTCTTTTGAAAAAAAAGAATATCATCTTTCCGAATCCAGTATGTGGAGTTTAAAAATATATGGTAACAAACTCTTGTGCGGAACAGTAGACGGACAATTGTTGCTGTTGGAACGGGAAAAGATGTCGATAAAGAAAAAACTGATTTTAAGCAAACAAAATATCAGGAGCCTTTATTTAAGCGATAAAACATTGTATGCCGCATGTCAGAATAAAAAACTGTTTAAGATAGATTTGGAGGAATTTGAAGTAACAGGCTTACAAAAAAATGCACATAATAAAATGTTTGACTGTGTCGGGATATATGAAGATATGTTGTTGACCGTTTCTTATCCCTGCGGTGAAATTGCTTTATGGGATATAAATACGCTAGAAAAGAGAAAGGAGTTTAAAACGGCACTAAGCTTGAGCGGCAGCGCTTACATCGAAGAAAACAAATTATATATAACTTCCAGAAATATTTACGGAATAGGTATAATTTACTTAAGGCAACACCGCGCAATGACCGCCTCACGGCTTTGCGTGCGGTTTGCTTGCATATTTTACGTCATATTGCACAAACCCTCCTTGGAATACGCCGGTATTCCTGTGTCAGATTTATACAAGCTGACGAAAAATCTGGCGGCGCAGTCCACACACAATCATTGTGCGGTATTGCCTTAAACTTAACATAATTTGATTTTTTTAACCGGCAGCATTTTCGGTTTATATAGTATGATAAATAGTGTCAGCGACCCGCGCAGAAGGATTTTTACATTTTTTTCGGCAGCGGGCGCTTTACATTTCTCGTTAAATGTGCTAAAATAAAATAAAAAAGAAGGGAAACATATAAAATGGAACAAATTTATAAAAGACTTAACGAAATTTTTAAAGACTTTTTTGACGACGACAGCATTGAAATCGACGAAAACACTACTGCGGAAGACATCGAGGACTGGGACAGCCTTAACCATATCACGCTGATCGACACAGTGGAAAGCGAATTTGGCTTAAGATTCACTATGGGCGAGGTATCAGGTATGAAAAACGTGGGCGAGATGGCGGAAATAATTAAGGAAAGAGGAAAAAAGGCATAATATCACAATTTTCATTTGAGGATCAGCAAAATAAGCGTTCCATTAAAATAATACCGACCTTTTCAAAAAGCCATTATAAGACTTTAGTTGTAAAGCAGGCACATAGCGACAAAAATGTTTGACGCTGTGCGCCTGTTTTTTATATTTTATAATAACCTGTTCATGTACCACTGCTTGGGTATAATACTAATCTCTGGTCAAGGTATAGACAAATAATATGGAAGACCAAAAATTTTTAAATTAACATTTTTTTGTATTCGGCATAAAATAAAACAGGCGGCTTAAAAGTAAAAAGTCGGCTGCTTCTACAAATTTCAAGAAAGGAATGAATATAAATGCAGACACAATGGCAGAATTGTCCCGATACAAAATGTGCTAATTTTTGTCCTGATGCTCCTCTTGGATACTCTTATGTTCCTATGCAGACCTGTATAGGAAAGGTGTATTCTCCCCAGAAGGCACTGATGGCGGGAACGATATTTCCGGAGCTTAATATCACGATAAACGAATATGAAAGGGGGCTTTACGGTGGAAAATAACATTAACGGACGCCAACTGCTCCAGGCGGTCAATGAAGCATCCTTCTATATGCAGGACCTTCAGCTTTATTTAGATACCCACCCCAACGACATGACCGCAATAGGTATGTTCAAGGAAGCGGCAAAGCAATACAAGGCTTGCAAGGAAGCCTTTGAGTGCGCATGCTATCCTCTTAACGCCGAATCAAGCAGAGATGAAGAGTGTTGGGACTGGCTTAGGGGCGCATGGCCTCCCCAAAAGCTTTAAGGAGGTAAGGAAATGTTTATATTTGAGAAAAGAACACAGATACCCGTCAGGATAAACAATAAAAATCCAAAACTGGCAGGGATTATTTTGAGTCAGTATGGCGGACCCGACGGAGAGCTCAGCGCATCGCTCAGGTATTTGTCTCAAAGGTTCAGTATGCCGGATAATATGGGGATTGGGCTTTTGACGGATATTGGTAGTGAAGCCTCAGAAATGGAGTTTTCTGAGGCTTCAGCTTTTTTTAGCGTTTCTAAAGCCCCCGTAACGCCCTTTGCTACCGTAAAGCTCCATTTATGCGGCAGCATCTTCAAATAAACATCTATATGGTTTTTATCGTTGATTACCATTTTGTCGAGTATCTGGGTGTAGTATTCGTCCTCGTACTGGATACCGTTAATCAGCTCGTCAATGGCTTTCTTTATATCTTCCATCAATTCCCGCTGTTTGAGTATCATTGTCTGCTGTTGCTCAATTCCCTCCATTGTAGACTTTAGCTTTTCAATATCCTCGTCATACTTGGCTCTTAGGGCAGTAAACTCGGTTTTGTCTATGTCGCCGCTTGTGTAAAGGTCTATAAGACCTGTACGCTTTTTCTTGGCTTCTTCGATTTTCTCCGATAAGGTACTCGTGCTTGTTCCTGTTAAGTCTATCCGCATAACAGCGTCAATCGTCTTAGTAAGATTATCGACAACTTTCTGACGGTTGATTTTCAACTCCCTGCAAACAAGGTACAATAAATAAATCGCATCCTCATTGCGGATACTCTCGCCAGAGCAGCCCACTTGATTACCCGCCTTGTCGATATGCGGTCTGCCGTGGTTTGCCGCTTCATAGCAACGCCACGCCTTGTATCTGCTTCCGTCTTTTCGGGTCTTATATCGGGCGACATAGCTTGCTCCGCATCTGCCGCATTTGATTTTCCCAGAGAATGGATAGCGGTTGCTGTGTTTTGCCTTGCCCTCCTGCGAAAGCGATTTTGCATCCAGAATGCGGTTTGCCTTATCGAAAAGCTCACGGGAGATAATCGGCTCGTGGTGGTCTTTGAGGATGACAAATTCCTCCTGCCCTCGGTTGTATTTCTTTTCATGGGACAGGAAGTCGGGCGTATAGGTTTTCTTCTGCACTAAGTCGCCGCAATACTTTTCATTGCGGATAACACGGAGAATAACCGTATTCTGCCATTCCTTGACACGCATAGGCTCGATACCTTCCTCACGAAGCTCACGGGCGATAACATGAGTACCTTTTCCCTCATCCACAAACTTGTGGAAGATAAGGCGGACGATTTTCGCCCCCTCTTCATTGATAGTCATTTTCCCGTCCTTTACATCGTAGCCGAGCATACTGCGTCCGAATACAACGCCTTGCTCCATCTGGCGTTTCTGCCCCCATTTCACACGCTCGGAAGTCTTGCGGCTTTCCTCCTGTGCGATAGATGACATAATGGCAAGGCGAAGCTCCGCATCGCCGTCCAAGGTGTTGATGTTGTCGTTTAGAAAGATAACGCCGACACCGTGCTTTTTGAGGTCACGGGTATAGAATATACTATCAAGGGTATTTCTCGCAAAACGGGAAATCTCCTTTGTAATAATCAAATCAAAATTGCCGTTTTTTGCACACTCAATCATGCGGTTAAATTCTTTTCGCTTTTTCGTGTTCGTTCCAGAGATGCCCTCATCGGCAAATATGGCATAAAGCTCCCAATCGGGATTACGCTCAATATACTGGCGGAAATACCGCTGTTGGCTTTCAAAAGAATTGGCTTGGTCTTCATTGTCCGTGGAAACACGGCAATAGGCGGCAACTCTTTTTTTCGTTTCCTGCATTTTTCTCTCTTGGTTTAAGAGTTCATATCGTAATGTTGGCATAAAACCACTCCTTTCCCGACAATGACTTGTCGTAGTTTAAGTATAATGATTGCTTGCTTGTGTGTCGAATGTGCAAATTATGAAATTGCACATTCCTATATGTAAAGAGCCAAGCGGTTAGGCTTGGCTGCGGCTTTTCTGATTGTATTGCTTTTCTATTTCCTCAATACAGCGGCTATATTGCGAACGAGTCAAAAGCTCCCGTTTTTCCAAAGAAGCAAGTATTGACTTTTGAAGATGCAGATAAAACGCTGTGTATGCCTGTTCGGTGATTTGCGGAGCAGGCTCTCCGACATAAATAAACTCACGACATTTCAATCATCAACACCACCTCGCTATAATGTATTCATTAGGGTTTGTACGATATAACAGAGGGGTTAGTCCTTTTTTGAAATACCGATGCTGATAGCTAAAGCCTTATCTACCGACATCATTAAACGCCTGTCAAAAGTACCGATATACTCTTGCAGGCGTTGTTTATCGAGCGTTCTGATTTGTTCAAGCAGTATGATAGAGTCTTTTTCAAGGTACTCGCAATCGTTCACGATGACATGAGTGGGTAAATTAGGCTTGGCGTGTTCCTTGCCTGTAATCGCCGCCACGATGACCGTAGTGCTGTGTTTGTTGCCTTTGTCATTAGAGATAATAAGTACGGGTCTGTGCTTGCCGCCTTGCTCCGAGCCGACAATGGGGTTTAATCTGGCGTAATAAATATCGCCACGCTTGATAGTCCTTTCCATTATGTGTTTTACCTCTTATCTGGATTTAGGCAGGGGCATCCTGCCTATGTAGCCGCCAGATACAAGGAAGTATTTAAGGTCGGGAGAGCATAAAACAAAGCTCTGTTTCCATAGACCGCCTTGTATCTGGCTTGATATGATAGGAGCATTTCTATTTGTCCTCGACACCCCGAAACGCTACGGGAAGTCGCCAAACGGTCAGCAGCGAACTGACGCCACGGGAGTTCCACCCCAACTGTCGGTCTGACAGAGCCGCCCTCATTGCCTGCGGTGGATTGATTA
>CAJUFF010000113.1 GCA_910585505.1 uncultured Ruminiclostridium sp. | reverse complement strand
TTTCATGCAAAAAAACCTTACTTTTTTAAATCATCAAACGGGCCTATCGGAGGATCCGTCACATTATCCAGTTCGTACCAATCCTGTACAATCCAATCGGCGGAGTTTGGAACAAAAAACCTGCAATATTTTACAACGGCGGCTCCTTTTAAATAATAACAGAACGGACAGGCACGGCACGCGCTTAAATAAAAATATTTGCACATTGCGCAAAGGCATTTGCCGCAGTTTTCAAAAATATGGAAGTTTTCCGGCAATGAATACAGTTCGTCACGCATGGGCGGTACTCCTTTTCTTAAGATTGTCATAAAAAGCTACGTCTTGTGACCTCAAATCATCGGCAAACAAGCCTATCTGTTTATAGTCGCAGTATTGTAAAATGTCTTCGGCCGGCTCTTCGTCAACATTCTTGAGAATCGAAGCTATTTCAGATTGAGCGCAGCCATTCAGCAGATACTTTATTTCGTTCTTTATGCGGTTACGTTCAAGCTCTGCTATGAAGGTTATATAATTGTCAGTATAATTTTCATAACGCTTGATGCCAAGTACATTCTCATCGTCCGTTTTGGCTTCATGAAAGTCTTGTAATATACGGTCATGGTTAGGCGTTTCTCTTTCTATCGAGTTTTCATTTGTCATCATTAAGAATTGATCAATCGGAACAACTTCAAGAATAACGCGCACCGTGGGTGCAACCGTTCGCTTGTACCAATTGACTTTCTTTTTAAACTCGTTTCTGTCCGGCTTGATATGTACAAGTTTTGCTTTCTCAACGGTACCGACGAAGGAAAGCCACCAACGTTTTGTACTGTATCGGCACATATGGCTGACATCGGGCTTACCCTTTACCACCACAAAGCGGATATAATAGTTGATGTTTTCGGCCATGAATTTTTCAAAGGCTCCGCAGCTTCCCGACAGCTCCACTATCTTTTCCGCAACCGCCAAAGCGTTTTTATTTCTGTATACAAGCTCAAAACGTGCCCAATGCTTTATTTTCGGGTCGACTTCAAAGCCCCTGTCCTTGCGTTCCGCCAGCTTATCATATACGCGGATATGGGTATTTGACTTTGAATTTCCGATATACAAGGTTTTGCCGCTGTAACCCTTTAATTTACTGTTTTCATATGTAATATCGGTTAATTCCACTAAGTCCTTGCCGTAATGCGTCTTACAAGTAAGACGTGTTGCAAATTCATGCCGCTTTAACGCGCGCTCTATCCTGCCCAAGTCAAGCTTATAATACCGCTTTTCCTCATAGGAAATATCATCAATAGCTACATCGAGACGTGAAATATTACAGGCAAAGGCTCCGCCTTCCGCCAGAGACAGGAAAGAAGCCAATAGATTGCAAACGTCATAGTCTTTATGTAAACGCCGCATTTGTTCGATATAGTAATCTATACCGTGTCCGGTAAATTCAATGCAGAAGCCCTGAACATCGGCGTTGAAGCTGTCGGGAATTTTAATTGAAATGTCGTTGTAGCGCATTGTTTTTGTGTAGTATTTGCCGCCGGACTTTTTTTCAAACAGCTTTTCATATTCGCTGAGACCGAGATATTTTAATATATCGCTGTAAAATCCGTCACAGTCGGGTACTTCAAATTTTGGGGTTAAAGTCATGGTTAACCAGTCTACTTTCCAGTTCATTTCAAATTTTGGCGTCATAAATATAAGCTCCTTAAACAAAGAATTTTGTGGTTATATGAATAAGCATAAGCACAAATCCCAATATACAAACGAAGTTAAGAACAACTTGAACAATATCAACCCCGTTAACCTTAAAAATCGTCAAATCAAGCACAATTTCCTCATCGACGGATTGATCCAGTCCGAACGCGTTAATATCCGCTTTAATCGGAACCGTAAAGACAGGCGGAACGGGGTCGCGGACAAATAAAGTGATTATACGGTAAAAATCAAAAGGCAGACAAAAAGGAAATTTTTCTATGTACCAATCCGGATCGATATTTTCTATTTCGTTTACGTCAAGTTCTTTTGATGCGGCGTCGCTTAGAATTTGGGATATATTTTTAATATCGGCGCTTACTTCGGCAAAACCGAGTGTATCAAGATTTTCTTTTAGCTCGGTGAGCTGCGCGGATATTTCCTGAAGTACCGCTTCCCTGTTTTCATCTCCCTGCTTCAGACCGTCTAATGTTGTTTCAAGCTGTCGGATATATTCGCCCAAACCCTCGATATTCAAACCCTTGAGATATTCAAGAATTGCTTTAAGCTGCTCCACCGAAGCGACGATATTTTCATTGTTGATATTTCCCTGCTCAATCAGCTTGTCAAATTCGGTCAAAAGGTTTTCTATGGTGTGGGTCATTCCGTCCAGTCCTTCAAGGTAGATTTGTCCGTTTTCCACTACCAAGTTTGATTGCTCAAGCATTTCTTCGTAGGTTTTGCCGTTCTGCTTTGCCAAGGCATAGATTGCTTTTTCTATGTCCGACAGGTCGGAATAGGTTGTTTTTGTGCCACCTTGTACTGCGTTTTCGGTACCAGATAACATTTTACCGGCAGTTGATAGAGTACTGCCTGTAGGATTTCCAATAAAATATCCTGCTGATATTATATCAACAGATAATATATCATTACCTGTTATTTCGTCAGATGAATTTTGTGCATTATAAAAATATAATGTTTTTTCTATATTATTAAATGAATTACTTGCTATTTTGTCATATTGTGATTTATCAGAAAATAACACCGGATATGATGTTAATTGAGGGGAACTATATATAAATTGTGACCTATATAATTGAGAAACTTCTTTTCCGGCACAATAAAACGCCATACAAAATATACCATTATTTTCATAAAACCGAAAACTTCGATATACATCAGATAATGAGCCATAAGTACTTCCACTAACTGAACACCAAGAAGAATTTGATGACTCAGAAATATAATAAGAATTATAGCGTGAGTTAGATCTGGTGTAGATATCTCTTGGAAATATATATAATTGATTATCTGATGTTATAAAATAAGGTTTTTTATATATGGAACTTTCTGTATCAAGAAAATCACATTTTACATCAAGTAACGATTCAAAAGCTACGTATTCCAAACCCAAATAATCAAACACTTCAACGGTTGACTTCTCATAAGTGGTGGTTACCTTCTGCGGCTTTCCGTTCACGGTGGATATGCCTAAGGTGATTCCCGCGGCGGAACCTGTTGGGTTATCCGGATCGGCAAGAGCTTCGGAACCGAGAGCGCCTAAAATAGCGGCGGATACGGCAGCGTTAAATACAGAGCCGGGGATACGGTTTTTCCCTCCTCCTTCCGGTGAGCCGCCCGTTCCGCAGACATAAACACGCAATTGTGAATTATATTCATTTACCGCTTCCCTTGCGGTTGCATTAAATACGGTTTCATTTATTTTGGAGGGAAAAGGCGAAGGCGGATTAAAAACCGCTGTTCCGTCATCGCTTACGCTGATACTTGATTCAAAATCCGGGGAGTTAACAAAATCCTTAACATTGACAACAGGAAGCTTATCGCCTAAATATGTTGCTATTCCTATTATCATGGAGCCGATAACCGAAACGGCTGCCGCTGCGCTTATTACGGCTCCCGCTCCCGCTGCTTCAACCTTGTTTGAGCCTGAGGAAGAAAAAAACAGCATTGCAACACTGATAACCAGTGTTACGGATACTGTTTTAAAAAGAGCTTTCATATAATCACCACCCTATATTTATTTTCAAATCAGTTAACGGCAGAATCTATGCCGAATGTTATTCCGGAGTACAAGCCGTTGACCGTTCGCTCTGATGAGCGGTTAGGCTTATAGCAAGCCGACATCAGAAGCAGAGGACAGAGCGCTGTAACAAGGATTTTGACTATTTTTTCGGTAAATTTATTTTTCATGATTTTTTTCTCCTTTTCAAACGTAAAAAATAATTTTGCGGCGCCGCGCATAGGGACCCCCTTTTCTCGCTCCGCTTTCCCCCATGCGCGGCGCCGCCTTAATTATTTTACCGCGTTTATAAGCCGCAGTATTAGCTGATACGAATAATAGACCGATACGGCAGTTATCCATACAAGACCTATTGATACCATTTCCGCAAAGGGTATGTAATAATTTAAGTACCCTAAAAAGGTTTCTATTTCGGGGGGCAAGCTGAAATCTTTAAAGGGGCTGTCGGGAAGGAGCAGCAGTATAAACTGAAATATTTCATTAAATACGTCGTTTATACCGTCTGTTATGTTGTTCCAGAAATTCATTTACTTACCTCCCCTATATGCAGGTTTTATTTTCCGGCTTTTGGATTTTATCCGGCAAGCTGTATTCCTTAAACAATGCAAAGGTGTCATACAATGCGGCTGTTTTCTTCTTTATATTAAAGAAATAGCTTTCTACCTTTTCATTGAGGACGTACCAATACTTGACATATACATACTTTTTATGACAGATGAAAACCAGAAACCAACCCTTGAACCCCATGGCGGTAAGCTTACGGTGCTTAAAATTATATTCTATCAGTCCTCTGACCTGCCGATCTATCGCGCGGTCGTTCTGGGTGATGAGGATTACGTCATAGCCGATATGACGGGTAACGGCGAGGAATTCCAGCCATTCAAGACGTTCTTTAATATCGTAGCCGCGGGAATTAAACTTTATATGGGCTTCGTCAATGACTATTACCGTTTGACTTTCCTTATCAGGTACATGAAATTTCATGGCGAATCTCATCAGATAGTCGACTGTCAAGTCGGCGTTCTTTTTATATACAAAAATCCCTTTATGCCGGGAATTGGTCTTTATGCTGTAATTGCATATTACATTTACCCCACGGCGTAAGGCTATATCTATTTTTTCCGTTGCGTGATATGACTTTCCGCTGCCGGGCGTTCCGGTGTAAAGACTTATCATTGTAACACCTCTTTTTTAAAATTTAAGGCGGTCGTTTTCAGACCGCCCCAAATAAACGCTTACTTTGCCGCGGCGGCAAAATACTTCTTCGCTATCTTGAAAAGATAGATACAAGCATACAGACCGAGACCGACAACGCCTATACCGATGGCAACGGGTACAAGAGTGCTAACCAGTGTCACAAACTCCGCCTTAAGAGTTGCGCCGGCAGTGTTTACAATCTGTTCAAGACCCGAGTCGGAAGCAGCTCCGCCGCCTGAGCTTTCAGCCGAAGCTGAAACGGCGAGAGCGGTAACGGTCATAAACGAAGAAGCGATAACTGTTAAAAGCTTCTTTTTGCCTTTTGCAAAGGCATTCTTGATTTTTGAAAACATCTTGTTTTCTCCTTTCTTTTGTTCTATTTATTTAAAAACATTGTGTATGCACAATGAAATTAAATAGCCGAGCAGCCAGAATAAGCCGCTGATTGCAACGCCGTATAGCGCCGATAAGATGAATAAATAAAATAAATCTGTCATGTTCTCCTATTTCCTGAAATGACGGAGCAGGCAAACGCCGAATGTAAGACCCAATCCGACAAGAATAATAACAAGCAGGTTTGTTATATCACCAATTTTACTGTAAAACTCCGTCAAATCAATGTCGAGTATGTACTGTACCGTTTCCGATTCCGTCATTCGGTGTTACCTCCTCATCATGCTTTAATAATTCCTCATATCTGCTTGTGTCCTGCGGCTTGGCCGTCTGTTTCTTTTCGCGGAAATGCAGGATTATTTTAAGTATGATTATTGCGAGGAACAAAACCCCGATAACCAAAAGAGCATAGGGCATTGCCGCCCATAAAAATTCGCGGTACGCTTCCATGCTTTACGCCCCTTTCTTTATTGCCGGGGGCAAAGGAGCGGTAATGCGTTCAATTTGTCCCTTTTCATTAAAGAAAAATTCGTATTCCTGGTCGACCATAGAAAGAAGATCATCTTTTGTAATGGGTCCGCCGAAAACAGCTTCGACGATTTCCTTTTCATTTTGGATTTTAACAGTGACAGGCAGCATACCGCTGCCAAAATTGCCGTCGCTGTATTTTCCGGGATTGGGTTTAATAAAATGGATTTTGATGTTGTTATATGCAACATTCTTTCCGGTTCTCGGGTCGGTAAATTCGCCCTCAGATTTTTCTACGCCGATTACTTTATTTGCCATATTTTTTCATTCCTTTCCGCCCTTTTATTTTTTCGGGTTCGGGCACTTCCCTTTTGTTGGTTCTGCACAACCGATTGAATCCGATTGGAGGCACTCTGTTGTGCAATTTATATATAAACCGGTTATCCGGTTGGATGCGGGCTTTGAGATAACCCGCAGGAAACTGTGTCAAGAATTAAATAAAAGGAAGTCTTTTAAAGAATTAAGCTCCTTAATATCATTTTTATAATCAATGCACTTTTTATTGGAATATTTTGTAAGGCGTATTTCAAGCAAGTTAATTCTTTCTTGAATCATTCCGACTATGTAGGTGCGCTGGAGGTTGTCGGAATAAATACTGTTATTGAGCATTTTTGTTTTCCTCCTGCATTGTAAGCTGTACGGGAAGATCGCAGCAGGATTGGAACATTTTTTCAAACTCTTCCCTTTCTTCCTGTTCAAATTCGGCGTTGGCGATTTGGGCGGCTTCCAAGTCGATTAAATCTTCGAGTGTGAAATTCATTTCGTTTTCCTTTCTGCCTTTTTTATTTCGTGACGGAGTGCAGGCATGGCTCCTTGTATTCAAAAATAGGTTACATTGTCATAGATGGTTATATAGTGAGGTTGCCAATTATCCAAGAATACCGCCAATGAACATTTAAATTCTTCAAAGTCATCACATAACAATCCATCAATTATAGGCTCGGCAACAGCTTCTAAAAATTTATAAGTGAATATTTTGTTTATATACATACCTTGTATCCTTGATTTTCTTGAACCTATATAAACCGTTGAATTGCTGTTTTTATATGACGAGGGTATAAGCTCCTGTATGTGCGGTGGGATATAGTCGCTTTTTATATCTATTCGGGTAATCAGGACGTCAGAAAAATGGGTGAGATTGTCTAAAAGACTATTAAAAAAGATACGTTGATTAAAATCACTGTCGCCATTAAAAAAGTCAAATCCTTGCTTTGTTATTTCAACTATAAAGCCGACTCCCTGCATGGTTTCATAAAACGGAAGCTTGATATATATCCCTTTATATTTTGCGGTACTGAAATATTGCTTGTTGCCCCCTGTATTTACAAATTTGTTTCTGTATTCGTATAAGCCCAGGAATTTTAATATCCTTCTGAAGAACTCCTCTCGGTTTACTTCCGCTATTGGTTTTATGCGGAGTGTTAAATGCGTTACTTTGTAGTACATTGCCTTTTCTCCTTTTCCTTTATCATTCGGTGGAAATCCTCCAGAGGGATTATTTGGAGAACGTTTTTTTAAGTGGGGGCAACTGCTTTTTTAGCCACTTTCGCTTGTTTTTGGCTCTTGCGCTTCTTTTTTCCATTTGCTTTTTCCTTTCTGCCTTTTTTATTTAGTAGCGGAGGGCAGGCTCGACTCCTTATTATCAAAACCACGTTTTCAGGGTAATCATCTTCGCCATTGGCGAAAATAAACTGTTGTCCGGAAAGATCGGCGAAGGACTGACAAGCTGCTTCAAATTCTTCATCATTTTCTTGAAAGGGACAACCATATGTTAAATCAATTCCCGACATTGTGCAGCCAAAGTCAGGATCGTAAGCGTAGCAAGTAAGGCATTCATTTATTTCATTACTCATCGCTATTTATCTCCCTTAACAGTTTTGCAAGGTCTTCTACCGTTGTAACCTTTAACATTGAAAGGATTGAAGGATGTATACATTTTTTTGCTATTTTTAGCCTTTCTTTTTCCCATTTGTGGGCTTTTTTCTTCTTTTTACTCATTGCTTTTTCCTTTCTGCCCTTTATTTTCTTCGGAGGGCGGTCACAATTCCAAAATATAACCAGAGGTTATATTTTAGTATATAAAAAAAGTACTAATATGTCAATAATAAAATTTAACAAAATATAACCTGTGGTTTATAGCATTTTTGACAACCACAGGTTATAATAATATGGGAGGTAAAAAATGACTACTGGAGAAAGACTTGAAAAGGAAAGAAAAGAAAAAAAATTAACGCTGGAAAAAATATCAGATATTCTCGGGATATCTTATCAAGCTTATAGAAAGTTTGAAAAAGACTTGTGTTATCCAAGCGCAGAGACGCTAATATCAATAGCGAAAATGTATAATATATCAACAGATTATATATTATGCCTTTCTGAAGATAAAAGAAAATATTGGTAATAATTTAGGAGATTATAAAAAATGAAGTGTAAAGTATGTGGTGCTGAAAGCGGAAAGTATATACTTTGTTATTCATGCAATATAAAAAGACAAGAAGGCATAATAATAAAATGTGAAAAATGTAAAAAATGGCATTATGCAGACCAAAAATGTGAAAATGAAAATAATAGCAAAGAAAATAATTTTTTATACCAGACAAAAAAATCACTGATAACTGAAACAGAAAAAGAATATTACATTGCAATTAAATCTGCATTAACAGCAGATTATCAAGTATTTCCACAAATCAACCTTGCTGCTTTTATTGAAAGAACAGATAGAACAAGATTCAGGAATGAGCTTTTTAGGAATGTTGATTTTTTAATAACTGACTTAAATTACAAACCTAAAATCGTTATAGAAATAAACGATAAAA
This sequence comes from uncultured Ruminiclostridium sp., assembly GCA_910585505.1. Taxonomy (GTDB): domain Bacteria; phylum Bacillota; class Clostridia; order Oscillospirales; family Ruminococcaceae; genus Ruminiclostridium_E. The sequence goes on along the minus strand of CAJUFF010000113.1, from coordinate 524 downwards.
CGCATTTAGAAAGTGAAAGAAAAGAAAGAGACGAAAAAGTCAAAAACATATGTGAAGAGGCCGGAATACCTATAATTAAATTATGGACATCTTATGGTGTAAATTATGAATATATAAAAAATAAAATCCAAAACACATTATCTTTATTACCAATTGAGAGAATACATCATTTTAATCAAAATAACATTGATATTGAACAAAAAACAGAACAGCCAGAAAAAAAATCCGAAGGAGCTTGTTATATTGCAACTTGTGTATATGGTTCGTATAATTCGCCCGAAGTAATGATATTAAGAAAATATCGTGATAATAAATTATCAAAGAGTATAAAAGGCAGAATATTTGTAAAAATTTATTATAAAATAAGCCCAATTCTTGTAAAGTATTTCGGTACAAATAAATGGTTTAAAAAATTTTGGAAAAAATTTCTTGATAAATTAATAAATAAATTGAAAAAAGCTTATAATGAACCAGGGCAACAGCATTTACTTTTTTAGAAAGAAGCAGTATAATAAGGGACATGG
>CAJUFF010000112.1 GCA_910585505.1 uncultured Ruminiclostridium sp. | reverse complement strand
AAGGATATGTGTAATTAAATCTTTTTGCTGGGGGATTGATTTAATTATACCAGGTCGCTGAAATGAAAAGATTAAATAATAAAAGCGGCTTTACTCTTGTAGAGTGCGTAGTCGCAATGGCTGTTCTTGCAATAATGTCTCTGTTGCTTATGATGATACTCACTTCTACCATCAACGCAAGGAACGCAAACCAAAAGCTTGAAAAAGATATTGACAGTCAAGTGGATAAGATAGTCGGAACCGGTGCGATTACCACCGAATATAAATCAGAAATCGTCTTTAGCTATCCGAATGGTGCAGGCGGAACGTTTACTGAATCAATACCCGCTGATAATGACGATGGTGTTAAAGCCAAAAAGCGTTACGATTCTACCGCTGAAGCCGCTCTCGGTGCCTTACAATACGATTTTTCTGAGTACGAAAAATTTAAAGATATAAAAAACGGAATAGGTTCTACTCCCACTGTAACGACTTCAAAAAACATATACGGTTCAGAAGGAAATGAAGTAAAAATAACTGAAAATGTCATTAACAGAAGCGGCGAAAAAGAGGTAACTTGGACGGTAGGCTACAACTCGGCCAATCCTGGAGCGAAAGAGATATCCGTTAAAATAATACTTCCCGCGGGTTGGCATGACGTGTCTTTCAGCGGCACCAGCGCGGGAAAAATGCTTATGATAGACGCAAACACTGTCAGAATCGAATCGGGCGACGCGTCCGTTAATGCGGCGATAACCTTCCAAATTTCCGATGAAGATTATGCCGCCTACGGAAGTCTTGACAAATATTTTAAAAACGGAGCGGGAACAGGCAACACTATTACCATCAACCTGTAATTGCAAGGAGCGCGGATATGAAAATATTTTATAAACGTATTTTAAGCAAAAAAGGCATGACGCTTGTTGAAATATTGATTGTACTAATAGTCGCATCGGTTCTCCTCCTTTGCGCTACGGGAATGCTGGCGCCGGTGAATAATCTCCTCAATTCCGTAAAAGGTAACGCGCATATGGACGCTATGTGCAATACCGCAAACGAATATATAAGGGGAACGCTTCAAAAAGCGAAAAAAATAAGTATTTTCGCATATCACGATGATGGTGATGATATCGAAAGTGAAAAAGAGTTTAGCGATCTTGTAGCAAAATACGATGAATATGCAAATAACTTGCAAACCGGTGATAAAATAAAAATGATAGGAGCTTTAATAGACTATCCGGGAGATTACAGACTTTATGATTTCGGTGATGTTACGGATATTCAAAAGGTAAATCGTGATAATTGGGGATTGGAAACTGCCAACTACAATATTGAAAGGCTTGTTCAAAACCGAGATGGTGGAGACAATATAAACGGAAAAAATTGGTCTAATTTCCGAAATTTTCTTGTATTTCACGATGATTTTTATAGCAATGGTTCCTCCGGTGAAGTGAACAATAGTTATCTTTTGGGAATTACGGTTGATGGAAGTCTTGATGCAGAAAGCGGAGTAACAGGGATAAAATATATTACTTTAACAAGTCAGATAATTAAAAGAGTAGGCTCAAAAGATGATTACGCCAATATGATATTTGAGCCTGTAAACCAAGAGAAAAAATTGACATTTAAGCTTTTAAACGGAAACGCCGAACTAAACAGATCGAAAAATGTAAATCTTACTGACAACGGAGATGGAACTTTTTCTTTAAACACTGCAAAAGGAACAGTAAACGGTGTTATAATACTTTATGTAGAAACTGATTTTGATGAACTTCTCAATCCATAAAATATATATTTGTTATAAAAGCAAATATTAAAACACAAAAAACGGAGGCGCAAACCTCCGTTAAGCTGTTTATACCAAACCAATCACCTAATAAGCCCCAAATAAGCGTTAATAATCCCCTCTCCCCAAAGGAACCCCGCAAATATTCCCGCCGACAAAAACGGTCCGAACACTATAACGTTGCTTTTGGTAACCGCTTTCACAATCAGCCCGAAAATTGCACCCAAAACAATACCGATAAGCGCCGACGGAACGATGCTCCAGCCCAGCAGCAGACCCGCCGCCGCCATAAGCTGAACGTCCCCTCCGCCCATTGCTCCCAGAAAACACAGTACCCCGAAGGGCAGAGCCACAATCACCGCTCCTATAAGATGCTCGTACCATGGGATATGAGACGTGAATATTGAAATTATGCCTAAAACGGCTATTATTATACTGCAAGTATAAGGTATCTCCTTGTGGTTTAAATCCCAGAGACTCAGTGTAATTAACACCGGAAACAGAATCACCGCGTAAATAAGCTCCGCCGAATACCCCAGCGCAACATATGCCGCCAGATAAGAACAGGCGGTCAAAAGCTCCACTATCATATACCGAGGCGAAATGGGCTTCTTACAGTAACGGCACTTTCCTCTAAGTATAATATAGCTTATTATCGGGATAAGATCCATATTCAGTATCTGCTTGCCGCAGTATGTACAGTGAGACCGACCCTTTACGATAGATTCCTTTTTGGGAAGGCGATAGATGAGAACGTTTAAAAAACTCCCTATAATGCTTCCTAGTATAAAAAATAAAATTGCCGCAGCAGTGTTTAAAAAATTTTCCATAGATCAGACCGCCTTTGATGGATTTTTATAATATTACTATTTTATCATTTTTTTGAGGAAAAGGCAATACAAAAATGTAATTTCGTATATAGATATATAGAAAGGAAATCTAAATACCATGAAAAGTGTACCCATAGGACAACTGCTGGTTGAATCGGGCTATATTACCGATGTGCAGCTGAACGACGCGCTTGTGAAACAAAAAACGGATTTTGCGGGGGAAAAAATAGGCGAAATCCTTTTAAAGCTCGGATACGTCAGCGAAACACAGGTGGTTCACGCGCTGTCCGCAAGGCTTAAGGTGCCCTATATCGATCTGGTTACCTCAAAAATAGATAGAGAGGCGGTAAAGAAAATACCCGAAGCCGTTGCGAGAAAAAATACCGTAATCGGTTATAAGATGCAGGGCGGAAGACTTTACGTAGCCACCAACGATCCCGTTAACTTCTATATTTTCGAGGAACTTAAGATTACTTCGGGAATGGAAATTTACCCGATGCTGGCCACAAAGTCCGCCATTGTGGACGCAATAGACCGCGCTTACTCACAAAATACCGTAAGCGACATGATGAACGACATCAACAAGGAGTACGACGCCAACGAGGCGCTTATGCAAGCGGAGCTTGAAAACTCGGACGAGCGTATAGACAACGCCCCCGTTGTAAAGCTTGTCAATACCCTTGTTGAAAACGCTTTCAGAAAAAACGCTTCGGATATCCATATAGAGCCGTTTAAATCCAAGACAAGAATACGCTTCAGACTTGACGGCGATCTGGTGGAACAGATGTCGGTCAAGCCCAACGTGCATAATGCCTTGGTTACCCGTATCAAAATTCTGGCGGGCATGAACATAGCCGAAAAGAGAGTCCCCCTTGACGGACGCTACGGAGTCAATGTGGACGGAGTCAATCTTGACCTTCGCGTAAGCTCGATTCCCACCGTTTACGGCGAAAAGGTGGTTATCCGTCTTTTGTCCACCGCCGACGAAAAGGCGAGAAAAATTACCGACTTGGGTATGACCGATTATAACTATGAAATGTTTAAGAGCATTATCCGGTGCCCTCACGGCGTTATGCTGGTAACGGGGCCTACCGGTTCCGGTAAGTCCACCACCCTTTACGCCGCATTGGGCGAGCTGTCAAAGCCCACGGTCAACATTGTTACGGTAGAGGATCCCGTGGAAAAGAAAATGGACGGCATAAATCAGGTGCAGATAAACGAAAAGGCGGGCATGACCTTTGCCGCCGCCCTTCGCTCTATTCTCCGACAAGACCCCGACGTTATAATGTTAGGTGAGATACGCGACGGCGAAACCGCCGATATAGCAATCCGCGCCGCTATCACGGGACACCTTGTGCTTTCCACACTGCATACCAACGACGCGGCGGGCACCATAATGCGTCTGGTGGATATGGGAGTAGCGCCTTATATGGTGGCTTCCTCGCTTATAGGCGTAGTGGCACAGAGACTTGTAAAGCTTCTTTGCCCGCACTGCAAGGAAAAGCTTATTCTTAATGATCCCGCGGATTTAAGACTTGTGGGAAAAACCGAAAGGACGGTTATTTATACGCCCAGATTAGGCGGCTGCCGCGAGTGCGGAGGCACGGGCTATCACGGACGTACCGCCATTCACGAAATAATAGTGGCGGGCAACGACCTGAAGGAGCTGATCTCCAAAAACGCCAATCAGGAACAGATAGCCAACCTCGCAAGAAAACACGGCACCAAGCTTCTGAGGGAAAACGTGACGGATATGGTGCTGAATGGGGAGACGTCGCTTGACGAGCTTGTAAAGGCTACGTATTCCGTATAAAATTTTTGAAAGGAAACCAAGACAATGGCACTGGATATCAACGAAATTCTCGATGAGGCAAGGGCGATAAAAGCGTCGGACGTACATTTCACGGTGGGTCTGCCCCCGATAGTCAGAATAAACGGCGATATAAAAAAATTCGCCAAGTACCCCGATATGACCGAGCCGCTTATAGTAAACGTTATCAACCAGATTACTACGGTAAAGCATAAACAGATCATTCAGCAGGGGTTGGACGCAGACTTTTCCTTTGTTTCCACGGCGGGGCAGAGGCACAGAGTCAACGTTTACCGTCAGCGCGGATATCACGCGGTAGCTATGCGCCTTCTTCTTAACGAGATTCCCACTTTGAAGGATCTGGGACTTCCCGCGCTTCTGGGAGAATTTGCGCTGAGACCGAGAGGAATGGTTCTGGTAACGGGGCCTACCGGTTCGGGAAAATCCACCACGCTGGCCGCAATGATCGATTATATCAACCGTCAGAGAAACTGTCACATAATCACTATCGAGGATCCTATCGAGTACGTTCACAATCATAAACAGTCCATGATCACACAGCGCGAGGTAAACGTTGATGTGGAAAGCTTCTCTAAGGCGCTGCGCTCTTCTCTTCGTGAAGATCCCGACGTTATTCTGGTGGGAGAAATGCGCGACTTTGAAACGATCAACGCCGCGGTAACAGCCGCTGAAACGGGACATCTGGTGCTTTCAACTCTGCATACCACCGGAGCGGCGGAAACGCTTGACCGTATTGTGGATGTTTACCCCGCCCATTCACAGGGACAGATAAGATCACAGCTCAGCAACGTGTTAGTAGGTATAGTTTCGCAGACGCTTGTGTCAACCGCCGATAAAAAGGGACGAGTGGCGGCGCTTGAGCTTCTTAAATGCACCGACGCTGTGTCTGCGCTGATACGGGAGGGGAAGATATTCCAGATTCCCAATACCATAGCGACGGGCAAGGCGGACGGAATGTTTACGCTTGATCAGAACCTCGCTTCGTTGGTAAGAAGCGGCAAGGTCACGGAAGAAGTGGCTAAGACAAGGTGTCAGGACAGAAGGGAATTTGAACAATATCTCGGAATGAGGTAGTTAATTGGGGCAGTATATTAGAACAAGCCATAGTGTTAAAAAAGCATAAATATAAATTTTGTAAGGAAAAGGGGTTGGAGGAAAACCATCAGTTTTTTTCCAAATCGCGATCAAGCCTTATGATCGGGCGGAGTTTTGCTCTGCGCGATTTTTGTTTTTGGGGCAATGCCACAAAAAATGGCGCCTCCTTAAAAGTTACATTTTTTACCGTAAAAAAATTACAAAACAGAAACCGATATATTATAATAATTGAGGTGTTGACATAGGTTAAAGAGAGTGTTATAATTTTAACAAACAAGGCGGACGTAAAAGTCGGTTTTGCGGTTCAATTCATTTGTGGTTTGGAATTGAATAGCGAAATAAAAATAGCGTAAAATAAAACCAACTAATAAGAAAGGACCTGATTGAAATGACCAGATTTACTTTACCTCGCGACCTTTATCACGGAAAGGGAGCTTTGGAGGCTCTTAAAAGCTTCAGCGGAAAGAAAGCCATGATCTGCACTGGCGGAGGCTCTATGAAGAAATTCGGTTTTCTGGACAAGGCTATCGCTTATCTTAAAGAAGCGGGCTTTGAAGTTGAGCTTTTTGAAGGAATTGAACCCGATCCCTCCGTTGATACCGTTATGCGCGGCGCGGACGCAATGCTGAAATTCCAGCCGGACTGGATAATCGCCATGGGCGGCGGTTCTCCTATCGACGCGGCAAAGGCCATGTGGATAAAATACGAATATCCCGACATTACCTTTGAGGAAATGTGCAAGGTATTCGGTATCCCCGCCCTGAGGAAGAAAGCGAAATTCTGTGCCATCTCCTCTACATCCGGCACCGCTACCGAGGTTACAGCCTTCTCCATCATAACCGATTACAATAAGGGCATAAAGTATCCTATCGCCGACTTTGAAATCACCCCCGACGTTGCAATAGTTGACCCCGACCTTGCGGAGACAATGCCCAAGAAGCTTGTCGCACATACGGGTATGGACGCTATGACACACTCAATCGAGGCCTATGTTTCCACAGCCAACACCGATTATACCGATCCTCTTGCGCTTCACGCGATTGTGATGATCCAGAGAGATCTGGTTGATTCCTATAACGGAGATATGACTAAGCGCGACACAATGCACAACGCACAGTGCCTTGCGGGTATGGCGTTCTCCAACGCCCTTTTGGGTATTGTTCACTCCATGGCGCACAAAACGGGCGCGGCTTTCGACGATCACGGCGCACACATCATTCACGGAGCGGCTAACGCCATGTATCTGCCCAAGGTTATCGCGTTTAACGCCAAGGATCCCACCGCCGCAAAGAGATACGGTCATATTGCCGACTATATGCGTTTAGGCGGCAATACCGACGAGGAGAAGGTAAAGAACCTTATCGCTTATCTCAGAAAGATGAACGATGACCTTAACATTCCTCACTGCATCAAGAATTACGGTGCGGACAGCTTCCCCTGCGATCAGGGCTTCGTTCCAGAAAACGTATTTCTGGAAAGACTCCACGATATTGCTGTCAACGCCATCGGCGACGCCTGCACCGGCTCCAACCCCCGCAAGATCAGCGTAGAGGAAATGGAAAAGCTGCTTAAGTGCTGCTATTACGATACAGAGGTTGATTTCTGATTGTAATTGCTTGACAATACCTTCCAATAAAAAGCCGCAATCCGATATTCATCGGAAAATGCGGCTTTTTTTGCTGTTCGCTAAAGACTGAATGCTCTAAAAAAAGAAAAAATGATTTTACGGCATTTTATATTATACTGTTAACCAATTAAAAATTGGAAAAATGGTTTTTAATTGGTTAACAGTATTAATAACTTTTTTCCATTTTCCGAAAAGAGCGTGAAAGCGTATTCTATTACAAAAAAGAGAGACTTTCGCATTTTGACGGAAGTCTCTCCTTTTAAAGCTTATACAAACTATCGTAAATTTATGAAAAAGCAGAACTGATATATACACTAATTGCCGAATTTTGCATCCGCTATCTCGTCTATACTCTTCTCACCGTCCTCATTCCACGCGTAAAGCTTGCGTATCTCCGCGCCCACCTTTTCAAGCTGATGCTCGCTTTCCATACGTCTGCACGCGTTGAAATGAGAACGTCCCATTTTATTTTCCATAATCCAGTTGCGGGCAAAGGTGCCGTCCTGAATTTCACTTAACACCTTCTTCATTTCTTTCTTGGTATCCTCGGTGATAAGCCTCTTTCCTATCTCGTAATCGCCAAATTCCGCCGTATCGGAAATGGAATATCTCATCATTCCGAAACCGCCCTTATAAATAAGGTCAACTATCAGCTTCATTTCATGAATGCACTCAAAATAGGCGTTTTGAGGATCATAGCCGGCTTCTGTCAAGGTCTCAAATCCCGCTTTCATTAATGCGGTAACGCCGCCGCAAAGTACGCACTGTTCGCCGAACAAATCGGTTTCCGTTTCCATCCTGAAGGTGGTTTCAAGCACGCCCGCTCTCGATCCGCCGATGCCCGCAGCATAGGCGAGAGCTATGTCCATTGCTCTCCCCGTAGCGTCCTGATGCACCGCGACAAGACATGGAACACCCCTGCCTATTGTGTATTCGGAACGTACGGTGTGACCGGGTCCCTTGGGCGCTATCATAATAACGTCCACATCGGCGGGAGGCACGATCTGTCCGAAATGAATGTTGAAACCGTGAGCGAAGGCGATTGCTTTTCCCGCTGTAAGGTTGGGAGCGATGCTCTCCCTGTACATATCCGCCTGACGCTCGTCATTAATAAGAATCATTATTATATCCGACGCCTTGGCCGCCTCAGCTGCAGTCATTACGGTAAAGCCTGCCTTTTCCGCCTTTGCCCAGGATTTGCTTCCGCTGTAAAGTCCGATAATTACGTCAACGCCGCTGTCCTTAAGATTTAACGCGTGAGCGTGACCCTGGCTTCCGTAACCGATGATAGCCACCTTTTTTCCGTCCAGAAGCGAAAGATTGCAGTCTTCCTGATGATAAAGCTTTGCCATAGTTGTTTCTCCTTCTTGTTTAAAATATTGAGGTTTTAAAAAAACCGTTATAACCGCTGCCCGATTTTCCCCGCCTCTTATACTGGGGCTTGTTTGAAAATAGAAGAAATGACGAATTTTTGACCCAAAATGGTTAGCTTCAAGGAAAAAAACGCAGTCAAACCGTTGTTTGACGAGGCTTTTTGACGCAGAAGATGACCGTTTGGGAGCGAAAAGACGGCGTTTCCGATTTTTCAAACAAGGCCTAATCTTTAATCAATTCTGTATTGGTATTAGGCGGCAATCCGGCAGCTTGTTTAAGCCGCCGCTTTAATTTGGGGCGCTGACCCGAATTTATCCTGTACTATATTCTTAACGAAGCGCTTCCTTTTTGTATCGCGATGGTGCCTGTGCGCACTATCTCCTTTATGCCGTACGGTCTGAGAAGCTCCTGAAAATTTTCAAGCTTCGGCTGACTGTCCGACAACTCAAGAGTCATTGAATCCACAGAAATATCAGAAATCTTAGCCTGAGTTATTTTAGCTATGGAAATAAGCTCGTGCCTTTGCTGCGCCGTACAGCTCACCTTAACCAGAATAAGCTCGCGCTCCAGAAGCTCGTACGGCTTTACGGTACGAACCTTTATTACGTCGATAAGCTTATTGAGCTGCTTTTCTATCTGTTCAAGCGTATAATCGTCGCCGTTGGCCACAATTGTCACCCTCGACACCTTTTCGTCGTCGGTCACGCCTACCGCAAGACTGTGTATATTAAATCCTCGGCGGGCAAAAAGTCCGGATATTCTCGCAAGCACACCCGCGTTGTTTTCCACCAATATAGAAATTGTGTGTTTCATAATATTCCTTTCTTTTTACCTGGTATAATTAAATCAATCCCCAGCAAAAAGATTTAATTACACATATCCTT
>CAJUFF010000111.1 GCA_910585505.1 uncultured Ruminiclostridium sp. | reverse complement strand
AACACTCTTTCCCTACACGACGCTCTTCCGATCTGCTTCTCTATCCACATTTCAATGGTATCATTGATTATATTAAGAGTTCTTATTCTGCCGTATTTTTTGTCGTTGTTTTCTATAACATGCCAAGGGGCAAAATCGGTGGATGTTTTTTGAAGCATTTCGTTTATAGCGGCTTCGTACTTATCCCACTTATCGCGGTTTCTCCAGTCCTCGTCGGTTATTTTCCAACGCTTTTCTGGAGTATTCATGCGGTCGTTGAAGCGGCGAAGCTGTTCATCTCTGTCAATGTGCATCCAGAATTTAAGCACCAAAATGCCGTTTTCAAAAAGGTTGTTCTCAAATTCGTTTATTTCCTGATATGCCGCACGCCAGCGCTTTTCCTCGGTGATTCCCTCTATGCGCTCCACCATAACTCTTCCGTACCATGTACGGTCAAAAATTACCACATGCCCCGTTTTAGGTAAGTGCTCCCAAAATCTCCACAGATAATGACGGTTTAGCTCCCTCGGTTCGGGAGCGGCGATAGGCACCGCTTCAAATCCCCTCGGATCAAGAGCGGAAGCTATTCTTCTTATTGTGCCTCACTTTCCTGCTGCATCCCATCCCTCAAAGCATATAACAACGGGAAGTTTCCCCGCGTAAAGTCTCTGATGCAGTTTGGAAAGCCTTTTTTGCTGTTTTTTCAGCTCCTCGGCGTATATGTCGTCGCTTAATGTTTTATCCAACTTTACCAATGAAAGAGGGGGTTTGGTAGCCATGGTGAAAATTTCCTTTGCTATCTTTCGCTTAGGAGTCTCGCCTATTTCAAGCGGCTTATTCATCAGCTTGGAATCCACAGCCGATATAATGGTTTTGAACACCTCACAGACGGTACGGTATTTATTGTCGGAATTTATAACCGTCCATGGAGCGTATTCGGTGTTGGTATACTCAAGCATTTTGTCGTATTCCACAAAATATTTTTCGTAATTGCGGTTTCTCTTAAGGTCAAGATCCGTTACTCTCCAATTTGTCGCCTTGCTGTCCAGAAGCTTTTTGAAGCGGCGCTTCTGTTCCCTGCGGTCAATCTGGAGAAATATTTTCACTATAAGGTATCCGTCGTCTGTGAGCTGCCTCTCAAAAACGTTGGTCATATTCATACGCTCTACAACGTCCTCTTCGCTTATGTTCTCTTCCAACGCGGCGGGTACTATCTCCTGATACCAGCTTCTGTCGTATATGCAAAGCTTACCTTTTTCGGGTATATTGTCCCAGAAGCGATACATAAGCGGCATACGCTTTTCCGATTCGGTAGCTTTAACGGTGGAATGTACCTTATAAGAGCGGGGATCAAGACAATTTATGGTCTTACTGATAACATATCCCTTGCCTGAAGCGCCCCAGCCTTCAAACAAAATGATAACCGGAAGCTTTTTAGCTTTAATTTCCTGTTCCATCGCCCTTAAACGTGTTTTAAGAACCTCCGCCTGTCCCTTATAAACTTCTTTATCCGCAACAGGCTGTTCACTTTGAATATATCTGTCAAGCATGGGATAATTCCTTTCTTTATGTATATTTTTGCGTACCTGCTTTTTGTGTGCACTTAATTAATTTATATTATATACCAAATTGCCGAAAAAGTAAAGCATATGAGTTACATTTTTGAAATAATCTAAAGAAAGTCGGCTGCATGCCGACTTTCTTTAGAAACAAACATTTAAACAGACGCGCCTTTTCCCACAAATATAGGATAAGTTTCAGTGCCGCCTATGCTGCGGTAATTACCGATCATTACGTCCTTATCGGTAATTACGTAATTCATTTCACATTTCTCGCCCACAACGGTGTCCTGCATTAAAATACAGTTTTTCACAACGGCGTTCTTTCCGATTTTAACGCCTCTGAAGAGCACGCTGTTTTCTACTTTACCTTCGATTATGCAGCCGTCGGCAACGATAGAGTTCTTGCATTCGGAATCAAGACCGTATTTAGCGGGAGCTTCATCACGCACCTTGGTATATATGGGAGAATCACCTATAAAAAGCTCCTTGCGTACATGAGGATTCATCAGCTCCATATTTGCGGCAAAATAAGTCTTGATACAGTCTATCTGTGCGTTGTATCCATCAAACTTATATCCGTAAATATTGAGTTCACCCAGCATATGCTGAAGTACGTCAACTTCAAAGCTGTATAAGTTCTTGCCTGCCTTGTCAATAATGAGCTTCTGTAAAAATTCCTTTTTCATAAGGAACATATTAAGGCTCACATTGTGTTCTCCGCTTATTTCGGGACGTACCAGAACATCATATACCTTGCCCGTATCGTTAACGCTGAGAATAGTTTTTGTGCGGGCACGCTCGGCGTCGCATACTGTCTTTGCATAGATTACCGTAATATCGGCGTCCGTTCTCTCGTGATTCTCAAGCACCCTTTTAAGATCGATATTGGCGATAACATCGGTGTCGCTTATAAGTACATACTCCGCGTCATTATGTCGAATAAAGTCGAGTACTCCGGCCAGAGCCTCAAGCCTTCCTCTATAAAGTCCGCCATTGATATGACCGTAGGGAGGGAGAATGTGAAGACCGCCGGTCTTTCTGGAAAGATCCCATTCCGCTCCCGAACCGATATGATCAATAAGCGACTGATAATTGGCCTTTGTTATCACGCCTACGGTATTGATTCCGCTGTTTACCATGTTTGAAAGAGTAAAGTCGATAAGTCTGTACCTCGCGCCGAACGGAACGCTTCCCATAGTGCGGAGTTTAGTAAGGTCGGAAATTGTGCTGTCATGCATATTAGCAAAAATCAAGCCCAGCACATTAGACATATTAGCCATAAAATTCAATTCCTTTCTGTTTCTGTTCAAAAAATTATGATCGTCAGTGCCGGTCAGACAGATTCGGAGATCATCGCCTTTGCTTTGACCTCAACGTTGTCGCTGATATTTACCTTATGTCCGACAACCGCAATTCCCCATTTGTCTTTATCAATAGTGGTTTCAGGACGCTCGCCTATATGAGAGCCCTCTCCTATTATGCAGTCCTCGCCTACTATTGAATATTCGATTACGGCGTCTTTCTTGATAACGGTATTGGGCATTATAATGCTGTCGCGTACTACAGCGCCCTCTTCCACCGTAACGCCGGAAAACAGAATTGAAAAATCCACCGTACCGTAAATATTACAGCCTTCGGCAACCATAGAATTTTCGATCTTGCTGTTCGGGCCGGCGTAATGAGGAGGCATAACGGGATTGCGCGAGTATATCTTCCAGTTGTTGTCGTAAAGGTTAAGGGGAACATTGGGGTCGAGACAGTCCATATTGGCTTCCCACAGACTGTCTATAGTCCCTACGTCCTTCCAATAATGTGAGAAATGATAGGCTACCATTTTGCACTTATCGGCAAGCATATCGGGTATTATATTTTTTCCAAAGTCTTTTGTTGCGTTTTCATCCTTTTCGTTTGCGACAAGATATTGCTTGAGCACTTTCCAACTGAAAATATACACACCCATTGATGCCAAGTTGGATTTGGGCTCCTTGGGTTTTTCCGCAAATTCGGTTATAACATCGTTTTCGTCCACGGACATAATTCCGAAACGGCTCGCTTCCTCCAAAGGTACTTCAAGAACGGCTATGGTAGCGTCGGCGTTATGTTTTTTATGGAAATCCAACATTTCGCTATAATCCATTTTATAGATATGATCTCCAGAAAGAATAGCAACATATTCGGGATTGTAGCGATCCACAAAGCTCATATTCTGATAAATGGCATTAGCGGTACCGGCGTACCAGCTTTTTCCGGAAGCAGTTTCGTACGGAGGCAATACATGAACGCCGCCGTGAGTACGGTTAAGATCCCAAGGCTGACCGTTTCCGATATATTCGCTCAATACAAGTGGCTGATACTGGGTGAGAACACCTACGGTGTCGATACCCGAATTGATGCAGTTGGAAAGCGGAAAATCAATAATTCGGTATTTACCGCCGTAAGGAACGGCGGGCTTTGCCATATCCTGAGTCAAAGCGTACAGTCTGCTTCCCTGTCCGCCTGCCAAAAGCATGGCAACGATTTCTTTTTTTACATGGTTCATAATTTTGCCTCCAGATATTTTTTGTTTTAATTGGATCGGTTTTGTTTATTTTTTTGGTTTAGACGCTTTTTTTATAGGTTTGGCGGCTTTTTTCGCGGGAGCTTTTGTTTTTTCGGAATTAACGGAGGATGTTTTTTTTGCAGTCGGCTCTTTCGCAGTATCAAGATTTTTGTCCGCGTTTTTTTTCTTCTTTTCCCCTTCTTTTTTCAGATCGTCTTCGGGAATGCGAATATTCTTGGCTTTAAAGAACATAGCGGACATGGGCGCAATCTTGACGGTAAGCGAATAAGGTTCGCCGTGCATAGGCTCATTCTGCGAGACAACGGTTCCGTTGAATATCGCGCCACCGCCGTATTCCGGTTTTTCCGTTGTAAATATCTCCTCATAATCGGCATAAAAAGGAACACCAAAGCTGTATTGTTCATGGTAATTAGGCTGGAAGTTGCATACAACCACCAACTCGTTACCGCTTCTGTCAAAACGACGGAACACAATCACCGAGTTAGAGTTGTCGTCGCTGCTTATCCACTTGAAACCGCTCCAATCGCTGTCGGCTTCCCAAAGTTCTTTGTGCTCGTTGTAAAATTTGTTAAGCTCCTCAACAAAATATTGGTGCTTCTTATGCTCGTCAAATTCCAGAACGTCCCAATCAAGTCCCGTTTTATAATTCCACTCTTTGAATTGGGCAAATTCCTGTCCCATAAACATAAGCTTCTTTCCGGGGTGTGCGGTCATATATGATAGGAAGGTTCTGAGCGAGGCAAATCTCTTGTCGCGGGGACCGCTCATCTTATCTAACATCGAGCATTTTCCGTATACCACTTCATCGTGGGAAATAGGAAGAATGAAATTCTCGGAAAAAGCATAGTAGAATGAGAAGGTGAGCATATTGTGATGGTAGGGACGGTATTCGGGGTTCATGGACATATATGCGATCATATCGTTCATCCAGCCCATGTTCCACTTAAAGTTAAATCCCAATCCGCCCACATCGGCCGGTTTTGTTACCATAGGCCACGCGGTGGATTCCTCGGCTATCATAAGTATATTTTCGTGCTTGCCGAAAAGCGCGGTATTCAGCTTCTGCAAAAACGCTATGGCTTCCAGATTCTCGTTTCCGCCTCTTATGTTTCTCTGCCACTGTCCGTCCTTGCGGTCATAGTCCAAATAAAGCATAGACGCCACCGCATCCACGCGAAGTCCGTCCACATGATATTTATCCAGCCAGTAATTAGCGTTGGAAATAAGGAAACTCTGTACTTCCGGCTTGCCCCAATCGAAAACTCTGGTACCCCAGTTAAGATGTTCCCTCTTCAACGGCTCGGCGTATTCGTAGCAGTACCCGCCGTCAAACTCATAAAGACCCGCCGCATCCTTCGGAAAATGAGCGGGAACCCAGTCAAGAATAAGTCCGATCTCGTTCTGATGGCAGAAATCCACAAATTCCATAAAATCGTGAGGGGTTCCGAAGCGTGAGGTAGGTGCGTAGTATCCTATTTGCTGATACCCCCAAGAACCATCGAAAGGAAATTCCGCAACAGGCATTATCTCAATATGAGTGTAGCCCATTTTTTTAACGTAAGGAATAAGCTTTTTGGCAAGTTCCATATAGTTAAACAGCTCGTCTTCGTTTCTTTTGTTCATCCACGAGTTAAGATGTATCTCATATATGTTTATGGCAGAGTCATATATGTTTTTTGAAGCACGGTCAGTCAGCCATTTTTCATCGTTCCACTTGAATCCATCTATGTCGTAAATTTTTGTAGCGGTGTTTGGTCTGGTCTCCATATGGTAACCGTAAGGGTCGGCCTTAAGCTTTATCTGCCCCTGAGAGCTTTCAACGCTGTACTTATATAAATCGTATTTTTTCAAATCGGGAATAAACAACTCCCACACGCTTCCGTCGGTACTTACGCGCTGCATACGATTCTGAAATCTGTCCCAGTGGTTAAAATCACCGACTACGCTGACAGAATTCGCATGAGGAGCCCATACTCGGAAGACAACACCTTTTTTTCCGTTCTGTTCACAAAAGTGCGAACCAAAGAACTCATAGGCCTCGGTAGCGCTTCCTTCGTGGAAAAAGTGCAGAGCCACTTCATAATCTCTGTTGTTTTTAATTGCCATGGAAACCAACCTTTCTTTTCGTTCTTGTCAAAATCAAATAAAAATCAGTTGCGCAAAGTTAGTCTTTTTGGTAATTTTTTACCTTATGTTGATTGTACCACACATTTAAAATAAATTCAAGTACTTTGTTAAATTTTTATTAAACTTGTCTTTTTTAAATGTTCACTTTTGTGGAGATTTACAACATTTTTTGTGAATATGAACGTCAGCTTGACGAAAAATTCTTCTGGTGACAATTTTTCGTCAAGCTGACAACACTTTTGGCTATTTTTTTAGCTGCAATGCAACAATGGAAATATCGTCCTCCCTTCCTTTTTCGCAGTTGAATCTGGCGGCTCCCGCCACGGTCTTGACAAGCTCCTCCATATTGCCGCAGCTATCTTTTAAAAATGCTTGCTCAAGCCATTGTTCCGATAAATCTGCACCGTCGGTGGTCATAATAATAACATCGTCCTCTCCGGCAGCAAAGCTTTGAGCCGACAGAGACAGAGTTCCGCTTACTCCTACGGGAAGTCCGCTTCCTTTTATTCTGGTAACCTTTTTGCCGCTGCGTACAAAGGTATCGGCTCCTCCAGCTTTGTACAGAGTAGTTTTTCCCGTATAAAGATCCACCTGACAGACGTCAAGGGTAGCGAAGCTTTCATCCAAGGATTTTACCATAAGAGCGGTGTTAAGCATTTCAATTGAAGCTTCGACTCCGACACCGCTTTCAAGAAATTTTGTAAGCAGTCCGCAGGCGAAGGCGCTGTCTATCCTTGCCCGTGTTCCGCTGCCCATTCCGTCGGAAATTATGCTGTAATAATTCCCTTTTCCGTCAACGCAGGCGGTAAGAAAGTCGCCGTTGGCACTTTCCTTCCTTCGGCTGTACTGACAGGACGCGGATTTTATGCCGTATTCCGCCCTTTGAAATGCGGTAATTCTGACTCTTTTTCCGAACTCAAGCACGCAGGGGAGATCAAATTCCTTTTGAAGAAGCTCTATCAGCATATCTCCAAGCTCTTCGGCAGTGCACGCCAATTCCCCTTCGCCGTAAGCCTCGATTATCATATTTTCGTCCACTGTTTTTACGGCCGCCCTGGGTGATACGAGTCCGCATCGCTCCAGAAGGCGCCCTACCTTAAGAGAGGCTTCGGTGTTGTAAGTCACATCTTTTCCGAACTCCTCCGCTATGGAATTAAAGAGTCTTTCGGTGTTGTCAAGCTGTTTTGTAAGGACGTTCCTCATTTCCTTTACTCGTCTGTTCATTTGTCCCACCGATACGAAATCGTCATATTTTTTGTTAATGCATTCGCAAAGCCGTTCTTTTTTCTCGCACCTTGCCGAAATCGCTCCGGTAAAATCATCGGAGGTAAGCTTTTCACCGCGGCGCAGAATTTTTATAAAGCCGTTCATCATTCTTACCGAATCGTTGTATTCCTCCCCCCAGCATTTCATATTAAAACGGCAGTTTTTGCAGATGCTATCGCAGGCAGAATTGTATATATCCGAAAAATCGTTGTTGACTGTACTGTCCAGGGTCTCAGCCGTTTTTTCCACCGCATAGCGCAGTTCGCCCACGGTGTTTCCCACCAACTCAAGTCTTCCCGCGAAAACCTCGGCGGATAAACCGTCGGAAGCAGCGGAAACACGCGGTCTAATTCCGGTCATAATTTTATTTAAAGGCAGCGCCATAAAAATCACGGATGCCACCAGCATATCGGCAATAAAAGAAAGCATGATTCTATCCATACCCAGCAATGCTCCCAAAAAAGCGGAGGACAACAGAAAGGCCGCCGCCATGGGTATCCTTCCCTTCGAAGCGGTCAGAGACGCGGTGAGGGCTCCAGCGGAAAAGGCAAGAGCGGCATATGCAAAAGTACCGCTTCCTATCGCCATTCCCAATGCACAAAGCACCCCTACCGAAACGCCGCCGCTTAAACGAAAACGATAAGCCGCGGCAAGCGTTATTGTCCCCGAAATAATTTCACCTAAGTTAAATATACCGAAGGAAAGATCGGTAAAGGATGCTGTAATAAATATCAACGTGATGCCGGCGGGAAGAAGCTCGGAGTTTTTTCCCGAAAAAATTTTTTCCTCTTTTTTTAGTTTTTCTGATATACCAAGAAAAGTATAGCAGGAGATTGCCGCGATAAGACCGAAGGCAAAGGAAAGAAAAATATCCGAAGCACCGCTGACGGTGATTATATTGGTCAAAAGCACCGCCGCACCCGCTAGTCCCCCGCTTACAAGCCGTCCCGCAACGCCCTTTGACCTTACAAAAAAAATCCTTATAACACAGATTGCCGCACCCGCTGCCACGGTAGGCACCGCAGCCACAAAATCACCTCTTAAAAGATAACCCAAGGCCGTTCCCGCAAAAGCGGATAAACAGTCGGTTCCGTTCATGCAGCTTATAAACACCGTACCAAAAGGTGAAATTTTTCCCATAAGCGAAGCTAACGCCAATCCCAAACCGCAGAAAATTATGACCGGATATTTAAAATAATTAGGCTTTGAAAAAAGCTCTTTTTCCATTTTAACGTTCCTTTCCCTTAACATCACGCTAATTCAGAACCTGTTTCAATAGAAACTATAAATTAGCATCAAAATAACACTGAAAATCAGTAAAACAGCAACGTTGTTGCGGAGTATGGGGATAATATGAATAAGTCCGCTCCTTCGCGCAGATTTCCGCGTTTATTCACGCTACTTTACTTTATTAACCAATACTCCGTATCGCTGCCTTCTTATTTTACTACTGCGGCAAGAAAAAAAATGCCGAAAAACGTTATCGGTAAAGAGTTTTTTGCCATACGGGAAAAAAACGGGAAATTTTGGCGGTTTTTATTATCGCTCCACAAATTTGATTTCGGTTTATCGTTTCCGTAAAATCTGTCTCTAAAAAACAGTGCGTCAATTTTACACTATTATACCATCATATTTGCATAATTTCAATTAAACTAAGATATAATTTATAGTGGATAAATGGTGGAATAGAGGTGATATTATGAACGACAAACTTGTTAGATCCACACTCCGTATTGATAGGCAGCTTTTCGCAAAGTTTCGCTACGTTGCCGATTATAATGGTCGGTCAGCCAACAGGGAGATTGAAAAAATGATTAAAAACAGCGTTGATAAGTTTGAGGAGAAACACGGCAAGATCGTTTTGGAAACAAAAGAGTAATATTTTTGGTCAAACCTCACAGCGGCCAGACAAAAAATAAGTTTATACGTTTATCAAATATTTTAAAAACAACAAAAT
>CAJUFF010000110.1 GCA_910585505.1 uncultured Ruminiclostridium sp. | reverse complement strand
TAATAACCATTTTGACTATGATTTTATCCTGTGTCAAAATGGTTATTAGTATAATCTCTGTTTTGACTGTAGACAAAATATAACAAAGTCTACAGTCAAAACAGAGTATACCTTAAACACTAATATCGTTTTAAAAAGCCATTTTATCCACTTTTTAAAACGATATTATAGCAATCCAAAAAAAGTTTAAACAAAATTACAACAGTGCAAAAAACACACAAGCTTTGGGGGCGTTGCCCCCGTCCTTTGGACTCCCCTACTTCCCTTTCGGAGTCCGAAAGGGAAGCGGAAAGGACAATTAGTCGCTTCGCTCCTGTTTGTTTATCTTTTTGATGGATTGATATAATTCCTTTTTTAAACTATGGATTTTATCCATAGTTTAAAAAAGGTTTGGTATCAAATCCAAAAAGGTCATTCTTGTAATGGATAATCTCATATTTAAAGATTTAAAATTTACAAATTGCCGGTATTAAGGCAACACCGCGCAAAGACCGCGCTGCGCGCTTTGCCGCGCATACGCTTGCATCTTTTCCGTCATTTTTGCCCAAAACTCCTTGAAATACGCCGGTATTCCTGCGTCGTTTTGGACAATCTGACGAAAAAGCTCACTGCGCGTCTGCACGACAATCTTTGTGCGGTATTGCCTTAAATAAAAAATCCCGCTGCAAACGCCCCTGCCGACGCAGCCAGAGCCACAACAATAAGCGGCAGCTCATAGTAAGCCAATACCACAGCTATTACCGTCCCAACTGCCGCCGTTATCACGCTTCCCGTAGAATAAAAAATCGCGGGAATGGTCATGGCGCTCAATATAGCATATGGAATATAAAAAAGAAAACTCTTGAGAAAACGCGACTTTATTTTTCTTCTGAAAAATGTTAGGGGAAACATTCTCACAATATAAGTCACCAACGCCATTACCGTAATATACAATACTATGCTCATGCTTCACCGTCCTTTACGGGAAACAGCACGGCACCCGCGGCAGCCGCCGCTGCACCGCTTATTATAATGGAAAATCCGCCGCTTAATAAAAATACATATCTGCAAAGCACCGACACCCCCGCCGCAATCAGCACCACCGATAGAACGCTTAATTTTCTTTTTGCGGGAGGAATAATTATTGCCAAAAACATTCCGTACAGTACAAGCCCCATAGCGTCCATGAGCGGCTGCGGTAATACCCGTCCCGCCGATGCTCCCAAAAGAGTACCGAAACTCCACCCGAAAAACCCCATTGAAATAAGACCGTACATATAGGAAGGCGATATCTCGTGAGGCTGCGCCGAAGCTACCGCGAAAATTTCATCGGTTATACCGAACGAAGCGATCATTCTGTGAAGCGTATTAAAATTCCGGTTCAATTTTTGAGAAAGCGAGAACCCCATAAGGGAGTAGCGCATATTTATGATAAACTGGGTCAATGCCATTTCTGCCAGAGTTCCACCGGCAGATATAACCGATATCCCCGCTGCCTGTCCCGCCGAGGTAAGGTTAGTCACCGAAATCATAACCGCCGCCAAAGGTGACAACCCCGCCCGAACCGCCATTATTCCGAAGCCGAAGGAAACCGAAAGGTACCCAAGAGCAATCGGTATTCCGTGACGAACTCCTCTGAAAAAATCTGTTGTCATTAGATAGCCTCTCTTTGTTTTTTACATTATATGTACCGATTTTCAAACAATATAAAATCAGATCGAAAATCAAAATTACTTCCAAACACTATTTTCAAATTCTTTCCAGTTTTCAGCTTATCTGACTAATGATTTATCAATAATATTATACAAATTATATAATAACATAATCCGGAAAAAAATGCAAATTATACCGAAAGCTTTTATTGCCCGGAAATATGATGTTCATTTGTTTTTTACCATATGATCATCAAAGCTTTTTTGTATTTCTTTATATTTTTTAAAAAAAGAAAAAAAATGCGATAACGCAAATATTAGTAATTTATAACAAATTATGATAATTTATTTTATAGCTATTGCACAATAAACTTGTGTGAAAAATCCTTTTAAATAAATTACCGAAAAAAATGTTATAAAACATTAAAAAAACATTTCATACTTCACCCCACTGTTTGTATATTTTTAATATGTATTTTTTAGGGCAAAAAAACACCTTGATTTTATACAAACCCTTTTACCAAAAGAAAAAATCAAATCGAGGAAATATTTTTGATTATATGATTTTTTTATAAAGCAAAAAAAAGTCCATTTTATTTTTGAAAAAAAATTCTGACGGCATTATTTTTATAAGGGGCTGTAAAAAATTTTTTACCATTCGGGGATAACATCAAAGGAAAACATGTGCTTACAAAAAGGGGAAAACCCTCTTTTAGGACGATACTCATGAAGAAAATCCCCGAAGCAATTATTGGTAGTCGCTTCGGGGATTTGGTAAATATTCGATTACTCCCATAAATAGGAATTTGCTTGAGAGACTGTATTATGTACGATTTTAATATGTTTCCATTTGCCCACATAGCATATTATAAAACCCAAATCGCTCATAAAACGGCTTCAAGCATTCTTCATAAACCACTGAAATCATGTAGATACGCTTTTCCTTCAGATATTCAATCATTTTATCCATCAGGTCTGTGCCAATCCCTTTGCCTTGATAATCCGGACAAACCATTAAATCCTGAATATAAGCATCTGTTACCCCATTTGATACACTATCAATATACCCAATCAGCTTATCATATTCATAAACTGCAATATGGTAATACGATGTCATCAAAGGGTTTTTATACTCTCTTTCCATCCTGTTCCAACCCACAGATTCACGTAAATCTGCCAATGCTTTTACAGACACTTTTTCGTTGAATTTGTATATCATTATGTTTTTCCTCATCGTAGATTATTTATATCGTTAAATTCCCATTTATCTCAGTAATAATTATATATCAAAGCCGTTACATTGTCAATAGAAACGCTATAGCGCTTTTGGCTGAAAATCATAAGTGCTGTGGCGAAAACTTTTTTATGCGGTATTGCCCTAATTCCCGATCAAAGTATAGGCAAATTTTGTTGTCGATCGGGAATTAGGGCTTTGGGTGTAATTCTCAATCATCTTGTGGACCCTGTGAAATTTTGTCTGCAAGATGATTGAGAATTAGTATAAGAGACCCTCTGAAAACCCAAAGCCCCCCGTCATCAGACGGGAGGCTTTATTTATATTCAGCAGGTAAGTCCCAATCACTTGGGTGGCTGTGGCTTTTCATGAATGTTTCCATTACCCTCCGCCCTCACCTACGGGATTCCCTGCTCTTTAGCAGTATATGCGGAGGGGTCGTACTGTGACATAACAGCCTCGGAATTATCCGTGTCCGTGACCGTTCGAGCCGTGATGACCGTTCAATATGCCTGATGACGTTTCAACGGAATTTTCCGCCAAAAGCGCGTCGATAAGCTCATGTATTTCTTTCACGGTCATGCTTTGTATCATTTCCGGGGTGATATCCGGATCAAGAGCCTTTGCCTGCTGAAAAAGCTTATATTTCCCGCAGGAAAGCCCGGCGTTGTGAGCCGCCTCGGTTTCATCCGAGGAAGAGTAATAGCAGTGCGCATTCTCATGTCCGGACGTACATTCCTCCACATCGGAAAAGATTCTGACAGTCTGCTCCTCGTCGGTTCCGGTAACGGTAATTGTCATAATATCGTCATTTGAAAGCAGTGCGGAAATTTTGCCGTTTTCCAGTATTAAATTTACCGCGTCAACGTAATTTTTAAATCTTACGTCAAGCTCTCCCAACAGCTCCTTACCGTCTTTATTAAGTCCGTTCATTGATATAACCCGGTCAAAACGGTTTATGCTCATAACCAACGAGGGATTTATATCTATGCTTATCTCAGACGTGGGAGTGAAATAAAGCCCGCCTGTCCCCACCAAAAGCAGCATACAGGCGCAGGCCGCAGCGCAAAGAAAAATTTTTCTTTTTGGCGTTTTCGTCTTGGTATAACTGCGGATTTTTTCCGCAAGAAATACCTTGGTACTGTTTTTTAAAGACTCTTCTGCTTTTACGCTGTCAAATATTTCTTTAAATTCATTATTCATATCCGTCACCTCCCAACTTCTCACGAAGCATCTGCTTGGAACGCGTCAAAAGGGTGTATACCGTATTTACATTCTTTCCCAATATATGTCCTATCTCTGCGGCAGTATAATCCTCATAATAATGCAGATATACCACGTCCCTGTACTTTTGGGGAAGGGACATTACAGCTTCCAAAACATCCCTGTAATCCGGTGGGCACTCGGAGGCCTGCTCCGCTATCTCATCAAGAGAAACCGCGTGACTTCTGAAGAAGCTTTTGAGCAGATCCTTGCAAGCGTTTATAGTTACCCTAATAAACCACGCCTTCTCGTGCTCTTCATTTTCAAATGAAACGGAACTGAGGACATATTTCAAGAAAACTGTCTGAAATATGTCCTCAGTATCGGCATAATTTTTCAAACGTATCATACAAAGCCTGCGAACGGTATCAGAATACCGTTCGATGGCTCTGTTTACCTCTTGGTCACTTCGCATATCGGCTTTCCTTTTATATTTGCTTCAACGGCAGCCGTGGCGGCGTCCTCCGCCGTGATGTCCGCCATGGTGACCGCCACAGCTTCCGCTGCCGAAGTTCGCATTTGTATTGATGTAATTTCCGCCGCAATGGCCGTGCTTTGCGCTTAATCCACAGTTGTCGCAGATTCCGTCGTTGTTGATATCTGCGTAGCGGCCTGTGCGGCAATGGCCGAGGCTTCCGTTTACGCCGCAGCTATCGCAGATACCGTCGCCGTCAGCGTCGGCGTAGAACCCAATATGGCAGTACGTATGGATTCCGCTAATGCCGCAGTTGTCACAAACACCATCCTTGTTGGCGTCATTGTAATATCCCGTACGGCAATAACCGTGCCTTCCGCTTACGCCGCAGTTATCACAGATTTTGTCTCCGTTTGAATCGGAATAATATACGCCGTGACAATAACCATGCTTTCCGTTTACTCCGCAGTTGTCGCAGATTCCGTTTCTGTCGGCGTCGGAGTAATATACGCTGTGACAGTAGCCGTGTTTCACGCCCGAACCGCAATTATCACATATTCCGTCTGCGTTTGAATCGGCGTAATAGGCGAAATGACAATACCCGTGAATTCCGCTAACGCCGCAGTTATCACAGATTTCGTCTGCATTGGCGTCGTTGTAATACACCCCGTAACAGTAACCGTGTCTTCCGCTTATACCGCAGTTATCGCAGATTCCGTCCTTGTTCGCGTCACTGTAATATACACCGTGGCAAAAGCCGTGTTTTACGCTTGCGCCGCAATTATCACAGACTCCGTTTCCGTCGGAATCAGTGTAACCGCCTATATAGCAGTAACCGTGAGTTCCCTTTACACCGCAGTTATCACAGGTTCCGTCGTTGTTCGTGTCGGTGTAAAAACATGAATTTACCGAGTTCAGGCATATGCCATAGCAGGAGGTGTCATCAACCGCCCGCGCATTTTCTGCTAAAATCGGCGCTGCGCTTAAGGTAAAAACGGAAATGGCCGATAATATCAAGGAAATTGTTTTTTTCATTTAAATTTTTCCTCCTATTATTTTTTTGATCATCATATGTAATACGATTCGGATTTATAAATCCATTCATTTTTTTAAAATTTTTTTCTTTCTATTCTACTGGAGCTGGTTTGAAAATAGAGAAAATAACGGATTTTTGACCCAAAATAGTTAGCTTCAAGGAAAAAAACGCAGTCAAACCGTCGTTTGACAAAACTTTTTGCCGCAGAATATGGCCGTCGGGGGCGAAAAGACGGCGTTTTCGATTTTTCAAACATACCCTAATATAAAAGCAAAAATCACTTTTTCAAAAAATATAGTAATGCAAATAGAGATGCGACGTTCAAAAAAAGAAACGTCCTTTTTAACGGACGTTCCCTTTTTCACAATCATAACATATTATATTATATTATAAGCTTCTGAAATAATCAGTATCAATACTTTAAAATTTCGTCTGCTGCACATAATGTATCATTTTTTTCAGATTATAATCCGTTAATAAAATAATAGCATAACCTCGATAATAAATCAACCGTCATTTTACACTAAAATATTATTTTATATTGTCATACCCGCCGGATACTTCCTTATTGCCCCTGATAAAAAGCCATATACCACGGATAAACGGCACTGCCATAGAATACAGAACGCTTTGCAGAAGTATTGACGTATCAAGAAACACCGTATCGAAAACAGAAGAAAGCCCCGATACATAAACAACACCCAATGTCAACAGCAAGCTTATCAGCACCGCGGCGATAAGTCTTGGGTTTGAAAGATAGCGGGCGTTAAAAATTCCCCGCCCCTCCGTTTTACACTCAAACACAAATATTAACTGTGAAAGGCTCAGAGTAACCATTGCCGCCGTTCTTGCCGCTTCGAGTCCAAAGCCTCCAAAAACAGCTTGGAAACTCAACACCGACACAACTCCTATCGCCAGTCCTCTTATAAGAATGCTCCACAGCATTCCACCAGCGAAAATACTTTCATCGCTCTTTCGGGGGGGAAGATCCATAATATTACTGTCACATGGCTCCATTCCAAGAGCGATTGCGGGAAGTCCGTCTGTTACAAGATTTATAAGCAGAAGCTGAATCGGCAGCAGAACCACCGGAAGACCCAAAAGCATGGCAAACAGCATTGTAAACACCTCACCGATGTTGCAGGACAGCATATACCTTATAAATTTGCGGATATTGGAATAAACCGTCCTTCCCTGCTCCACCGCATTTACGAGAGTGGCGAAATTGTCGTCCAAAAGCACGAGCTTTGCCGCCTCCTTGGTGACATCGGTACCGGTTTTTCCCATGGCTACGCCTATCGCCGCTTCCTTTACCGCAGGAGCGTCGTTTACGCCATCCCCTGTCATAGCCACAATATTGCCCTGTTTTTTAAGCATACGCACTATCCTGAGCTTATCTGCCGGGCTTACTCTTGCAAACACCGCAGCGCTATCCAGCTTTTCCGAAAGCTCTTTGTCGCTCATTAAAGCCAATTCGGCTCCGGTATACGCTTTTTGTCCCTTCTTCATAATACCCGCCCTCGAAGCTATCTCGGCGGCGGTGTTTATATGGTCTCCCGTCAGCATA
Source organism: uncultured Ruminiclostridium sp. (assembly GCA_910585505.1). Taxonomy (GTDB): domain Bacteria; phylum Bacillota; class Clostridia; order Oscillospirales; family Ruminococcaceae; genus Ruminiclostridium_E. Next base: position 2,328 of record CAJUFF010000110.1, on the reverse strand, counting down.
ATAATCCTGATTCCCGCTTTTTCGCACTTTTTCACCGCTCCTCTGATTTCCGGCCGTAACGGATCCTCCATTCCCTGAAGTCCTATAAAAATGTATCGGTCGTTTCCGGCGGTTTTATAGGCAAATGCCAGCGCTCTTAAACCTCTTCCTGTCATTTTTTCCACCGCCTCGGCGATTCTGCGCTTTACGGATGCGCCAAGCGTCTCAACTCCATTTGCGCCGAGGTATTGGGAGCATTTTTCCAACACCGTATCCGAAGCTCCCTTTAAAAAGCTGACCGTTTCTCCGGCCGACGATTTTACCGTCACTTCCATAAACCTTGTACCGCTGTCAAAGGGAATTTCCGATATTCTTTTATAGCCCGATACGTTTACCCCTGCGTTCCCGGCGGATATTATAAGAGCAGATTCCGTCGGATCACCGTTTTCCCCATCGGAGTTGTTGCAGACCGCCCCGCAGGTGAAGAGCATTTTTGATATGTGATCCGACGCTTTTACCTCTTTTCCGCCGCTTAAGGTAAATATTTCGGTAACTGTCATTTTGTTGGCGGTAAGGGTACCGGTTTTATCGGTGCAAATCACGTTTGCGCAGCCTAACGTTTCCACCGAATGCAGTTTGTTCACCAGCGCCTTTTGCTTATATATTCGTCTTACCGCCAAAGCAAGAGCTATGGTTACAGTAGCGGGCAGTCCCTCCGGTATTGCCGCCACAGCCAAGGTAATCCCCACAAAAAGCATATCGAAGATTTCGTTTCCTCTCAAAATCCCTATAACGCTCACCAGAATACAGATAATAACGCAGGTTATCCCTATGATTTTCCCCAATTCACCCAGACGCTTCTGAAGCGGAGTTTTTTCCTCTTCTATCTCGCTGAGCATATTTGACACCATACCCATTTGGGTGGATTTTCCCGTGGCGAAAACTTCCGCCGCGCAGTGTCCCTTCGTGACAACCGTACCCATATAAACGGCGCCCTTCTGATTAAGAACCCCCTTATTTACTGCGGCTGCCATTTTGTCGGCGGGAACGCTTTCACCCGTCAGAGCGGATTCGTCGCATTGTAAAGCCATACACTCGACTATTTCACAATCGGCGGGCACTCTGTCCCCCGCTTCAAGAAACACCAGATCCCCCCTTACCACATTTTCAGAGGGAATAACGGTAAGCGCGCCGTCTCTTTTTACTTTGGCGGTAGGAGCGGCAATGGCTTTTATGGTCTCAAGTGTCTTTTCCGTCCGATATTCCTGAGCGAAACCCAATACGGCGTTCAATACCACGATCACCAATATTGTCAGCGCGTCGTAATACTCTCCCATAACCACCGACACCGCCGTGGCCGCCATCAGTATCATAACCATAGCGTCCTTGAACTGCCCCGCAAACATTTTTAGGGCTTTTCTCTTTTTCTTCTGCTCAAGAGTATTGGGACCGTCATCCGAAAGGCGTTTTTTTGCCTCTGACGAAGTGAGACCCATATGTTCCGAATCTGTTTTTACAGATAACATCGGTTTTTCCAAGGCTTTGGCAGCACTTGACTTTTCCATGCCTGAAAGCTTTTTTTCCCTTCTCGCGCCTATTTCCGCTCTAATGCGGTTAGGCGTTTTGCTGTCCAAAGAAACCTCCCCCGAAAAAACCTCTTCGGGAAACCTCTTATCAGCGCTCGACATGGCGCGGTCGACCATGTTAGTATGCTCCTTTGAACGGTACGATTGTGTTTTAATATGCGGCTGCTTATTATCCACGGCGGCTTTTCTTCTAACAAGCAATCCAGACGCTCTTTCCACTTTCCGTTATCCTCCTTGTCCTTTTTTACAATAAATATGTGGAAAAGACAAAAAATAGACTTGTACTTTTGCAAACGGACAAACAAGGGTTGTAATGATGGAGAATTTGTCTGCATACAATAAAATATCCGTAACGGAAAAAGCGGAAAAAATTAAGCAAAGGGGCGAAACAATGTCACCAAAAGGGAATACTTCAACAGTTCAAGACTTCGGAACAAAACAGGAAAGATGCGTAAGCCTCGGAAAGTACATAGTGGAAAATGAAGCTACCGTAAGAAGCGCGGCAAAAGTATTCGGAATCAGCAAAAGCACGGTTCATCAAGATATAACCGCAAGACTCGAAAAAGTAAACCCCGTACTGCAAAAGCAGGTAAAGGAGGTTTTGGAAAAAAACAAGCAGGAAAGACATATAAGAGGCGGATTAGCCACCCGAAAAAAGTACAGTGAGCTTAGAGAAACGGAATAATATCAATCTTTTTTAAAACTGTGGGTATTACGTCAGTTTAAAAGGGATTGATATAAAATCGAAAAACGCCGTTCAATG
>CAJUFF010000109.1 GCA_910585505.1 uncultured Ruminiclostridium sp. | reverse complement strand
AACGGGCACCGACGTGTATCCGAGCAGCGAAGATCATTCCTGCCAATTGAGTAAATACAACGAACTTAAAAATATGACCCATGAAGGAAAGATGCTTGCCCTTACCGAGTGCGGATATATTCCCGATATAAAGGATATGCAGGCAAACGATGCTATTTGGGTATACAGTATGCCTTGGAACAGTGATTTTATTTACGCCGCCACCTCCTCCACCCCTACACTCGATTCCAACGGTATGCCTTATATCAATACGGAACGTATGTCCGAGGAATTTTTAAAAGAATATATGGCTAGCGAAAACGTTATAACATGGAGTAAAATGCCGCAGTGGGACAATACGGAGAAAAATATTCCCGAAGATCTCGATTTGCTCTTTAAGCTGGCGGAGCTTGCATCGCGCTGACTCGTTTTCAACGGAGGACTTTTTAAAATGGAAAAAATAATATCCTGTTTAAACTCAAAGGCCGTTATCAACAGTAAGGGCGCGGAGCTGAAATCGTTGATACTTGACGGAAATGAGCTTATGTGGGCGGGAAATCCGGTGTTTTGGGGAAAAACTTCGCCTGTTCTCTTTCCTTCGGTGGGCGGTCTTAAAGGAGGAAAAACTATCATTGACGGGATAGAATATCATATGACCAAGCATGGTTTTGCCCGAGACAACGAATTTGAGATTTCACACGTGCATGACGGCAAAGAAAATAGTACGGCGCGTTTTTCACTTCATGAAACCGGGGAAACCTTAAAAATGTTTCCTTTTAAATTTTCTTTTGCAATGCAGTATCAGCTGACCGAAAACAATCTGGAAATTATTTACGAGGTAGTTAACAATACCTCGGTGCCCATGCCGTTCTGTATAGGTGCTCATCCCGCTTTTGCCTGCCCTGCTAAAGGAAAGCGCTTTGAAGATTATAGACTGGTGTTTCAGGAAAAGGAAACGGTGTGCAGTCCGGTGTTGGACGTAAAGACGAGGCAGTTTAAGGAAAACGGCTCGGTGTGGAGATTGAAAAATAGCTGTGAATGTCCTTTGTCTTATTCGTTGTTTGACAATGACGTGCTTTATTTCAGGGGCATTGTTTCCAAAAGCGTAAGCTTGCTGGACGATGAAAACAAGGGAATAAAGCTTTCATGGGACGGCTTTTCATCCTTGGGGGTATGGACTCCTGCGGGAATGAACGCCGAATTTGTCTGCATAGAGCCTTGGTGCGGCTGCGATGATTACGAAAATTGCAGCGGCGACTTCAGGGATAAGCCGGAAATACAGACATGTCTGCCCGGCGCTTCCAAGTACTACTCTCTTATTATAGAAAGGGTATAGTTAAGGCAACACCGCGCAAAGACCGCGCTGCGCACTTTGCCGCGCATACGCTTGCATCTTTTTCGTCCTTTTTGCCAAAAACTACTTAAAATATGCTGGTATTCCTGCGTTGTTTTGGATAATCTGACTGCGTGTCTGCACGACAATCTTTGTGCGGTATTGTCTTAATATCTGATATTTTTATAAGGAAACGAGAATGATATATTACACCGAAGCGGCATTTGATAAGTTGGATACGAATCCTTTCGGCGAAGCGTCCTATGATGAAAGCTGGATTTTGCTGCGTTTAACGGATCAAGGAGATTTTTATTCAACAACGGGAAACGGAGGACACAGGCTTTTTCAATTTGTCCTAAACAAAAAAAGTCCACACTGGCAGTATCATTTTATGGATTTTATCGAATACGAAAGCCGTTTGGGAAAAAATATAATTGTCGCCGCTGATAAAGACGATGTTGAGAAAGCAAAAAAAGTATATTCGGGGCACAGCATCGACGATAAATATCTTCGTGAGTATGAAAAGCCGTTTCTGGTTCATTCAACCGATTCGGAATCGTATAAAAAGATTGTAAAATGCGGCTGTCTTAAGTCGTGGAATCTGCTTAAATCGGAAATTTCGGTCGGTGAAAGTGAGCCTATCGGAAAGCTTCTCGGTGATCCCGAAGATTACAGCGACTATATTATGTTCAGTGATGGCGGATATTTTAATGAGCTTGTGGTAATGTCAAAACAGAAAGGAGAAATATCCTGTGATGTTAACGCAGAGTACAGAGCGGGAGCGAGAATGTATTTCGGAGCCGCGAAAATTGCCGCCGACGGACTTCTTCTGCGCGACGGAGCCCATTTGAAGGTTCAGAGAGTTCTTTCTTTGGAAAAATATCTTGTATGGACGGCAACGCCGAAAATTCTGGGAATATCGGAAATAACCACTCCACGTGAGTTCGGCGAAAAAGCCGATAATAGTTTTTTTGAATTTATTAAGCGGACGTAGCCCAAACTATGTGATTTTAATTTAAGGAGTTAAAAAACTTAGAAAGGCGAATATTACTATGAAAAAAAGCGATATAAAAGCTCTTATTGACCAAATGACCTTAGAAGAGAAGGTCTCTTTGCTTACCGGCGCGAACGCATGGAGCACCGTGGAAATTCCCCGATTAGGCATACCTTCAATCAATCTTTCAGACGGTCCTCATGGCTTAAGGCGATGCGACGGTTTGGGATGGGGAGAAAGCGTACCCGCCACCTGCTTCCCTCCGGCGGTGCTGCTTGCCTGCTCGTTTGACGAGGAGCTTGCAAAAAAGCAGGGTATGGCATTGGGCGAGGAAGCGCAGGCACAGGACGTACAGATTGTTCTCGGTCCCGCCAATAACATAAAGCGTTCTCCGTTGGGCGGGCGCTGCTTTGAGTATTGCTCTGAGGATCCCGTTTTGTCGGGTCATATTTCTGCGGGAGTTATCGACGGAATACAGTCCAAAAAGGTAGGCACGGCTTTGAAGCACTTTGCCTGCAACAGTCAGGAAACCGAGCGTTTTGTTATTAACGAGATTATAGACGAACGTGCCCTTAGGGAGATTTATCTGGCGAGCTTCGAGTATCCCGTGAAAAAAGCTAAGCCCACATCCGTTATGTGCGCATACAATAAGGTAAACGGCGATTACTGTTCTCAGCATAAGTGGCTTCTCACCGATGTTCTCCGCAACGAATGGGGCTTTAAGGGATTTGTAATGTCCGACTGGGGCGCGGTGGACAACAGGGCGCAGGGCGTTTACGCTGGTCTTGAGCTGGAAATGCCAGGAACGGGCGAGGAAAACAAACGCGAGTTGATTAACGCCGTAAACGGAGAGCGCGTGTCAATGCACTCCGCCGACCCGAAATTCAAAAACAAGCTCACTGTTTTCCAGATAAACAAAGCCGTTATGCGCCTGTTGGAGGTTGTATTTGCCCTTTATGAAAAGAAGAACGGAAAGCCCTGCGATTATTCAAAGCATCACAAAACTGCGGTAGAAATCGCTCGCGAAAGCATGGTGCTGCTGAAAAACAACGGCGCGCTGCCCATTAAGGGCGGAAAAACGGCGGTTATCGGAGAAATGGCGGTAAACCCGCGATATCAGGGCGGCGGAAGTTCTTATGTAAATGCCATAAACGTAACCAAACCTCTTGATGCAATGTCGGAATACGGCGATGTTGAATATGCGCAGGGTTACAGTCTGGACGACGACAAGAATTTTGATAAAATAAACGACGCAGCTAAATTGGCGGCGAGTTGCGACCGCGCGGTGATTATATGCGGCCTTCCGCTTTCATATGAAAGCGAGGGCTACGATCGAACCCATATGGATTTACCCGAAAATCAACTCAGGCTTATCGACGAGGTAGTTCGCAAACAGCCCAACACAGTTATAGTTCTCTGCAACGGCTCACCCGTGGCGATGCCTTTTGTGGGCAAAGTAAACGGCATACTTGAAGCTTATCTGGGCGGGGAAGGCGCGGGCGAAGCCATAGCCGACCTTCTTTACGGGAAGGCCAACCCCTGTGGAAAATTGGCGGAAAGTTTCCCTCAGTATCTGGAGCACAATCCTTCTTACGGAAATTTCCCCGGCGAAAACGGCAAAGTTTGCTATTCCGAGGGAATTTATGTAGGCTACCGTTGGTACGAAAAGCACAATATACCCACTCTCTTTCCCTTTGGCTTCGGTTTGTCATATACCGCGTTTCGATATGACGAAATCGAGTTGTCCGAAACCGAAGCAGACGAAAACGACGAAATTACCGTTACCGTAACCCTATCCAACACGGGAGATATGGACGGCAAGGAGATAGTACAGCTTTACGTTAAGGAAAATTCTCCCCGCGTTTCCCGACCTGTAAAGGAATTGAAGGGCTTTAAAAAGGTATGGATAAAAGCGGGCGAATCGGCAAAGGTGACTTTTACTCTTGACAGACGCTGCTTTGCTTATTGGGACGATGAAATCCACGATTGGCGAGTTGACGGCGGAAAATTCACCGTGCTGGTTGGTGGAAGCAGTGACAATTGTCCGTTAAGCGCCTTTGTTGACATCACGGCAAAGGAATATTTCAGACCGCTCACTGTTCATACTACTTACAGTGAACTAAAATCTCATCCGAAAGGAGAGAGTTTTATTAAAGAGATACTTTCCATTACCGGAGATGAGTTTAAGGAAACGCTCGATAATCAGCCCTCTGACTGGCCGTTAAGAACGATGACTTCAATGTGCAGCACAAAGATTACATTGGCAAATCTGGTGGATATTATCGACGATATAAACGGTAAATAAAAAACATGAATCGTGATCCCGTCAAAATCGGGGTCACGATTTTTTTTGTAATATTTTGGGACGAGCCGAAGTAAAATGTACAAAAAATAAAAAAGGAATGATCCGTATGCTGAACATAGCGCTTATAGGCAATCCCAACAGCGGCAAAACCACGGTATTTAACGCTCTCACTGGTGCAAAGGAATATGTGGGCAACCGCGCGGGAGTTACCGTGGAGGAGAAAAAGGGTAAACTTAAATGCGACCCCGGCGTAATTGTAACCGATCTTCCGGGTATATATTCTTTAAGTCCATACACTAAAGAGGAAATAATTACCGAACGGTACTTAATCGAAAACAGGCCTGATGTAATAATAAACGTGGCTGACGCCTCAAGCCCCGAAAGGAGCCTATATTTAACCCTTCAACTGGCGGAAAAGGGAATACCTATGGTTTTGATGCTGAATATGACTGATTTTGCAGAAAAAAAGGGGATAATTATCAATGAAGAAGCATTGTCCGCCCTGCTTAATATAAAAACTGTAAAAGCTTCGGCAGCGAAAGGAAAAGGACTTACCGAAACTTTGGAAGCCGCGCGTAAGGCGTCAAAAGAGCCTTTTTCTCCCTATATGGAGTACCGTAAGGGAAAAACATACGGCTCGGTTTCTCAAACGTCCGAAGAAAAGGAAATAAAGGAGCGCTACGATTATATAGAAGAGCTGATAAAAATATGCGTGACAAAAACGCAGAACGGAACCGGCTTTACCGAAAAAGCCGATCGTTTTTTGTGCGGAAAATATACCGCTTTTCCTTGTTTTTTTGCGCTAATGACTTTGGTGTACTTTTTGTCTGCGGGTCCGGCAGGTTCTTTTTTTAGCTCTGCGCTGACCGATTTTACAGTGGGTTATCTTGGTGAAGCGGCAAGGGAGTTTATGATATCCGTAAACGCCGCTCCATGGGTGACGAGTCTTGTATGCGATGGAATAGTGGGAGGCGCGGGTACGGTGATCGGCTTTTTGCCTCAGCTTACACTGCTGTTTTTTATGTTGGCGCTGCTTGAGGACTTGGGATATATGGCGAGAGTGGCCTTTATAATGGACAGACTTTTTCGCTTTTTCGGGCTTTCGGGGAAGTCGGTTATACCTATGATCATTGCCACTGGCTGCGGTGTTCCTGCGGTAATGTCCTCCCGTACCGTAGACGATCTTGCCAAGCGGCGAATGACGATTATAACCTCAACCTTTATGCCATGCGGCGCGAAGCTGCCCGTCATTTCCATGATATCCACACTGTTTTTTAACGGCAAGTGGTGGGTGGCTCCGCTGTGCTATGTCATAGGGGTATCGGCAGTCCTTCTTTCCGGGCTTATACTTAAAAATACGCTTTTGTTCGCCGATGAGGGCGTGCCATTTATAATGGAGCTTCCCGAATACCGTCTTCCTCTTATGAAAAATGTCGCAAAGACGGTTTACGATCGTTCTTTTTCCTTTGTCAAAAGGGCGGGTTCGGTGATATTGATTGCGTCTCTTGCTATCTGGTTTTTTTCCGGCTATAAAATAACATCTTTCGGAATATCCCCCGTTTCCGATATGTCCGAAAGCGTTCTCGGTGTTTTGGGGGCGGGAATATCGGTTCTGTTTCGCCCGCTGGGCTTCGGAGATTGGCGCGCCGCAGTAGCCACTCTAATGGGATTGCTTGCGAAAGAAGAGATAGTGGGGGTATTCGGAGTTGTGGGTGGTGCGGAAAGCGTATTTTCCGGGTCGGCGGAAGCGTTTTCTTTCTTGATATTTAACTTGCTGTGTACCCCCTGTATGGCGGCGTCGGCGGCCATAGGGAAAGAAATGAACAGCTTTAAGTGGACGGTTTTTGCGCTGCTGTATCAGTCATGCTTTGCATACGCGGCGTCTTTCCTGATATACCGTATAGGGCTTTTATTTGTGAAATAACCGTATTACAAAAAAATTCCTGATTTCCACTTGACATTTCTTTTAAATTATGTTATAATGCCACAGTACGCTGACAACCCCAAAAGATTGACAGCTAAAAAATTATTCGAGGCCGAGATATGGCAAAAGACCTTAATAAAGCCGATTATTACGATATCTATAAGCCACTGCTTACCGAGAAACAGTGCTGGATAATGGAAATGTACTACTTTTCCGACCTTTCCTTAAGCGAGATATCGGAGGAAACGGGCATAACGAGACAAGCCGCTTTCAACTGCATAAAAAAAAGCGAGGAAAGGCTTGAGGAATTGGAAAAAGCCCTTTCTCTATTTAAAAAGCGGGAGGAAACAAAGGCTGTTTTGGAAAAGCTCCGTCTGTCGATAAGCGAAAATAATAAGGAAAAATCCCTAAGTCTTATAGATGAGCTGGAAAAAGTGATCTGACAAAAATTATATCTGGCGCATAATATTTTAAATTCTATATAATTATATAATATTATCGCTGATTAGGCTAAATTGGTATAAGAGGAAGGAACGGTCGTAAGTATGGCGTTTGAAGGACTGTCCGACAAGCTGTCGAGAGTGTTTAAAAATCTCAGAAATCACGGCAAGTTAAGTGAAAAGGACGTTAAGGACGCAATGCGCGAAGTGCGTATGGCGCTATTAGAGGCGGACGTAAGCTATAAGGTGGTAAAGGACTTTGTTTCCGCTGTCACCGAAAGAGCGGTAGGTTCGGAGGTAATGAACAGCCTGACTCCGGCACAGCAGGTAATCGACATAGTGCACGATGAACTGAAAAAGCTGATGGGCAATACCACTCAGAAAATAAATTTTCCCTCAAAACCTCCGTGCGTCATTATGATGTGCGGCTTGCAGGGCGCGGGTAAAACTACCCATGCCGCAAAGTTGGGCAAATACCTTAAAGGACTGAACCGCCGCCCGATGATAGCCGCCTGCGACATTTACCGTCCCGCCGCTATAGATCAGTTAAAGATAGTGGGAGAAAAAGCGGGAGTAAAGGTTTTTGAAATGGGGCAGATCAACCCTGTTAAAATTGCGGAGGAAAGCGTGAAATACGCAAGGGATAACGGCTACGACGTTGTGATTCTGGATACCGCCGGTCGTCTTCACATAGACGAACAGCTTATGGAAGAGCTGAAAAATATCGTTGAAAAGGTACAGCCTCACGAGATTTTACTGACGGTGGATTCCATGATAGGACAAGACGCTGTGAATGTTGCAAAAACCTTTAACGAGGCTTTGGAAATTACGGGCGTGGTGCTCACGAAGCTTGACGGCGACACGAGAGGCGGCGCGGCGCTTTCGGTGCTTGCAATTACGGGAAAACCTGTTAAGTTTGCTGGCGTTGGTGAAAAAATAGATGATCTTGAGCCGTTCCATCCTGACCGTATGGCGGACAGAATATTGGGAATGGGCGACATGCTCTCTTTGATAGAAAAAGCAAAGGCAACGGTAGACGAACAGGAACAGCTTCGTCTCGCCCGAAAGATGCAGGACAACAAGTTCGATATGAACGACCTTCTGGCGCAGTTTCAGCAGATAGAGAAAATGGGAAGCATAAGCTCCATTATAAAAATGCTTCCCGGAGTGGCGGGAAAGATCAAGGACGAGGACATAGACGAAAGTCGTATGCCGAGGACGAAGGCAATTATCTGTTCAATGACCAAAAAAGAGCGTGAAAAGCCCTCCATTATCGACGCAAAGCGCAAGCGCAGGATAGCGGCGGGCAGCGGCACAAAGGTTGAAGACGTAAACGCGTTGTTAAAGCAATTCGATATGATGCAGAAGATGATGAAGCAGGTCACAGGGAAAAACGGAAAGAAAAAGCATTTCCCAAAATTTCCCATGACAGGCGGCGGTATGCCGGGAATGCCGATGTAACCGTATAAATCAAGTTTACACAATTGAGGAAAAAACAACTCAGTGTGAAATAAATCAAAAAACAAAACAACTTTGGAGGAAGAAAAAATGGCAGTAAAAATCAGACTCAGAAGAATGGGCGCAAGGAACAACCCTTTTTACCGTGTAGTAGTTGCGGACAGCCGTTCGCCCCGCGACGGACGTTTTATTGAAGAAATCGGATATTATGATCCCAAATCCGACCCTGCTGTTATAAACATTGACAAGGACAAAGCGGCAGAGTGGATCAAGAAGGGCGCGCAGCCTACCGATACCGTAAAGAGACTTCTTAAGTAAGTTTATCAAAGAAAAAGGACGAGGATTGATTGGAGGAAGTCTATGAAAGAATTGCTTATAGCAATGGTAACGGAACTTGTGAACGATAAAGACGCTGTTGAGGTAAATGTAGATGAAACCAATGAAGAGGGTGTGACCGTGTATCGTTTGCATGTTGCGCCCGATGATATGGGAAGGGTTATCGGAAAACAGGGAAGGATTGCCAGAGCTATCCGTACCGTTATGCGCGCGGGCGCGGTAAGGTATAATCAGAAAATAGCGGTTGAAATTGAATAATTTACAAAATTAAGAAAAAAATAAAAAAAGCGGCGGAACCGCAATGTCTTTTTTTGCTTCCTTTATGCACTGCAAAAAGAAGCAAGGTGTGGGGCAACGTCCCACAAAGAAGAGGACGAAACAGCCGCTCATGGCGGCTAACTCCGCGTCGTTAGGAAATCCCGCCCCTTCGGACGCTGAATAATAATTAACAGTTGGCGATTGTCGGCTGACAACAATTGGAACCTGTTTGTATAGGAATAGGTTCTCGCATTAACGAAAGGAGAATCACCATGGCAAAATACGTATGTCCCTGCGGCTATATTTACGACGAAGCCGAAGGCGCTCCCGATGAGGGAATCCCCGCCGGCACCAAGTTCGAGGATATCCCCGACGATTGGGTTTGTCCCGTATGCGGACTCGGAAAGGATAGCTTTGTAAAAGAATAGCCTCGGATTTGTTTCGCAAATTCGGCAGCTTGATTAGGCTGTGCTTTAATTCCGGCTCAACCCCCAAAGTAGTGGAAAAGGTTAGAAAGGACAAGAAACGGCGAGGT
>CAJUFF010000108.1:1223-9563 GCA_910585505.1 uncultured Ruminiclostridium sp. | reverse complement strand
TTATTATAGCACATTCTTCTTTATTATGCAAGATTTAGATTTAAGAGAATACTAAAAGATAATTTTATAGTATACTTTAATGCGTGAGAGAAGTTTCATATTTTAAAGAAATTCAAAAAATTTTATATTTTTAAGGTTTATTTTATTATAAAATGTAATTATTTAATATTATGTGCAAATATTAATTTAAAAATCTTATTTACAATATAATATAATTGTATAATTTTATTTAAAGCGCAGCTTAAACAAGCTGCCGGGATTGCTTCGCAATTCCGCCTAAAAGGCGGGAAGGCTCGGCAGCGGTTATAAAAAGGAAAAAGATAAAAAGAGGTTTATATGAAAAAAAACATTTTCGCACTTGTTGCCGCAGCTGCTTGTATAATTCTTATGGCGGGCTGCGGCTCCGAAGAAGGTCCGGATGAACTTAGTATGCTTATTGAACAGCTTCAGACCACTCATTTGAACACCGGTTCCCCCGAAGATTCCACCCCAAACGAGGAAGCAAGCCAATATAAATCAATTACAGGCACTGTCGTTTCCTTTACCGAAACAGGAATAACCGTAAAATCCGATGGCGGCGAAAACAAATTTGTAATAAATGAAGAAACACAGATCATGGGAGGACAACTTTCATCGGCAAAAGAAGTTACCGTAACTTACTGTGAACCCGAAAAAAAATCAAAGGGTACCATCGCAAATGTAATCACAATTATTTATTCCGCCAATGAGAGCATTGAAAATACATCCGAAGCTTTTGTTTCCGACACAACGGTTACAGAAACTTCCGATTCCATATCCGTCGAACCGATCACCGAACCTCCTCTCGATACCTCTTCCGATGAACAGACAGTTATTCAAACCGAAACACAACCTGAATATACAAGCGAAACAGAATCCACCGTTCAAACAGAGATAACATAATTTTTTAAAGCAGAAATATATACAATACTTTGATAGGAGCTAAAATGGAACATGAACGAAAATGCATAGCGGTATTGATTTCCGAAGTATGCGAAGTTTACCAGTCGCTTCTGATAGACGGCATAAGAAAACAGGCTGCAAAGTACAATTATAATGCAGCTGTTTTTGCATCTTTTTTCTCAAAAAATATGGAAAATATTTTAGGAAAACAGGGTGAAAACAACATATTTAATTTGGTAAATTACGAACTTTTTGAGGGATTTGTAATTCTGCCGAATGCGCTGTCCGACAACGTGCTGGAATCTATAGAGCTTTCGCTTAAAAAAACGGAAAAACCCGTTGTATGCGTAGATTATGAAAGTGCCGATTTTTATAACGTTTTTTCCGATGATTATAATTACATCAAGCTCATTACAAATCATTTAATAAAAAAACATAATTTTACAAAAATTAACTGCATTACCGGCCATAAAGGAATGAATCTGTCAGAACATAGGCTGCGGGGATATATGGACGCGCTTAAAGAAAACGGTATAGAAGTCGAAGAAGACAGATATACATACGGCGATTTCTGGAGAATAGCTCCCTACAAATTTGTCGATCACATATTAAACTGCGGACTTGAACTGCCGCAGGCAATTATCTGCGCCAATGACACCATGGCAATGGCAACCTGTGAAGCATTGGAGAAAAAAGGATTAAAGGTTCCCGATGACATAGCTGTAACCGGCTTCGATCGGATAATTGAAGGAAGAGTTTATCATCCTCGAATCGCGTCAATGCAGCCGGCGCTGTCAGAAATAGGTATGAAGTCCGTAGACATTATTATAGACCTGTTGGCCGGAAAAGAAACCGAAAAGAATCACTACGTACCCGGCATATTTTTCCCAACGGAAAGCTGTGGCTGCCCATGCACCTCACGTGAAAAAGAACTTTGTGATATAAATACTCTGAAAAAAAACATAGATTTAAGTCAATATTTTATAAATACTATTTATATGTATGAAGATCTTCAAAAAAGCAAGGATATCAACGAGCTGTTTGATCTTCTTCCAAAATATCTTTTTATGCTTAAAGAATTAAAATCACTGCACATTTTTATAAGCGACAACTGGGATATATTAAACGAGGATGAAATAAAAGATAAAAATTACAATCACAGTTTTTCAGATACCTCTGTCAACAGATTTATTTTCTCATCTGATAACACAATAGACGATGTGGGCACCATAAAGACTTCGGAAATATTCCCTCCCCTTTTTGATAACAATTTGGCTCCGGACGTGTATTTTTTCTTCCCAATCAACTTCCAGAACATAACTTTTGGATACTCTGTCTGCACTTGTGTTGAAGGAGAAGAAGTTCCGAGTTCGATTTTCCGCAACTGGACAAAATATTTATCAAATGCCTTGGAGCATATACGTTCAAAGGAGCACCTTGAATGGGCGCTGAAAAGAATAGAGCGCATCTCCGAAATGGACGCGCTCACCGGTGTATATAACCGCTTAGGCTATGACAACAGAATAAACAAAACTTTTGAAAACGCCAAGAAAGAGCGTAAAGACTTTTTCATTATTATGGGCGACTTAGACTGTCTTAAAAAAATTAACGATAATTTCGGACATTCCGAAGGCGACAACGCAATCAGGATAATAGCAAAAGCCTTTCAAAATTCCTTTACCGAAGACGAGGTGTGCGCCCGCATAGGCGGAGACGAATTTATTATGTTCGGTTCGGGATTCTTTGACGAAGACAGACAAAAAAACTATTTTACAAGAATAAATGAGTATTTGCAGCATTACAACCGTAACAGCAGCAAGCCTTATATAATAAACGTCAGTTTAGGTTTATACTGTGCACGAGCTGACGAAAACTCCAAACTTCAGGATTGGATGGACAAAGCCGACAAAAATATGTATTCTTATAAAAAGAATAAAGTAAAGGTTTATCTTAAGGACGATATCGAGAAGAATTAAATAAAATATTTTCCCTGAAAACTGTCAAGCTGTGCCTGTCTCTTATCTATTGCGCCTAAGACAGCAATTTTGTTTTTACTCCACATAGGCGCCTTAAGTCTGCTCTTATCGCCGTCTCCCGTAAGGCGTTCTATTACCGTTTCGGGGGGCAGGAGTTCAAGCTGACTAACCGTAATGTCAATATATCTGTCCATTTCCATGGGAGAGTATTTTCCTTCAGAATACATTTTTTCAAGTCTTGTGCCATTTATCACATGCAATAAGTGTATTTTTACGCCGTCGGGACGCATCCCGCCTAGCTTCCGCGCCGTTTCAATCATCATTGCGTCCGTTTCATACGGAAGCCCGTTGATTATATGTACAACGGTTCTTATACCAAGTTCTTTCAGACGAAAAAAAGCGGCTTCAAACTCAGAAAAGCTGTGTCCCCTATTTATTAATTTAGCTGTTTCGTCGTAAACAGACTGTAGCCCAAGCTCAACGGTAAGGTTCGTTCTTTGTGAAAGCTTGTATAAATAAGCATAAATTCCGTCGTTAAAGCAATCCGCTCTTGTAGCCAAAGATAAGGCGACAATATCCGGAAAATCAAAAATTTGTTCAAATTTTTCCGCCAGTATTTCCGCACTGTCCGCATATGTATTTGAATATGACTGAAAATAAGCGTTTATTTTTGCTTCCGAATGTTTTGCACGGATAAGGGAGATCTGATGCGCAAGCTGTTTCGATACCGACAAAGAACAGCTATCGGTAAAATACCCGCTGCCGCCGTCGCAGTAAATACAGCCTCCCCTTCCCTTTCGTCCGTCAATATTCGGACAGGTGAAGCCCGCGTTTATCGGGGCCTTATATACACGTTTTCCGAATTTTTGCATATTATAGTAGTACAGCGTGTGATAACGCTTGTTGTCTGATGAAAACCTAAAAGTGTTCAGATTGTATTCCTCCGAAAAATCCCGCCGAAGCTCCGTTACGGCGGGAGCTTTTTTTATCAGCGCTCTGCCAAATCCACATATTTTGAATGTTTTATAACATTTTTATAAGCGGGTCTGATTATTTTACTGTTGCTGACAAGCTCCTCTATTCTGTGGGCGCTCCACCCGGCAATGCGGGAAATGGCAAAAATAGGCGTAAACAACTCCTTGGGAAGATCCAGCATTTTATAAACAAAACCGCTGTAAAAATCAATATTCGCGCTTATCGCTTTGTAAGTTTTGCGCTTTTCACAGATAACCTCGGGAGCCAAACGCTCTACCTTTGTGTAAAGCGCAAGTTCTTTTTCCATCCCCTTCTCTTCCGCAAGCTGTTTTACATATTTTTTCAATACTTCGGAACGGGGGTCGGATATTGAATACACGGCATGACCCATACCATATATCAATCCCGAATGATCAAAAGCATTTTTATCAAGCACCGCGTTTAGATAATCGCATATTTCACCTTCATTGTTCCAGTCATTTACCTTATCCATCAAATCCTCGAACATTTCAGCCGCCTTTATATTGGCTCCGCCATGTCGCGGTCCCTTCAGGGAACCCAATGCGGAGGCAATTGTAGAATATGTATCGGTTCCCGATGACGTCACTACTCTTGTGGTAAAAGAGGAATTGTTTCCGCCGCCGTGATCGGCATGAAGAACAAGCGCTATATCCAATACCCTCGCCTCAAGCTCCGTAAAGGAATGATCGGGGCGCAGCATATACAATATATTCTCAGCGGTGCAAAGCTCCGGATCGGGTGCGTGTATAAACAAGCTTTGATCCTCATAATAATGAGTCAGCGCCTGATAGCTGTAAACCGCAAGACGGGGAAAACGCGCAATCATTTGCAGAGATTGGCGCATAACATTTTCTATTCTTATCGAATCGGCATATTCATCATATGAATAAAGAGTGAGAACGCTTCTGGCCAAAGAGTTCATAACGTTTTTGCTGGGGTCTCTCAATATTACGTCCCTTGTGAAGCCCGTGGGAAGGTCACGGTAAAATACCAAATCATCGTTGAAAGCTTCAAGCTGCTCCTTATTGGGCAGTTCCCCGAACATAAGAAGGTACGCCACCTCTTCAAACCCAAATCGGTTATCTTTGGTAAAACCGTCAACTATCTGCTCCATATCAATTCCGTGATAATAAAGCTTACCTTCACATGGGATTATGTCGCCGTCGTCAATAGTATATGATTTAACTTCGGCTATTTTGGTAAGTCCCGCAAGAACGCCTTTTCCGTTAATATCTCTTAAACCGCGCTTTACCTCATATTTAGCGTAAAGCGACGGATCAATGTCACAATTTTTTCTGCACAGCTCCGAGTATTCTAAAAGTCTTTGTGAGCTTTCACCAAACATACAGATACCTCCCTGTAAATTTTTTGAATAATTTAAAAAACAAAATTGCATTTTATTTATTTTTAGTATAACATATTTTTTTATTTTTTTCAAATAGAAACATTAAAAACTGAGTAAAAAACAAAAAGTTTTAAGTTTCTTACAATATTTAATAGTTTAAATTGTGGAATATGATACATTTTACAAATAAAAATCCTGCAAAATTTCTGTTATTGCTGAGATAAATTCTTTTTAATCAGACTATTGAAAAAAAAGAAAAAAAGTTGTATAATTTTTATAATAAAAAAGAAAGGAACAAAAATATGAAGATAAAACCTTTTTACAGACGGGTACTTTATTATGAAACGGATAAAATGGCGGTAGTTCACCATTCCAACTATTTAAGATGGCTTGAGGAGGCACGTATTGATTTTTTGGAGCAAGTAGGTTTTCCTTATGACAAGATGGAAAAAGACGGAATAATAAGTCCTGTTTTATCGGTTTCGTGTCAGTACAAACATGCCGTCAGATTCGGGGATACGGTTTGCATTAAACTTAAAATGGAAGATTTTAACGGATTAAAGTATAGGATTTCCTATACCGTCACAGATAAAGAAACAGGTGAACTACGGCTAATTGCGGAAACGGCTCACTTTTTTGTGGATAATGATTTTAAGCCTATGCGAATAAAAAAAATCAGCCCCGCAATATATGAAATGTTTAAAAGTGCGGTGGGAATTGAGCTTTATAATGATAATTAAAAAATGCCGCGGCATATCACAGCCGCGGCAAAAATGTTAAAATTTATAATGATATACAAAAGATGTCTTTACCTTTCAGCAAACAGTATGTTTTTGTAAAATCAGCTTACGCTGAATAATAACTCAGAATAAGTTGGAATTGGCCAGTATTCGGCGGCTACGATAGTTTCGAGTTCATCAGCCGCAGCGCGCAGTGACTGCATAGAAGCAAAAACGACATCATGGAAAAATCTTGATTTCTCCTTTATATCTTCAAAAGTATGCGCCTTTAAAATATCTGATTCAAGCTGCTTTATCCTTGAACTGAGTGTGTCGGCGAGTACTATAATATTTTCCGCCAGCTCCTTTTCCGCACCGGACTCGAATCCCGCTGCTTTTTTGGCGGCAACGGCCTCGCAAATATCCTTTTCAAATTTCAAAACAGCCGGCAATATCTCACGCTTAGCCATATCCACGGTGGTAAGCGCTTCAATATTCAAAACCTTTTCGTAATTTTCAAGCAATGTTTCGGTTCTTGAATGTATCTCAATTTCGCTGAATACCTTGTGCTTTACAAAAAGTCTGACATTCTTTTCGTCCTCAAAATGCGGCACCGCGTCAACGGTGGAAACATAATTCGGAAGTCCTCTTTTTTCCGCTTCCTTTACCCAGTTTGCGTCGTATCCGTTGCCGTTAAATATGATCTTTTTATGCTCGGTGAATGTTTTTTTCAAAAGCTGATTCAGCGCCGACTTAAAATCCGGAGCTTGCTCCAGTTCATCGGCAAAATCACACAGCGCATCGGCAACTATGGTGTTAAGAACAATGTTGGGACCTGCTATATTAAGGGTGGAACCTACGCTTCTGAACTCGAACTTGTTTCCGGTAAAAGCAAAAGGGGATGTTCTGTTTCTGTCGGTGGTATCCATAGGGAATGTGGGAAGGGTTGAAACGCCTATATCAAACTGTCTGTGCAAATCTTTGGCATGGCTGCCGCTGACCAAAGCCTCAATTACATCGGTCAGCTCTTCACCAAGGAAAATGGAAATAATAGCGGGAGGAGCTTCATTCGCTCCTAACCTGTGGTCGTTGCCCGCGCTTGCCACAGATAATCTCAGCAGATCGGCGTGATCATCAACCGCCTTGACTACCGCCGCAAGGAACGTAAGAAACTGAGCGTTTTCAAGAGGAGAATAACCGGGCTTCAGCAGATTCTGTCCATCATTGGTAGATAAAGCCCAGTTATCGTGCTTACCAGAACCGTTTACTCCCGCGAAAGGCTTTTCGTGCAGCAGACACACAAGACCGTGTCTTTTAGCCACCTTCTGCATCAGCTCCATTGTAAGCTGATTATGATCGGCGGCGAGGTTAGCGTTTTCAAAAACGGGCGCGCATTCATGCTGAGCGGGAGCCACCTCGTTATGCTTTGTCTTTGAGGGAACCCCCAAAGACCAAAGCGTTTTATCCAAATCCTTCATATAATCGCTCACTCTTTGCTTGATGGTACCGAAATAGTGATCCTCAAGCTCCTGTCCTTTTGGAGGAGCGGCTCCGAAAAGTGTGCGTCCCGTAAAAAACAGGTCTTTTCTCTTGTTGACCAATTTTTCATCCACTAAGAAATATTCCTGCTCGGCACCTACCGTAGGCACTACGCGCTTTGTGGAGGTATTGCCGAAAAGTCGAAGGATACGAAGCGCCTGCGCGGACAGCGCGTCCATTGAACGGAGCAGCGGCGTTTTTTTGTCCAGCGCCTCTCCTGAATAAGAACAGAAAGCGGTGGGTATATAAAGAGTGTTATCCTTTACAAAAGCAAAAGATGTAGGATCCCAGGCGGTATAGCCTCTCGCCTCAAATGTTGCCCTTAATCCGCCGGACGGGAAAGAGGACGCGTCGGGTTCTCCCTTTATAAGTTCCTTACCCGAAAATTCCATTATAACGGTACCGTCTCCCTGCGGATTGATAAAACTGTCGTGCTTTTCGGCGGTGATTCCCGTCATTGGCTGAAACCAATGTGTGTAATGTGTTGCGCCTTTTTCAATAGCCCAGTCCTTCATGGCGTGAGCCACTACCGCCGCTACCGAACCGTCAAGCTCCGCGCCGTTATCAATGGTTCCCATAAGCGCCTTGAAGGTTCCTTTTGGCAGCCTTTCTCTCATTGTTTCCACATTAAAAACGTCGCTTCCGAAGCCGGTTTTTACGTCGTAATATTCATTCATTTCCCTTTTCCTCCCGAATAATATGATCCGTTTTACAACAAAGGCGTTTTGGTACAGCCATAAAACTGCCAAAACGCCTTTGTTTTGCCTTATGTTTTATTTTACATTATATGCGTTTTTTTGTCAATAGGTGAATTTAACTAAAGTTGTTGTATTTGCGGTTTTTT
>CAJUFF010000108.1:0-1213 GCA_910585505.1 uncultured Ruminiclostridium sp. | reverse complement strand
TTTGTAAAACCTGCAAAATATTATTTTATATTGACTTTTTAATAAAAAAAATATATAATTAAATCACGGTATTACAGTTTAAAACGTTACCGATAAATTTGAAAGGACTATTAAAATGAACTATCAGGAAATCGTAAAAACCGTACAGGATGTGTGCAAGGGTGCCGACATCAGCGACTATAAAAAACATCTGGCTGTAGAAGTACAAATTACCGGCGAGGGAGAAGGCGTTTTTTATATTGAGGCAAGGGACGGCAAGGTGTACGTTGAGCCTTATGACTATCACGACAGAGACGTAAGACTCATCACCTCGGCCGATAATTTTATAAAAATTGCCAACGGCGAGCTTGACCCCGTTAAAGCGTTTTTTACCGGCAAGCTTAAGATAGACGGAAGTGTCGACAAGGCTCTTGAGTTTAAAAATATAGTGGACAGCGTAAATAAAAGTACCGAAAAATAACACAGTGAAAGACAAGAGGAATGTAATATGCCGCGAAACAACTTAAATGTAAACGAAAAAAGCTTTACCAAAATAAAGCTTCTCGGAAAAGGGAAAGGCGGTTATTCGTATCTCGTTACCGACGGTAAAAACGAATTTGTACTAAAACAGATACATCATGAGCCATGCGATTATTATAAATTCGGAAACAAGCTTGAAGCTGAGTTAAACGACTACCGAAGGCTGAAAGAAGTGGGAATCAGTATTCCCAAAATGATAGACTTTGATGGAAAGACCGAACGAATACTAAAGGAATATATTAAGGGCAGCACAATTTACGACTTGGTGCTGAACGGAGAAGTCAAGGAAAGCTATCTTGAACAGATAAGAGCTATGCTGAAGCTTTTATATCCCGCAAAGCTCAATATCGACTACTTCCCCACTAATTTTGTGGTTCAGAACGAAATACTTTACTACATTGATTATGAGTGTAATTCCTATAGCGACGAATGGAACTTTGAAAACTGGGGAATAAAATATTGGTCGAAAACGGAAGAATTTATGGCTTATAATAAAACTTAAAGGAGAAAATATATGAAAAATCATACTCAGGTGTACGTTAAAAACAGCATAGAGGCAGTAAAAACATATTGTAAAGCATTTGGAGCGGAAATAACATTTGAGATCAAAAATGACAGCGGTACCAAATATGAGCATTGTTAAGGCAATACCGCACAAAGATTGTCGTGCAGACGCGCAGTCAGCTTTTTCGTC
>CAJUFF010000107.1 GCA_910585505.1 uncultured Ruminiclostridium sp. | reverse complement strand
GCCGTTTCTTGTCCTTTCTAACCTTTTCCACTACTTTGGGGGTTGAGCCATTTTTATTCTATTGAGGGAGACCCGTCCGCCGAAGAAATTATGTTATCACGATATAAGACGGAGGAGCTGTTAAACGCCATACATAAGCTTGCCCCGGACGACTATGAACTGCTTTATCTCTCGGTTGTGATGGGTTTGTCCGGCAAAGAGATTTCCGACCGCTTAGGCGCCGGCACAGGTGCAGTACGTCAGCGTATTTATAAAGCAAAGAAAAGGCTTAAAACCATACTTGAAAAGGAGGACATATGGCGTGGAAGTTGACGAAGCTTTAAAAGCGGCGCTTATTGCTCCTTCAAAGGAATATCTCTCACCGTATAATTTATCCGAAGAGAAAAAGACTCATCTTTTTCTCTTGTAAACCGTATAAAAAAATGAGCATTTAACGGCTTGTACGAAAAGCCGAGCTTATATTAATCCCTTTTAAACTATGGATTTTTTCCATAGTTTAAAAGGGTTTGGTATATTATGTCTTCCGAAAATCTGTTATTGCAATCCCAAAACAGTTTAAACAAAATTACAACAGTGCAAAAAACATACAAGCTTTGGGGGCGTTGCCCCCGTCCTTTGGACTCCCCTACTTCCCTTTCGGAGTAGGAAAGGGAAGCGGAAAGGACAATTAGTCGCTTCGCTTCTATTTGTTTATCTTTTTGTTGGATTGCTATAGTAAAAAAGCGAATTTTCCATAACTTCCGGTAATAAAACTAAAATAATTTTTCATTTGCCTTTCACTATACAAAATAAAAAAATTTCAATTTTGTTACCGATTTTTTTGGAATTTGTTAAAAATGCACAAAAATCTGCAATAAGATGCCGCCCCCTCATCAGTATATAATAAAATTAAGGACGAAAAAGACGGCGATTATCTCGCAGTGTCTTTTTTGCTGAAGACATTAAGTCTAAAAGAATTCGCTTTTCGTATGACTGCAATCGGAGACGAGTTCCGCAAATTCATGGTTGGAAACAAAGATGGTGTTTTCTAACAAATCCTGCAACACCTCGTCAGCCGAAACATTGAGAGCGTTGGCAACGAAAACAAACATATCCAGGCTCATGCTCTTTGATCCTTTCTCCAAAAGGCAAATATAGGTGTTGGAGCAGTCTACGAGTTCGGCGAGCTGTGCCTGCGTAAAACCCCGTTTTTGTAGGAATATATATCCGTTATTTTCGGTGTTCAATATAACACCGAAAAAATCGCTGCCAGCAAGAGAAATGCTCGCGGTGTAAATCAATATACCGTTGAATACCAAGCCGAATCAATAGAGGAGCTGGATTCAACAGAAAATAAGCATAAAACTGCTGTGCGTATTGCTGATGAACATCACATATCCTACGCCACCGTTCAAAAATATTCTAACTATTCAAGATCAATTGATGAAATCGCAAAACACAAGTCGAAGCTCGTTGCCAAAATTCTATCGGGTAACTATAAAATATCCCATAAAAATGTGATTGAGTTGGCAAAACTCACACCGGAGGAAATCCGTAGAGTAAATCTCATGATTGATAGCAATTCTGTCCCTTTTGTGCAATATAAACGTACCCGGTCAGTCATCACACCAAGCCGAACCGAAACTTCTGTCACCGATGAACCGCAGGAACCTTCTGTTAAGGATATGCCCGCATTCGACCCGGATGCTGAAATCATCAGTTTAACACTTACGATTCCTTCCTGGTCGAGTTCTATTGAGCGTACTCGTAGCCGAGCAGACCTTTCCATTATTTCCCCAGTTGCAAAGAATAGGCTCATCGGCGCTTTACAATCATTGCAAGATACTGTTGACAAGATGCTCAGGGCGGTTAAGGATGCGGAAAAATGAGTTATTTAGACCAGTTTGTTCCCAATGTTCATTTTGAAAAAATACCTATTAAGAACCTTGTATCTAACCAGTATTACCAGCGTACTTTGTGCGGATTAGCAATTTGAAACATCTGACATAGATAATTTTTTTGTGCGGTTTTTGATAATATAATTATAAAAGCAATGTTGAACAATAATTCGATACCGCTTTTAATTAGACAGTGAATTTATATATGCTTTGTCAGTATTGTTGTCATACACCTTGCTTTTTTATGCAAAATATGATAAAATATACTGGGATATTGTAGAAGAACATCAAAGGAACAGGTTAAATGAAAAATAATATCCGAATATATGATTTATTAAGGCAAAAGCTTACCGCTGCGACGGTTATAGGTGAATAGGAAAATCAAAAAATCACAGTTTCGCAAATGCTGTCTATTGCTGCATATTGCACAAAATTCATAAAAGATCATTTTAATGTTAACGAAAGAAAATATTCTGACGCTATTATTGCGTTAAAAACGTTGGAACTGCGGTTAAATAATCAAAATACAAATAAGCTAACGGCTGAACAATTAAAATGTGTTGTTGATGTTATTCATGAAATCGCTGATCTGCATTCGCAATCGGATTTTTCAAAACAGGAAAATGAGAAAATCGCCTTTAAACTTAAAGCACTGATTGATTTTTATGATAAACTTCAAAAGGAGCAATCAAAATGACCGACACCAAAAAAGAACAGGAACGTGAAGAACTTCACCGCGCAATATGGGCAATCGCCGACGAGCTTCGCGGCGCGGTAGACGGTTGGGATTTTAAAAACTACGTCCTCGGTACAATGTTCTACCGCTATATCTCCGAAAATCTCACCAACTACATAAACAAAGGCGAAATTGAAGCGGGAAATACCGATTTTGACTATACGAAAATGTCCGATGAAGAAGCCGAGAGCGCACGTTCGGGTTTAGTGCAGGAAAAGGGCTTTTTCATTTTGCCAAGCGAACTTTTTTACAATGTTACCGAGGATTCCGCAAACAATGAAAACTTAAACGAGACCTTGGAAAAGGTATTTCGGCATATAGAGGATTCGGCAAAGGGCAGCGAATCGGAAAGCGATTTTCAGGGCTTATTTGACGACTTTGACGTAAACAGCAACAAGTTAGGCGCTACCGTACCCCGCCGCAACGATAAACTGTGCAAGCTGCTGAACGGCGTTGCCAATATGAATTTGGGCGATGTAAAGGATCACGATATTGACGCATTCGGCGACGCTTACGAGTATCTGATGACAATGTATGCCTCAAATGCGGGAAAATCGGGCGGTGAGTTTTTCACGCCTGCCGACGTTTCCGAGCTTCTGACAAGGCTGGGTACTGTTGGAAAGACAGAGGTTAATAAGGTGTACGATCCCGCCTGCGGTTCGGGCTCGCTGCTGCTTAAGGCGGAAAAGGTGCTCGGACACAATAAAGTTCAAAAGGGCTTTTACGGGCAGGAGATAAATATAACCACATACAACCTTTGCCGTATCAATATGTTTTTGCATGACATTGATTTTGACAAATTCGATATTGCCTGCGAGGACACCTTGACTGCGCCCAAACACTGGGACGATGAGCCTTTTGAGTTGATTGTTTCAAATCCCCCCTACTCGATTAAATGGGAGGGAGATGAAAATCCCGTGCTGATAAACGATCCCCGTTTTTCGCCCGCGGGAGTCCTTGCTCCCAAATCAAAAGCCGATCTCGCTTTTATTATGCACTCTCTTTCATGGCTCGCCCCGAACGGGACGGCGGCGATTGTATGCTTTCCCGGAATAATGTACAGGGGCGGTGCGGAAAAGAAAATAAGACAGTATCTTGTTGACAATAATTTTATCGACTGCATTATCCAGCTTCCGAGCAATCTGTTTTTCGGAACCTCGATAGCTACCTGTATTATGGTAATGAAAAAAGGAAAGTCGGACAGCAAAACGCTGTTTATAGACGCTTCAAACGAGTGTATTAAGGTTACCAATAACAATAAGCTGACAGAGGATAATATAAGCCGTATCGTTGAAGTGTTCGCAAAGCGGGAGGTTATCAAGCATTTTTCTTATCTTGCCACTCTTGGCGAGATTTCCGAGAATGAGTATAATTTGTCGGTTTCAACTTATGTTGAAGCGGAGGATACAAGGGAGAAGATCGATATTGTGAAGCTTAATGAGGAGATCGAGAGGATTGTTGAAAGGGAGAATGTACTCAGAAAAGAGATTGATAGAATAATCAAGGAGATAGAGGATTGACAATGGATAAAAATTTTGAATTTCTTATTTATAAATCGGCTGACGAAGATGTTTCGGTTAACGCTGTGATAAAAGACGAAACAATTTGGCTTACACAGAAGGCTATGGCGGAGTTGTTTGGCTGCGGGAGCGACAATATTTCGCTGCATTTAAAAAACATCTTTGCTTCAAGTGAACTGGATAAAAATTCAGTTACCGAGAAAATCTCGGTAACTGCCTCTGACGGAAAAAAATATCTTACACAGTTTTACAGCCTTGACGCAATAATTTCTGTGGGATATAGAGTAAATTCACGCCGTGCCACAAATTTCAGGATTTGGGCAACCTCTGTTTTAAAAGAATATATGATCAAAGGCTTTGCTATGGACGATGAGCGTTTAAAACAGGGTAAAACAGCTTTTGGCAAGGACTATTTCAAAGAACTGCTCGAACGGGTTCGCTCCATTCGTGCAAGCGAAAGGCGTATATGGCAGCAAATAACAGATATTTTTGCGGAATGCAGTATCGACTATGATAAAAAATCCCCGGTCACAAAAGATTTTTATGCTATGGTGCAGAATAAATTTCATTATGCCATTACAGGGCAGACCGCTGCGGAAATAATATATAATTCCGCCGACAGAAACAAAGATAATATGGGACTAACGACTTGGAAGAATGCGCCCGACGGAAGAGTTTTAAAATCCGATGTGACTGTTGCGAAAAACTATTTGACCGAAAAGCAGATAAGGCAGCTTGAACGTACTATAACAGGCTATTTTGATTATATTGAGGATTTGATTGAGCGGGAAAATACGTTTACTATGGAGGAATTTGCCGCAAGCGTTAATGAGTTTCTTGAATTTAGAAAATATGATATTTTAAAGGATAAGGGCAGTATATCAAAAAAAGAGGCGGATAAAAAAGCAGAAGGTGAGTACGATGCTTTTAATAAAACACAAAGAGTTGTTTCGGATTTTGATAAGGAAGTTAAAAAAATGTTAAAGAAAGTGGACGATGTGTGATATGACTAAACTTGAAAAATTGATGCAAGAATTTTGTCCTGATGGAGTTGAGTATAAAAAAATATGCGAAATCGCAACTATTGCGAGAGGCGTTCGTCTTGTAAGAGAACAACTAAAATCAGAAGGCGAAATACCTGTTTTTCAAAACAGCTTAAAACCTCTTGGTTATCACGATAAATCAAATGTAAAAGCAAATGCAGTATTTGTCATTGGAGCAGGAGCGGCAGGTGAAATCGGATACAGTAAAGTTGATTTTTGGGCGGCTGATGATTGTTATTATTTCATATGTCCGCAAGGACTCAATAACCGATATTTATATTTTGTTTTGATGAAAAATCAGCCGTTACTTCTTTCAAGAGTAAGAAAAGCAAGTATTCCAAGATTATCTCGTACAGTTATTGAAAATCTTATAATACCTGTTCCTTCTTTAGAGTTACAGCATGAAATCGTGCGAATACTTGACAGTTTCACAGAACTTACGGCAGAACTTACGGCGGAACTTACGGCGGAACTTACGGCGAGAAAAAAACAGTATGAATATTACAGAGATTCACTTTTGAGTTTTAAACCGATAAAGGAGAGAGAGAGAGAGAGAGAGAGAGAGAGAGAACTTTACCGATTTACACCGATAAAGTGGATGAGGATTGAGGATGTTATTTTGTCACTTAAAACAGGATTAAATCCTCGACAAAACTTCCGCCTAAACACAAGTGAAAGTAATTTGCCATATGTTACAGGAAAAGACATATATAATAATTCAATAAATGTAACCGAAAGAACTGATAAAATATCCGCTAAAGCACTCTTGCTAATAAATAAAAGGGCTAATCTCGAAAAAGGATTATTATTGTTTGCAAGCACCGGAACCGGAACGGTTGGTCGAATGGCTATAATAGAGTCTTATGAAAACAAATGGGGAATAAGTGAGACTTTATATGCAATAAAAGTAGATGAGAAATTTGTGCTAACAAGATTTTTGATGTACTACTTATATTCAAACTCTGCCAAAGACCAATTTGTTCCTAAAATATCAAAAGGTTCTGTTCCCCATCTTAAAGTGAAAGATTTGCAAGATGTAAAAATCCCTGTTCCCTCACTGGCGGAACAAGAGCGAATAGTATCAATTCTTGACCGCTTCGACAAACTCTGCAACGACATATCCGAAGGCTTACCCGCAGAAATCGCCGCACGTCAAAAACAGTATGAATATTATCGGGACAAGCTTTTGTCATTCAAAGAACTGACAGAGGAGAAATAAAATGTCATATTTCAATATAGTAGCCGAAACCACCGAATCCACCGTAGTAACCGAATACACCCCCGACCCCAACCGTTCCGAAAACTACCAAAGCGAGGCTGCGCTTGAAAAGGAATTTATAACTCTTCTCTGCGGACAAGGCTACGCCTATCTTCCAATTCACCGAGAATCGGAACTGACGGACAATCTCAGAAAACAGCTTGAAGCACTGAACAATTACGCCTTTACCGATGACGAATGGCAGCGTTTTTTCTCCGAATCAATCGCAAACTCCAACGAACACGAGCTTGAAAAAACGAGAAAGCTTCAAGAGGATTATATACAGGTTCTGCGCCGTGACGACGGTTCCTCGAAAAATATTATACTGATAGATAAAAGAGATATACACAACAATAATTTGCAGGTAATAAACCAGTATGCCGTCGGAAAGAACGAGGGCGCAAGGCACGATAACCGCTATGATGTGACTGTTTTGGTAAACGGTTTTCCTATGGTACAAATTGAATTAAAGCGCCGAGGTGTGGCTATCCGTGAAGCGTTTAACCAAATAGACCGTTACACAAGGGACTCCTTTTGGGCAGGCAGCGGTCTTTATGAGTATATACAGATTTTCGTCATATCCAACGGTACAAATACAAAATATTATTCAAACAGTACAAGAAGAAACGTTATAAAGGAGCGTGAAAACGGCAGGCTCGGCAAGGGAAAAACAAGCAGCAGCTTTGAATTTACCTCTTTTTGGGCAGACTCAAAAAACCGCATTATTCCCGATCTTATAGATTTTACAAAAACATTTTTTGCCCGCCATACCATTCTGAACATTTTAACAAGATACTGCATTTTCACCTCGGAAAATCTTCTGCTTGTAATGCGCCCCTACCAAATAACGGCAACGGAACGGATATTAAACCGCATTGAGATAGCCAATAACTACAAAAAATACGGCGGCATAGAGGGCGGCGGATATATTTGGCACACCACAGGCTCAGGCAAGACGCTGACCTCCTTTAAAACCGCCCGCCTTGCTTCACAACTCAAATATATAGACAAGGTACTTTTTGTGGTTGACCGCAAGGATTTGGATTATCAAACAATGAAGGAATACGACCGCTTTGAAAAGGGTGCGGCAAACAGCAATACGTCCACCTCGGTTTTGAAAAAACAGCTTGAAAACGATAACGCCAATATAATAATTACCACTATTCAAAAGCTGGCAACCTTTATTAAGAAAAATCCCGAGCATGAGGTTTACGGTAAGCATATTGTAATAATTTTTGACGAATGCCACCGCAGTCAGTTTGGTGATATGCACAAGGCTATTGTCAACAAATTTAAAAAATATCACATTTTCGGATTTACAGGTACACCGATTTTCCCAAAAAACACCGACGCTCTCAAAAACATAAAAGCGCCCACCACGGCGCAGACATTTGGCGACAGGCTGCATTCCTACACGATAGTAAACGCCATAAACGACAAAAATGTGCTTCCCTTCCGTGTTGATTACATTAAAACAATGGATATGGAAGAGGATATTGACGATGAACAGGTGTGGGACATTGACAGGGAAAAGGCGTATCAAGCCCCGCAGAGAATTTCGCTCATAGTTAAGTACATATTGGAGCATTTTGACCGAAAGACCTATCGAGGCGACAAAACCTATTATTACAACACGCTTACCAATATTTCACAGGTTGCTTCCGCTGATAGGGGAAAGGTGGAAGAGATAAAGCAAAAGCAGCGTTTAAGCGGCTTTAATTCAATATTTGCGGTTTCCTCGGTGGATATGGCTAAGCTGTATTATGGTGAATTTAAAAAACAAATGGCGGCTGATCCCACAAAAAAGCTGCGTGTGGCGACGATTTACAGCTATGGTGCAAACGAAGCCGATCCCGACGGATTGTTGGACGAGGAAAACCCCGAGGATACAAGCGCATTGGATCATACCTCAAGGGATTTTCTTGACGCTGCGATCAATGATTACAACGAAATGTTCCAAACCAATTACAGCACCGACGGAGACAAGTTTCAGAATTATTACAAGGACGTTTCTTTGCGAATGAAAAACAAGGAAATTGACCTGCTGATAGTCGTAAATATGTTTCTGACAGGTTTTGACGCCACCACCCTAAACACTCTTTGGGTGGACAAGAATCTGAAAATGCACGGACTTATCCAAGCCTTTTCACGCACAAACCGAATACTCAACTCGATAAAGACCTTTGGAAATATAGTTTGCTTCAGAAATCTGCAAAAGCATGTGGATTCGGCGATTTCCGTATTCGGTGATGAAAATTCGGGCGGTGTTATTCTGCTGAAAAGCTATAAAGATTATTATGAGGGCTATGATTCCGACAAGGGTCATGTACATGGGTATGCGGAAATGATAGAGGAGCTTTGCGAAAGCTTTCCGCTGTCCGAACCCGAAATAGCGGGGGAGAAAAGCCAAAAGGAGTTTATAGCGCTGTTTGGGGCAATACTGCGTATGCAAAATCTTCTGTCCGCCTTTGACGAATTTAAGGGAGCGGAAATACTTTCGGAAAGAGATATGCAGGATTATCTCGGAAGGTATCAGGATTTAAGAGACGAATGGAAACGCAGGAGAGAGAACAGCGATGCTGCGGATATTGTTGACGATATTGTTTTTGAGATCGAACTGATTAAGCAGATTGAAATAAACATCGACTATATTCTTTTATTGGTTGCGAAATATCACGGCACAAACTGCGAGGATAAGGAAATTCTTATAAGTATACGGAAAGCAGTTGATTCAAGCCCCGAGCTTAGGAGCAAGAAACAGCTTATAGAGAATTTTATTGAAAATATCAACGAGGTTGAGGATGTTCTTGATGAGTGGCACAGTTTTGTTTCGGAGCAAAAGGAGAAGGAGCTTGTTGAGATTATAAAGGAAGAAAACCTTAAGGAGAAGGAAACGAGGGTGTTTATTGAAAGCTCCTTTCGTAACGGCGGGATTAAGACTACGGGGACGGATATTGACAAAATCCTCCCGCCTGTGTCACGCTTTGGAGGAGGAAACCGCGAGGTGAAAAAGCAGGGGGTTATAGATAGGCTTAGGGCTTTTTTTGAGAGGTTTTTCGGAATATGATAATAAGACCACAGAGGAGAAAATGGAGAATAACACTAAAAATATTTATATAAGCGACTACTTATCGTACCTTCAGCTTATACTAATAACCATTTTGACACAGGATAAAATCATAGTCAAAATGGTTAT
>CAJUFF010000106.1 GCA_910585505.1 uncultured Ruminiclostridium sp. | reverse complement strand
ATTATAGCACATCTTCTGTATTTTGTCTATATTTTAAATGATTGTTAGTATAAACAACGTCTTGAAGCAAACAAAAAAAACTGGGTTTTATTTTGCTTGGTTATATCCACCTTTTTGTTTGTTACGGTTATTTTTACCGAATTATATCAGAACTCTTCCGATAGTCCGTCAATCTCCGTAATCTACTTTACTGCATCAATTGCGTTTTTCATAACAGGATTGATCGCAGTATATTTTTTCACATACATATGCAGCTCATTTACTAATGAAAAGCGATTGTATGTACTGCAAAGCAGCTATGACGGAATAAAGGAGCAGTTAGCGGTACAACTAAATAATTTCGAGAAAATCAGCAAAATAAGGCACGATACAAAAAATCATCTGCAAAACGCGCAATTGCTTTTATCTCAGGGACACTACGACACGGCGGGAAATCTTGTTGCTGAAATGATTGAAGAAACCGATAATATTCGCCTTGACTATTGTGCTCTAACGGGAAATGATATTATAGACGCGGCGATAACCGTTAAATCCGCAATATGTAAAAGCCGCGGCATAGAATTTAACTTGATCTGTGAAAGGCTTCCGCAAATAAATATCAGTGAGATCGACTTATCGTCGCTGATCTCTAATATTCTCGATAACGCTGTTACCGCCGCCGAAAAGACGGATGCGCCGCGAGTGATACTGAAAATCTTCGTTCGCGGTGAATATCTCAATATTATATCCGAAAACACATACAGCAATATAATAAAGAAACGCGACGAGGGCAAACTCACAACATTTTTCACAACCAAATGCAACTCCAACGAACACGGATTCGGAACGAGAATTATTGGTGAGATCGCGCAGAAATACGACGGCGCTTGTGTTTACGAATATGAAAACGGTATTTTCAAGATGAATGTAATGATAAATTTTTCAATGTCAAGAGCTATTTGTGAACAAATTTAATGCTTTGTAAAAATTTTTGACCACTCAGGGGCATTTTTTGACCACTCAGAAGAAAACGGGTTGACTTTTCGTAATCATATTGCTATAATCAAGAAAAAGATAGGCGGGTGATAGAATGTTTGAAAACATAGCCGATGATCTGTCAATCATGCTGGTTGAAAAGGGAATAATCAAACCGGAAAACCGTGAATTTTATTTTTACGGGCTGCATCTTGCAATCAGCAAGTTGTTTTTCTTTTTGGTTATTCTTGTGATTTCACTCTTTACAAAATCATTTCTTGTAAGTATGACCTTTGTGTTTATGTACTCGGCAATAAGACAATTTTCGGGCGGGCACCATTGCCGATCCGAGGTAAGCTGCTTTTTTGTATCTATCCTTTTGTACTTGGTCATGCTTCTTTTTTATGATATTGACACACACGAGGGACGGGTATTTCTGTGCATTGCCGCTTTTGTGTCGGTTCTGCTTATTTTGATTTTCTCGCCGGTTGAGCACAAAAATAAACCCCTATCAGTTGTTGAGCGCAGAAAGTATGGAATAATTTCCAAAATCATTGCCGGTATTTTGGCTATAATTATGTGTGTATCCCTGCTGCTGAATATCAATATTTTATTTTATTCATCTTCGTATGCCCTTACAGCGGACGCTGTTTTAATAATTCTTGCTTTAAAGGGGGTGAAACACCGTGAATGCGATTCTGAAAGTGATAGCTCGGATTGCTGAAACAAATATTGTTATAAGCAACAATACCGCTTGCGGCTTCTGGAGTTATCAGCCTAAGGTTCCCAAGAATATCAAGAACTTCAAAAAGTAAGCCGGAACTTTGACTAACTCTCCCATTCGCATTATTATGCAAAGGAGGCAGCACCTTGAAAGTCGGTGAAATTATCGCAAAGATTATAACAAAAGTGGCTCTAATGTCGGCGAAAGCGGCCTATGCAACCGCAGCCTGTTTCGCCCCTTATCAGCCTAAAGAGCCTGCGAACCTGAAAGATATTATTAAGTAACAATGTTTTTCAAGCCGTAGCGAACAAAAACGGACGATCGTGTAAAACTAACGTCTAATTTGTTTATTCGATTATCGGAGACTTATGCACTTTACATAGTCTCCGATATTCTTTCTAAAATATAATTGGAGTTGATTATCATAGCCAATGCAGCCTGTGGAATCAAAAGGCTGTTTGGCGGCATCGGCACAGTACCGAAAAATCAATCGGCTCTTTTAGATAACTTCAAATCCGAGGCGAAACACCGCCTCGGATATTTTTTTGCCCAAAAACGGATAACGCCTCAGTGCAGGTCGCCTCCCGTAATTCAGATTTTGAACAACACAAAATTCTAAATTACAGGAGGGACTGACAATGTCCAAAAAGTACATCATTAAGAACGGCACTGCCGTTGAAGTTTCCGACGAGGTTTACAAAATCCTCAGAAAATGGGATCGGCGCATCAAGTACGTCGAGCATGACCTCAAAGAAACGCGATACATTATTGACCAAAAGAAAGAAACGGTTAAGGAAATACCGAGCCGCGAGGACTCGCTCGACAGACTGACGGATCTCGGGTTCGACTTTGAAAACCGAACTGCGGACTTCCGTGAAACGGTTTCCGACAAAATAATGCTTGAACAAGCACTCGAAAAGCTGAGTGACGAGGAACGATACCTCATCACTCAGCTTTTTTATTTGGGAAGAAGCGAGCGTGACCTTGCCGAAGAATTAGGTGTCAGCCAATACACGGTGAATCGTAACAAGCACAAAATTCTCAAGAAGCTGAGAGAGGAGATCATAGGATAAAATTGTTGTGATACTGCACAAATTCAAAAAAATCTTTTGTATAGTATAAACAAAATTTTATAAATTCCGTCTTTTTTGCCTATCAAACACCCCTTCCCAACGGCGAATATTATAGAGGGGCAAATTTCCCTCTCCAGTTCTTTGACAATTGAATATGCAGTATTTCAGATACCTTCCCCTGCGCAGCCCTTAGTGGTTAAAAGCGGTAGGAGCGCTCCGCCAGGACGTTCACTGGATCACAAATCGGACAAGCACGGCACTTTGCCGAACGAGCTATGACTCACAATATTCCGAAAGTTGATTTATAACCGAGCGATAAAGAGCAGCTCCCGAAACCGATGTGGCAGTCGGTGCGCGATGACCTGCGCAGGGGGATAATGATACTTCCGTCCGGCCATAAGTTAGAAGCAGTGGGGGCGGCGGCATGAGAACCATGCCGAGGTGAGAGTCCTATGATGCTGCGCCAGCAGCAGTCTGAAATATTCCCGATGTCGGGGGTGCGGGGCAAATACGACAATGTTTACAGGCAAACAAGCGAAGAAATTCGCTGTTAAAATAAATGGAAACGGCTCTGTAATTGCGCAGAGCCGCAACCGTTTGCACACTGAAAAGTGTGCAAATTTCAGTTGAGTTTACGAACGAGATTGAAAATTGCACATTTTATATAAAAGATTATGGAGGAAAAATCAATCATGGATAACGAAGCGATCATCAAGTACAAATTCCATTTATGCCGCAAATTTCTGGACAAGCTGTTAGCGGAAAATCTCATTTCCGAAGCGCAGCGCAGAAAGATAGAAAAAGGTGTTATAAAGCGGCTCACCGAGGTTTGAACCCTCGTCCGCTTTTGTCGATTGTGATAAAATTTTCCGTGGATATTTCGGTGACATTAGTGATAGATAAACCCGAACCGTTTCGGTATACTGTGTGTTGAAAGGAGTGGTGATATGGCTGAAATAACGATAATACCCGCAAAAGACCGTTCCGACGAAATCGTCAGAACCGCCGCCTACGCACGAGTGTCGAGTGATAGCGAGGATCAGCTAAACTCATTCGCAGCGCAGATACGATACTACACCGAGCTGCTCCAAAACAGCACCGATGCGGTATTCGTAGATATGTATGCAGACGAAGGTATATCAGGGACCTCGGCGGCAAAGCGCAGTGAGTTCCAAAGGCTGATGAGCGACTGCCGAAAAGGGAAAATCGATCGGGTTCTTACAAAATCAATATCGAGGTTTGCGAGGAACACCAAAGACAGCCTTGAAGCGGTACGAGAGCTGAAAACACTTGGCATAAGCGTCTACTTTGAAAAAGAGAATATCGACACGAGCGAGATAAGCTCGGAGATGATGCTGGCGATATACAGCCAGTTTGCTCAGGAAGAATCAATGTCCATCTCGAAAAACTGTCGATTGGGCGTAAAAAAGCGTATGATGGACGGAACTTACAAAACTGCTTCCACTCCATTCGGATACGACTATGTAGAGGGTAAATTGCAAATCAATCCCGAAAAAGCAGCCATCGTAAAGCAAATATTTGACTGGTATGTAAGCGGTATTGGAATGAATGAAATAGCGACACGATTAAATCTGCTCGGAGTTCGAAAGGAAGTCTGGCGGCATGGGACAATTCGTTGGATAATAAGCAATGAAAAGTATATTGGCGATACGCTTATGCAGAAAAGCTATTCCACGGATACGCTTCCGTACAGAACGGTAACAAATCGCGGCGAAAAGGCACAGTACTACGTTCGGGAAACGCATGAGCCGATTATTAAAAAAGAAATTTTTGAAAGCGCTCAACGGTTGCTTGCACAAAAAGATACACCAACAGGATTGCCCAAAGAAAGCAGCCCATTCCGAAGAAAGATAGTTTGTGCAAACTGCGGCTGTACTTTTAAAAGAAGATTGCGAAGAAATTGTGTTCGGTGGGTATGCAGAAATCATGACCAGTCGGCGGATAATTGCAATATTAGACAGATACGAGAAGATGAATTCCGAATGGCGCTTGTGAGATTATGGAATAAGCTCCAAGCGCAGTACAAGGCGATACTCGCTCCTATGCTCCGACAGCTTGAAACAATCTCCGAAAGAGAAAAATCGGGCAACTCCCAACTTGCCGAGCTTCGCAAGGAAATAGCCGATATCAAACAACAGACATATCTGCTGACCATGCTGAATTCACAAGGAACATTGGACGAGGCTTACTTTAAGGAACGCAAC
The DNA here is from genome assembly GCA_910585505.1 of uncultured Ruminiclostridium sp. Lineage (GTDB taxonomy): Bacteria > Bacillota > Clostridia > Oscillospirales > Ruminococcaceae > Ruminiclostridium_E. The sequence continues at coordinate 4,676 of CAJUFF010000106.1, read as the reverse complement.
CAAGAACTCGACCGAAAACTGATAACCGCCCAAAAGCAGCTTCACGCCAAGTTTGACGATGAGGACAGTGAAAGGCTTGACGAACTGCAGAAGCTGATCGGAATATTCGAGAGAGCCGAGCCGATAGACGAATTTGACGAAATAAAATTCGGGCAGATAGTCGAAAAAATAACCGTGCTGTCGGAAACGGAAATACGGTTTGACTTGATTGGCAACATCGGCTTTACAGAGCGGATTGAGAGGTGAAAATATGCTGAAAAACAGGAGCATACCGTTCGGCTACTGCATGGTGAACGGAAAATATGCGCTGAATGTTCCCGAAGCAGAAGCAGTGCGAAAAATCTTTGCGGACTACATAGGCGGCAAATCGCTGAAAACCATAGCCGCCGAAATGCAGATACCATATAATATGGACAAAGCAGTCTGGAATAAAAATATGGTCTGCCGAGTGCTTGAAAACAAGAAATACATTGGCGAAAATGGCTATCCTCAAATCGTAGCCATAGATGATTTTGAGCAAGCGGCTCGAATAAAAGCGGAGCGCAACACTTACCGAAAACCCGTCCCGCAGGACGAACCACAACAGATCAATACGGCGGTTATGGAGTATGAGCCAACCGATGAAATTCAGCGAATGACTAATGAAATCAATCGTCTGCTTGATACCGAAAATCCCGATAAGGAAAAGGTTGAAGCGCTTATAATAGAGTGCGCTCAATTAAAATATACGATGATAAACGAGGTGAGAACATGATAGGAACGTCAATAACAGCCCCATGCGAAATAAAAATTGTAGTGATCCCCGCCAAATCCCAAGAGGAAATCAAAAAGGCGGCGAAATGCTTGAAAGTGGCGGCGTACTGCCGCGTCAGCACCGATGACAAGGAGCAGAAAACAAGCTATGAGGCGCAGATACAATACTACACCGACAAGATCAATAAAAATCCCGAGTGGCAAATGGCAGGCATATTTGCGGACGAAGGTATTACGGGAACGCAAGCTAAAAAGCGCCCCCAATTTCAAAAAATGATAAGGCTGTGCAGACAAGGCAAAATAGACATGATCCTTACAAAATCGCTCTCACGCTTCGCCCGCAACACGGTAGACAGCTTGGATTACATTAGAGAACTGAGGACGCTTGGAATTGCCGTGATTTCCGAAAAGGAGAACATAAACACCTTAACGGCAGAGAGTGAAATGCTGATAACGATAATGTCCTGCTTCGCCCAAGCCGAAAGCGAATCCATCAGCAAAAACGTATCTTGGGGAGTGCGGCAGAGCTTCAAAAACGGCAATGTTCCAATCCAGTATGCAAAGCTGCTTGGCTATAAAAAGGGCGAGAACGGTCTTCCCGAAATCATACCCGAGGAAGCTGAGATTGTCAAGGAGATATTCCGCAGCTACCTTGACGGAATGAGCCTGCGGCAGATAGCCGATTCGCTCAACGACCGAGCCGTCAAAACGAAACACAAGCAAACCACATGGCAGCCCGAAATTGTCAAAAGCATTCTCGTCAACGAGAAATATACGGGCGACGCGCTGCTGCAAAAGACTTATATAACCGACTGCATAACCAAAAAGAGCCGCAAAAATAACGGTGAACTGCCGATGTACTTGGTAAAAAATCACCACGAGCCGATCATATCCCGATCCGATTTCAATCGGGTGCAGGAAGAAATGGCGCGGCGGTCTGCAAAACGAGTGATTGCGGACAAGCTCACCAAAGGTGAGCAAGGGAAATACAGTGCTAAATATGCCCTGTCGGAGCTACTGGTCTGCGGAGAGTGCGGAACGCATTACCGCCGAGTGACGTGGACCGCAAAAGGCTTCAAGGAAATAAAGTGGCGGTGTATCAGCCGAATTCAATACGGCAAGAAAAAGTGCCACAATTCCCCTACCATTGACGAGCAAGCGCTCCATAAAGCGATTATGAGCGCAATAAACGAGCTTTGTGAGGTCAAGGATGATGTGGCAAAGGTGCTTCGGGAAAGCATAACCGAGGTGCTTGACCCGAATCTGAACGGCAGCGTACAGGCGGCGCAGCAGCGGATTGACGAACTTGCCCGCAACATAGACGAGCTGATAAAACTGGCGACTGTTCCCGAAACGGCAGCCACGGCAATGGCAGATATTGAGAAATTCAGTGAGGAAATGAAAACTCTGCGAGAGTTCATTGAAACCGAAAAAGCAAAACAGCTGACGGCACAAAGAGGCTCCGCCGAGCTTGACGCAATATTGGAACGACTCGAAAACGAGGACTTCACCATGACCGAATACGACGATGTGGCGGTACGGCAGTTAATTGAAAAAGTCACGGTGGAGAGCAAAAACGCCATAACGGTCACCTTTAAGGGTGGCTTCGAAATAAGAAAGGAACTTGAAAAGTGAAAATGATAGTAACCCAAATTCCCGAAGATCTGTACCGAGAAGTAAAAACAAGGTTGGCTGAAAAGGGTCAGACGATGGATTCGTATATTAAAAGCCTTGTGAGCGAGGATTTGGGAGTAACGCCCAAAAGTGAGTTACGCACAGTCTGTTTCAGAATTCCCGAAAACGAATATAAGCAATTGAAATTACTTGCCATAAACCGCAGCATGACAATAAAGGGTCTCGTAGAGAGCCTTATAATACGGGATATCGATGAGAAAGGTATCATGGAGCGTTTTGAAACCGAGGACTCTCGCGGAAAATGCAAGAGCATCAGTTTTCAAGTCTCAAACGACCTTTTTAACGCGATAAAACAGCGAATTCTCCAAACGGATATGTCAGATCAGGATTACATGAGAACGCTGATTTACTCGGAAACTCATCAGGAACAGGAGGAAAATATGAACGAGGCTCAGTCAATAGATATGTCAATGTAGCATACGGCTTTAGGAAAGGAGCTTAATATTGGAAATTGAGATTCCGGCATGGCTTTACAAGCTGCTTCTGATTGAGGCAGCACAAACGGGTTCCGCGATTGAAGAAATCGCGGAATCTGCTTTTAGAAAATTTATGGAGAGGATGGACAACAATGTCGACTAACGAGAAGAAAGGCGTTACCGTCAAGATCGATGCGGAACTTCACGCCGAGGTCAAGAGGTACATTGAGGAACACGAGATGACAATGGGGGATTTCGTAGCTTTGGCTTTACAGGACGAACTTCACCCCAAATTCAACATAAAGGAGGACAAGAACATGGGCAATATGCGAACATTGGCATTTCAGGTGCCGGAGGAACTTTTCCAAAAAATTAAGGATTATCTGCAGAGAAACAACCTAACCCAAAAGGAATTCGTTATCGGGCTGATTGAGAACGAAATCAGCCGCGATCTGACGCAAAGAGCAGCACAGTCAAACATCGAAGAAAAGACGGATGTTTCGCGCAATTTGAGCGAGGATACCACAGAGGTCGGGAAACAACTCGAGGAACAGGAAAGCGCCGCCGTTTCGACCGATTTTGACGACGAGAGCGAGGATTACGACAGCTCCGATGAGGATGTGAATTTGGATGAAGGCGAGGATCAAGACGAGGACATGCGAATGTCGATGGGAATGTGAGGCTCAAACATACAAAGCCGGACGATAAGTGCCTCGTCCGGCTCTGTATGTAAAGTCATGTTCAACAGTACTTGTGAACATAGTTTAGGGTTTGGGCGACATGAAATTTCACAAATAATAATGTCGTATCTTGTTGAAAATGTAGATTTTATTGCCGTTCACGCAGGATTATTGCCATTTGCGCAAAACACATTAAAATGGTATTGAAAAATTGGCAAAAGTATACTATAATTGTTTTATAGGTACAAACCTTTTATGAACTCCGATAAGTGCTATTTTTTACATTTCAGCCGCTTTTTTTGACATTCAGGCGAAAAGCTGCTTGAAAATTCGGTTAAATTGTGTTATTTTAAAAGAAAATGACCGTTTGTCCCGATTTTGCTACCTCTTGTCAGTTTTCTATTGACATTTTACGACAGGATTGGTAAAATTAAATTGGTAAACTGTTAAGGTTTGTTAACGTTGGATAATTGTATATTATTGTTAGTAGAGCAACATTAAATAAAGGCGTGGATTTTAATTAATTAAAGGTATAAATAAAACTGCAACGACTTACACGATTAGTGAGAACTGAAACTGTGGTTTTTGTATGTGAACACGCAAAAATATGGAGGAAAAAATGTCAAGCACCGTTGTTTATATCAATATCCAAAATCAGTATGAGGATTATGCAAAGTGTGCCAAGTTTTTAACTTTGATTTTGAATGCTGAAGAAAATAGTGAGATACCAGATCTGAACATAACGTTGAAGAAGTATCCTTACAACACAGTCAGTGCTACAAAGCTTGAGGATCCTCTTTTCGAAGATCCTGACGAAAAGCCGTTAGAAGATATAACATCTGCCCCGTTAAGCCTAAAAGAGCTCAGACGCTTCGCTCGCATAGCGCATTTTCACATCAGGGTGCATGTAGGACCTCACGAAGGAACGGAATTCTTACATAATTTGCACTATCTTGCCCTATTATCCTTAAAATTCAATTTTCTTGCTGAACAAAAAAGGATCAGTGTTTTTCTTGTTCCTAATACGGGTGAAGAGTACCCTTTTGGTGGAGAAAAGGTAGATACGAAATTGTATCAGTATGATTTTGTCAATATTACTTTACACAATTTTCTCCAAAAAACGAGTTTTTTG
>CAJUFF010000105.1:5450-9684 GCA_910585505.1 uncultured Ruminiclostridium sp. | reverse complement strand
TAGCGGACGCATTCAAAAAGACCATGCTTGGCGGCACACTCACCATTAAAGAACTTTACGAACTCATAAAAGAAATGCCATCTCTTGCCCAATACGCTTCAAAAGAAGGCGATGGATACACCATTTCCGCAGAAGGATTTGAGGCTGTAAGCAAGGAAAATGACAACGCCGTAAAAGAACTGATTGCCAAAGACCTTGAAAGCGCCAGAAACGATATTGCCATTTTGGAAAAAGAGAAAGAGCTTCGGGCGGAGAAAGACAGGCTTTATCAGCAGTGGGAAAACACCGGCGGTGCAAACAAGAATCTTAAAAATCAATATGACGAAGTTGCCGCAGAATATGAAGAAGTTGCAAGCCAATGTCAGAATATTGAAAATTCAATTGAAGATTTAAAGGAATCGGAAGAAAGCCTTATACTTCTGAATGATTTGGTGAGCGAAAGCTTTAATGAAAGTAAGCTCTCCATTGAAGGACTCAACGAAGCTTACGATAACTTCAAAAACGAAATTTCCGGCTACAACAGCAATATTCAAACAATAGACAATGCTCTTAAAAAGCTAAAAGAAAGCTCTCTGTTGACATATGACGAAATGAACTCTCTTGTGGACATTTCACCGGAGTTACAGGACAGCTTTGAGGAACAGGAAAACGGGTATAATATCGCTATTGATGCTCTTGAAGAGTTAAGAGAACAAAGCTGCAAAACCAGAAACGACTATATTGATGATACAATAGCCAAAACCGAAGCCGAAATAGAAGCGGCGGAGAAATCCAAGGAAACATATCTTGCCATTATAAACGAATTCAGGAATCGCGGCGCTACAAGTTATCTTGCCAATTCGGAATATATAGAATCTCTTGAAGGTGATATAAAAGATACCGACCAACTGCTTCAAAATTTATATGATACCATAAATAAGCTTGAAGGATTAAAGGGGGGTATTACTTCCGAAGCGCAAAAAGAGGACGATTTATCGGATAAGCTTCAAAATCAGATTGACTATTACAAGACGATACTTTCTGCGGTTGAAGCAGTACAGAATAAATATTCGGAAGCTATTGACAGGGAGATTGACGCATTAACCGACAGTAAATCCGCACTAAGGGACGCTAATGACGAACGGCAGAGGGAACTTGACCTTATAGATGCGCGAAATAATCTTGAAAACGCGAAAAAGCGCAAGGTCTGGGTTTACAGTGAAGGCGAAGGGTTTAAGCAGGTTGTTGATGAAAAGGCTGTTAAGGAGGCGGAAGAGGATTACCGCAATGTTGTTGTGGATATTCAGGAAGCTGAAATTGACAAGAAGATTGATTTTCTCACCGACCAAAAGGAACAGATTGAAGAGAATACACAGGCGCTTATTGACCTTGAAAGTGAAATTGAGGAAGCTAAGACGATTGCACAGGCGGTTAATGTACTTGGGCTTAGTGACGAAAGCGAGCTGCTGACTCTTCCTGATGAGACTGTTGAGGAAATAAAGAACGGGCTGACTGAGGCTACTCTTCAGAAAGATATTGAGGATAATAAGGGGAATGATGAGTATATTCCCGTTTCAATGGATGAGATTTTACAAAGAATGGGAGCAACGGTTACTGCCGAGGATTTTTATAAATCTATTTCAGGTGCTGAAAATCAAAGAGAAATGTATAATATCGGTACTAAGCAATATGCGGACGCGCTTAATGGGCAGATGAATGGTTCAATTATCAATAATGGCGGGACTAATGTTACCAATTATAATACGTTTCAGATATATGACGCTACTGATCCGGATAAGGTGGCGAGGGTGGTTAATCGGGAGATGACTAATTTGTTTACTAAGATTGGGAATTCGATTAAGTGAATGGGTGTTGATTTACGTGTGGGGCGGAGTAATGTTCGCCCCATATTACCTTTTATTGCATAAAACTCTTGAAATTTGAGATATTCTATGCTATAATCAGCATAGTAATCTCAAAAATCGCATTTTTTGAGAACAGATGTCGAAGAATGTTTTAATACACTGAAAATGCTTATTTTGTACTATTTATAGGAGGATATATGACAGCTCCAAACAAACAATCCTTATACAAACTTTTCCACTATGATATAGAAAGCTACAAAAAGGAGTACGATCGTCGATTTAATGATGAAAATACCATACATCTTGATATGCCTATAGGCGGAAATCCTGCTTTTGTATATCAGACAGTAGATATGTACAAAACCATTTTATCTATTGAAAAAACAGATAAAAAGGTAAATTTTTTATGCAGTAATTTACCAAAAATAGCACTTGAACAATTTGCATTAAGATGTTTGATAGATGAAATTATTCTTACCAACAATATTGAAGGCATTCACAGCACACGTAAGGAAATTTGTCAAGTGTTGTCCAGCCTGTCTAAACAAGATAAATACAAACGTTTTTCCGGATTGATAAAAAAATATATTATTTTAATGAAGGAAGATAATGTTGATATTAACAACTGCCAAAGCATCAGAAGCATTTACAACGATATATTCTATGAGGAAATCAAAGACAGCGACCCCGAAAACTTACCGGACGGTGAATATTTCAGAAAAAATCCTGTCAGCGTTTATTCCGCAACAGGCAAAGAAATCCATCGCGGCTTGTCGCCCGAAAAAGAAATAATTGAAATTATGGAAAAAGCTTTAAGTTTCCTCAAAGATGATAATATAAATATGCTTTTAAGAATAGCGGTTTTTCATTATCTTTTTGGGTATATACATCCTTTTTATGACGGCAATGGACGTACAAGCCGATTTATAAGCAGCGCTCTTCTCGCAAAGGAGCTAAACTATTTGGTAGGCTATCGAATTTCATACACCATTAAAGAAAATATCTCGGAATATTATAAATCTTTTGACGTATGCAATTCAAATAAAAATAAAGGCGATCTGACTCCATTTGTGGAAATGTTCTTAAATATTATTGACATTTCCGAAAAACAACTTTGTGAAGCTCTTGAAAAGCGTAATAATATGCTGCGGCATTACCGTACTTTGATTGAAACATTGCCTGCTTCAGAAGATAATGATATATTTGATTTGTATTATTATCTGATACAAGCCGCTTTGTTTGCAAATGACGGTATATCGACAGGCGAACTTATGAAATACTTGGATATGTCATATAATACACTGAAAAGAAAACTGAAAATCATTCCCTCCGAATTGCTTATCAAAAGTAAGCAAGGTAATAATTGTTATTATAGATTGGATTTAGATAAGCTTGATGAACGAACAATAAAAAATATGTAACAAACCGACAAAAAGGTTGACAACTTTCTCCAAGTATGGATAAGTTAATGACAAAGACACAAAGGAAAAACGGAACTGACAGAGATCTGATAATCCGGACCTTTATACTTAATAGAGAACAACAAAAAAGACAGTGTTATATCCTTCCGGTCAAAAAATAATAACACATTCATTAGACAGTATTCGGATGAAGTCAGCGCCGACACAATAAATACATTATCATCTGCAATGGATAAATTAAATGAGTATTTTGAAAAAGTAAAAATTCCTCTTACAAGTATTCCTATGGTTTTACACAGTGAATATCAAGTTGCAGATAATGATTAACAATATTATTAAACAATATAAAAATTGGTATTTTTACCTTCTTCGTCCATTATTATTTTGTTTCTCCTTTTCTTGAATTATATATTCGTTTAAATATATTAAATTCTCTATAATGGCTGTATTATTTGTTTTATAGAAAAATTCTTCATACCGATATAATATCTTATTAAAAAATCGTATAACAAGAAGAACCACAATAGAAAAAATAAAAACGAAAAGAATAAATTTTACAATTCTAATTAAAGAAAAATCCTTCATGTATTTCTGAATAAATATATCCCAAACAGGTAATATCAATACGCCAATAACTACTAAAATTGTAACTTTATTTTTTTCAATTTTATCTTTTCTTTTTTCAAGCTGCTGATTTATTACCTTAATTTCTTTAGAAGTATAATTTTTGTCATTGTAATATTTTTTTAATAATTTTTGTCTATCGTATTGAATTTTTAAATGTGTATGTTTTGTTTTATTATCTATGTATCGCAACAATATTAAAGTGCAAAAACAAGTAAATAAACAGAAAATACCGGATATTATTATAAAAAATTTATCTTTATGAAAACAAATAAGCAATACACACATTAAAAGTAAAAAAACAGAAATAGATCGGAAGAGCGTCGTGTAGGGAAAGAGTGTTCA
>CAJUFF010000105.1:0-5440 GCA_910585505.1 uncultured Ruminiclostridium sp. | reverse complement strand
TAATGTTATTGAAAAAAAATATATTCTATTAACTTCCTTTTTATATACCAGTTGGTATATACCTAAATTCTTCTTAGCATATAAAATCAAATCATTTATATCAGATTTATTAATTATTTTCATATCAATTATGTCAAATGTAATATTTAAATTATTTTTTTCACGATAACTCATTATTGATACATTATTTAGCGGTTAATCCTTAAATTTTTACTTAAATAAAAAAACAATACTTTTGCGCTTCTAAACAGTCATAACTGTTTTTCCACATAAATTATACCATTTTTTTACAATAGAATCAATAATTTTTTTACAAATCTATATTTTAAACAAAAAAAATAGAAAAATTGTATATTATTTTAAGTAAAAATAATATACATATGTTTTAAATAAACTTGAAATTAAAAATGTGATTTAAAATATATTTTATTGAGAAATTATTGAATATAATAAAGTAATAACAATATTGAAAGGAATAATGAAAACTATCGCTAAAAAGCGGTAGTTTTTTTGTACATAAAATACCGTAAAAAGGAGGCTTATATGGGCATCTCAATTTTAGACCCCCACCCTAACAACGAATGTCTTGACCTTGATTCAAACGAAGCGTGGTTTTCCTTTATCTTCTGCGGGAGCCACATTGACAAACTGAACCTTCACGCATATGACTACTATTCCGGCATAGAGGTAGCGGACGGAAAAAATGTCGTATACGAAGACATTCCCGCGTTGGAAAACAAACTCAGCATATGGAACGGCGCGGGAAACGGAGTCCGAATCAATGTCCGCGACTTTGTAAAAAACGCGTCCGTTTTCAGCAGCGACGGCGAATACACATGGAGAGCGGAGCTTATTCAGGACATTGACATAGCAAACGGCAAGTATCCGGATAATATGGTTTATGAAGGGGTACTTTTGGGCGAGCCGGGATTTTACACCGTTGTTGAAAACATTCCGGAAATGGATTATGAGCACTATCTGCCGCTTGCGCCTTGTTATAAAAAACAAATCAAGCCGCCCTATTATGTGGATTTTCTTGATCCCAAATATGAAAGCACCGTTTATGACATTCCCGTTACATATGACAAAACGCAGATAAAAAAAGACGGTACGGAGGTTTCCGTTATCCGGCTTGACACTTACACAAGCACCGCCACAAATTCCAAAGCGGTAATTCGCCCATCCGTCGGCAGCAAAGTTTATATTCATAAAAAGAAGTGTTACGGGGAAAGGTTTGATTCCGCCAACGCGGGAAAAAACAATATTTATATAGATACCAAAATATCCGGAATAAACGTAAACGAAAATGAAAACGAAGCGGCTCCCGGCTGCTATTTAAAGGTTGAGGACAAGTATTTTTTGATACAGTCTTATGATAAGAACACCGGTATAATAACCTGTCAAAACGGAAATATCCTAAGAGAATATCCCGCCGGGACTCATTATGCGATTTATACTTCCCGCTTTTGGACGCCTTACTGCTATTTTCGGGTTCACCATATGCCCAAAGTTGAAGTAAAAGCGGAGTTCCACGAACGCAGACGGCTTGATAAAAAAGACTATGATATGACAACAAACTGTATTGAGAACACTGCGAACGGAATATTATTCAAGGCCACTCTAAAAGGCGATTCCCACTCTTCTGTCAAATATCACTACTGGGATATTTATGACGAAGGTGGGAATCTTGTTTATCATACGGAAAAAGTGTATTCACAGGAAATGGACTGTGAAGTTTTTGTCCCTTTCGGTCACACTTATACGGGGAAAATAACGGTTGTGACTCAGGACGGAATCACCGTCAGAGGCGAAAAGTCCTACACACTTCCCTACTCCCCCGAAGAAAACAACAAGCGGCTTTGGTTCGGAGCTCAGCAAAACGCTTTCGGAGGAATAGAGCTTGCATGGAAATACTTTTTTTACCGCGACAACAGTTCCCTGCAAAAAATAACAGATTTTGAATTTTTCAGAGTCGAGAAAAAAACGGGCAAGATTAAATATTTAGGGAAACAGGACAATTCCTCCTCCAAAATAATCGGCGCACAACCCGCGCATTACGGCGGAAACTGGTATTTATTTGACAAAGACTGTGATTTCACCATAAACACCCTGCCGGGAGCCAAAATAAATATGTATTTGGTTGGAGGCGGCGAGGACGGAGGAAGTTGGATTTCTTCCCCAAATTCGCTTAACAAAAGCTTTGCGAGGGGTAAAAGCGGAGGTGCGGGCGGATATTTTATTAAAAAAACCGCAACATCCGCCAACGGCGTTTTGAAGTGCAGCGCAAAAATTGCCTCACGAAATGATCCCGATGGGACTTCGCTTAAAATCGACGGAACCACTTACAGATGCAGCGACACGGGCAGCAGCAAAAGAGGAGCGGTTAACAACGGCACATTGACCCAGACCCCAGGTGCTTCGGTAATATACGGCGAAGCACAAGACGGTGCAAACGGTTTTCTTACTCCTTACGGCTATATCGGTTCCGGCGGAGGAGGCGGAGCGGCCTGTGGAGGAAATCGCAGCAGCGGAAGCGTCAATTCTCTTTCCATTTCCGGAATTACCCCGAAATATAATAAAGGAAACTGGCTGTTGATAGATCGGAACTGTTTAAAAGGCGGTATTGGGGAATTTGACCTTAATATTCCCGAAGGGGCACATATTAAAATGTATCTTGTAGGCGGAGGTTCGGACGGCGCAAAATGGTATTCCGCTCCCAATCCCCCTTATGATATAAACGCTTCCGAATGTAAAGCGGGAGGAGCGGGCGGATATGTTCTTGAAAAAGAATTGTACCTCGAAACCAACGTTCATTGCACTGCGGCTATTGCGGATTCCAACGACAATGACGGTACATATATAGTAATCGGAGACAAGACATATAGGTGCAATGATAGCGGAGGCGTCAAAACCCCCGCTTCCAAAAGCGCGGCGGCGGCTAAAAATCCCGATAACACCACTAAGTACATAAATGGAGAAGACGGCAAGAACGGAATTAATACCTCTTATGGCTATGTGGGATCATCAGGAGGCGGCGGTGGCGCGGACAATATGTATCGCATTATGGGCGCGGGCAAAGGCGGTATCGGCGCCGGAAACGGGGGGACGGCAGACACAAAGCCGCCTAAAAACGGATATAATGCCGTCAATTACGGTTGCGGCGGAGGCGGAGGCGCTCTCAAACAATACAGCCATACCACCGCGGGTCAAGTCGATCGCTCCGACCCCGGTAAAGGTATGCCCGGATGTATTATTTTTGAAATAATACCATCCGACGTTCCCTGTCCCGATCCCGGAAAGGGAGGAACAGGAGCCGGAGACGGCGGACAGCCCGGAAACGACGGTGAAAACGCCGCAAACTACGGCTGCGGAGGCGGCGGAGCGGGATATTACGCGGTTGATTCCGACGGTAATGTAAAATACGGAAAGCCCGGCCTTGGTATGCAAGGCTGCGTTATTATAGAAATTGATTTTGAGGGATTTGAAAATAACAATAATAAAGAAAAACAATTTCTGGTAGACTGGACTGCAGCTTCCGACAAGGAATACAGATATATTGTAACCGGATGCAATTACGAAAGCACGTATCTTGGCAAGGACGCTTACGGAAACGATATAAGACATCGGCCGGAGGAAATGATTGAATGTTCGGCTTATGTGGATATTACACCTCATTTTGAAGATTTTTATATGTATTTTTTGGATGACGCCGACGTGCTTGTGAAACATGAGTATGACCTTCAAAAATACGACATTCCCCTTACCGAGCCTATGGGAAGATACGTTACTTCGAGAAACAATCCCTATAAAACCGTTAAAAGGCATATGCACACTTTGGCTTTGGAAAGAGAATCAAAAGCCTTTTACCGCAGTCATACATGGCGGATTGAAGGAAATGTGGAGATAGATAACGTAACGCATAATATCACCAAAAATATCAATCCCCTTTACGCGAAAATGCCTTCCGTAACAATTGAACCCACCGATTATGACAACTTCTCCATAAAATTCTTATTCGGCTATCTTAACTGTGACAAAGAAAATGGCTCGGATTTGGAGTTTAACGATCAGTATATGTTTGAACTGTGGAAAAAATGTATTACGGAAAAGCGCACTGTAATGATAAAAGACCCGAAGGGCAACGTATGGACAGGGACGCTGACAAATCACGATTACAAAATTGAATACGACACAAACGGTATGCCCTATATTATAACGGTCAATTTTACACAGACAAGAAACGAATATAACACCTTAGTAATGCTTGCGGACGAAAACAATAAATACCTCAGAACCGCCGAGGACAACCATTTAACCGCGGAACAAAGATAAAAAAAACGATATTGGCGGCTTGACAAAATCGTATAACTATGGTACACTTTAATAAAGAGGTGAGCGGCTTTGGTTATCAGACATGAAGATCTTGTAGGTTCCTTTGAACAGCAAAAGGCGTTGGTATCGCAGTTCAATCTTATGGACGACACTTTTTTCTCGGTGGTTATGGAGCACAATGACGCGGCGGAGTATCTGCTTACGCATCTTTTAGGGAAATCGGTCAGGATAATTGAGAATAAAACCCAGTATTCCATACGAAATATCGAGAATCATTCGATAGTGCTTGACGCACTTATTGAGGACGAGGAACACAATATTTACGATGTAGAAGTGCAAATCGGGGACAAAAAGAATCACGAAAGACGGATAAGATATTACCGCACGGCAATAGACTGGTCTTATCTGGAAAAGGGTAAGGATTACTCGGATCTGCCGGAGCTGTATATGATTTTTATATCGGATTTTGACCCTTTTCAAATGAGTAAAGTACATTACGAAATCGCACAATATATTGAAGGAACAGACAGAAAATACGACAGCGGTGTTCATATCCATTATTTCAACACAGCGGTGGCTGACGGAACGTTTTTGTCTGATCTGCTTCGGTATCTTAAATCCAGTGATCCGGAAAACAACAGTTTCGGAGCACTGTCAAAACAGGTAAACTATCACAAAATTCAAGGAGGTGTGGGAAATATGTGTAAGGCGGTTGAAGAGTATGCTAAAGAATACGCTAAGGAAAGAGAGGAGAAAGGCAGAATCGAAAAATCTGTTGAAGTCGTAAAAAATATGCTCAAAGACGGTTTTAGTATCGATAAAGCCCTGAAATACGCGGACATTGACCGCAGTACCTACGACAAATACGCGGGACAGGTACAATAATTTTCCATTTTTTTCTAAATTTCATGAATCTCTCCGAATCGATATTCGGGGAGATTTTTTATTTCAATAATAAACGTTAACTGTTTCCAAATCGGAAACGGTTATATTTTTAATACCAATCCCTTTTTAAAATATGGGTATTATATCAGTTTAAAAAGGGATTGATATAAGGAGCCAACTATAAAAAAGTCAATAGGAAAATGGAAAAAAGTTAAAAAAATTT
>CAJUFF010000104.1 GCA_910585505.1 uncultured Ruminiclostridium sp. | reverse complement strand
GACAATTAGTCGCTTCGCTCCTATTTGTTTATCTTTTTGTTGGATTGCTATAATTGAGAATCGGTATGAAACATCCGGTTCAGCGCTTCTTAAAAAGAAGGGAATGATCTGAAATGGAAAACAACGACGAAAGACGGGAAAAGGACGAATTATCCGAAATACTCTCCCGAAATAAAGAACGCAGACAAAAAGAGGAGCATAATGACGTGTCCTCCGATATGGATAAAACCGGCGTTTTTAGCGAAGAGCTTTTCGGTTCGGGTAAAAATGAGCAGAACGCCGTTCCGGACAGCCTTAACGCCAAGCGTATCAATGAGGCGGAGGAAATGGATGAGGAGGAGCTTCACGATATAGAGTTTGACGAGGAGACCGAAAAACCCATTTCCGATAAGGCCTTAAAGCGTGCCCGTGAAGCCCGGAAGCAGCTTAAAAAGCAGAGAGAGGCCAGAAAGACGGTTATACGCATTCTCTTGGGTGTTGCCGTATCTGCAGCGGTGATCTTTTTCGGAGTTAGATTGGGTGTTAAGCTGTACAATATGATAACCGATTTCGGCGGAATGGAGAACAGCGAGTTCGAGGTGTCGGTGGAGATACCCGAAAATCCTACAGTGGAACAGGTAGCTCAGGCACTTAAGGAAAGCGGAATCGTACAGGAGCCGGAATTTTTCAAGCTTTACTTTAGCTATAAGAGCAAGGATAAAGAATGGAGACACAGCGGAGATACCTTTGAAGGTGGAGAGTTTATCTTATCCTCTTCCATGAATTACAGCACCATAATAGACACTCTTTTACCGTCAAGCGCCGGGAAGTCCACGGTTGAAGTCACCATTATCGAGGGCATGACGGCAATAGAAATAGGCCGCCTTCTTGAGGATAAATTTGTTTGTCGGGCGGAGGATTTTGAAAAATTCTATCGTGAGAAGATGAATAAGTATGATTTTGAGAGGAGGGTTACGCCCGGTTCATTAAAATTCAATCAGCTTGAGGGCTACCTTTTTCCCGATAAGTATGAATTTTATGAATGCCGTGAGTTAAAGGCGAATCCCGAAGCGGATATAGATACTTCGGAGCAGGCGGAGGCGGCGGCAAGCAAAATATATTCAAATTTCAACTCAAAAATAACCAAGACTATGTATAAGCAGATGAACACAATGGGGCTTACTCTTGACGAGCTCATAACTCTCGCCTCCATGGTACAGTCGGAGGTAAGCAACGTGGAGGATATGAGAAAGGTAGCTTCCGTATTTCTAAACCGTTTAAAAGTGGGCGGAGATCTTTCAAAACTTCAGTCGGACGTTACCGTGTTTTACGTTCAGGATTTTATAGAACCTTATTATAAAGACTACGGTCTTGTTACCTCTCTTGCGGCAATATCCAACGCCTACGATACCTACGAGTGCGACGGCATTCCTGCGGGACCCATCTGCAACCCCGGAATGGACGCGATAAGTGCCGTACTGGACGCGGAATCCACAGACTATTACTATTTCTGCGCCAATGAGGAAACGGGAGAGACCTTTTACGCCAGAACGCTTGAGGAGCACGAGGAAAATCTTGTGTTGGCGGGGATTAATTAGTCCATATAAAACTGTAGGTTATTACACCCGAAGCACTGTTAACCAGTTAAAAACCATTTTTTCAATTGGTTAACAGTATTAAGGCAACACCGCGCAATGACCGCCTGACAGCTTTGCTTGCGGTTTGCCTGCATTTTTTCGTCATCTCGCACAAATCCTCCTTGAAATACGCCGGCATTCCTTTATCGGATTTATACAAGCTGACGAAAAATCTGACGGCGCAATACGCACACAATCATTGTGCGGTGATGCCTTAAGTACAACTTGATTAAAGATTGGTATTACGTTAGTATAAGTAATTATTGAAAAGGTGACGTTATGCTTGAATTGCTTTCACCTGCGGGTGATTTTGAATGCCTTGAGGCGGCGGTTGGATTTGGCTGCGACGCGGTTTATCTGGGGGGGAAGGGCTACGGAATGAGAGCTGCTTCTAAGAATTTCGATTTTGATCATCTGAAAAGCGCCGCGGAGCTTGCACATAAGGCGGGAGCAAGGGTTTACATTACGGTCAATACGCTTCCCTGCAACGCCGAAATCGACGCTTTTCCCGAATTCATAAAAAACGCGGAGTCCGCGGGAGTGGACGCGGCGATAATTTGCGATCTGGGCGTACTGTCCCTGACAAAAAAATATGCGCCTTCCCTTGAAATACATATGTCGACTCAGTTTGGCATTGTAAATTACGCCGCCGCTTCTGAGCTTTATAAAATGGGCGCAAAAAGAGTGGTTCTGTCGCGGGAAACAAGCCTTGAAGAAATTAAGGTGATACGTGACAAAATACCTTCGGATATGGAAATAGAGGCCTTTGTTCACGGGGCGATGTGCGTTTCATTTTCCGGGCGCTGTCTTTTGTCCGCTTATATGACCGGAAGGAACGCCAACAGAGGAGAATGCGCCCAGCCCTGCCGCTGGAAATACGCTTTAATGGAGGAAAAACGACCCGATCAGTTTTTCCCCGTTTTTGAGGATGACGGGGGGACGTATATACTCAACGCCAGGGATATGTGCATGATAGATCATCTGGACAAGCTTATCGACGCGGGGGTAAGCAGCTTTAAAATAGAGGGCAGGGCAAAGTCCGCTTATTATGTGGCTACCGTTACCAACGCTTACAGAGAGGCTTTAAATTGCGCAAAGGAGAAAAAGCCGCTTCCCGAATGGGTAAGGGAAGAGGTTTTCAACGTAAGTCATCGGGATTATTGCACCGGCTTTTATTTCGGAAAATACGACGCTTCACAGATATACGAAAACAGCGGTTATCTGAGAAGCTGTGATTTCGTTGGAGTAATCGATGGGTACGAGAACGGAAAAGTGCTTCTCACACAAAGGAACTATTTTACCCTTGACGACGATCTGGAGGTATTGATGCCGGGAAGCGCACCCGTCAAGTTTAAGCCTGACGCAATGTACAATTCGGATAATGAGGAGATAAGAACGGCCAACAGAGCTACCGAAAGGCTCACGGCTCTATGCGAAAGATCGTATCCGAAAGGTGCTATTATAAGACGGATTACGGAAAAAAAATAATAGAAAGGATATTATTTATGTCAAAAACAGAAAACGCGGAATTGACTGTATTATGCTTACTGCGTGATGATGACAGATATCTGCTTCAAAACAGAGTGAAAAAAGATTGGAAAGGATATGCGCTGCCGGGCGGACATATTGAAGCGGGAGAGTCAATTGTAGATGCGGTAGTGCGCGAAATTAAGGAAGAAACAGGCCTGACTGTTTTAAATCCCAAACTTTGCGGAGTGAAGCAGTTTCCCATAGAAAACGGACGATATATTGTTTTTCTTTTTATCGCGGATAAATTTAAAGGAAAACTTATTTCTTCGGATGAAGGGGAAATGTATTGGATAAAAAAAGATGAATTGTCGGGTGTGAATCTGGTAGACGATTTTTATGAGCTTATTCAGGTTATGTTGAGTGACAGCTTAAACGAATTTCAATATGTTATTGATGGTGACGATTGGAAAGTTGTAATGAAATAATATTAGGCCTTGTGTGAAAATAGAGGAAATGACGGATTTTTGCCACGGAAGATGACCGTTTGGGAGCGAAAAGACGGCGTTTCCGATTTTTCAAATAAGCCGTAATACTTATTAAAAGGAAAACATGAAAAAATGGATTTAAAAGCGTATTGGGAAGCGGTGCTTAAACAGGACGCGCAAGCAATGAAAAAATTTTTTCATAAAGACGCTTACGTAAATTGGAACAATACCAATGAACATTTTACGGTTGAAGAATTTATCAGGGTCAATTGCGAATATCCGGGGGAATGGGAGGGAAAAATCGAGCGGGTCGAGCAGCTTGAAAACCTTTTTATTGCCGCCGTTAACGTATACTCCTCCGACAGAAGCCTTTCCTTTCACGTTGTCTCGTTTATAAAAACCGAAGATAATAAGATAACGGCTGTCGACGAATATTGGGGCGATGACGGGAAAGCGCCCAAGTGGCGAGCCGATAAAAAAATAGGTACTGAAATTCGGCAAAAAACGCAAAGCGGTGTTGTTTGATTTAATTCACAAATTATAGACAAATCAAGAGTAGAATAAACTTTTTTCGTTTAAAATCGGTTGACAAAATTCCGCTGCCGTGTTATAATATAAAAAGTCACTAATCTACTTTAAATCATTAAAGTCAAAAAACAGAAAGAAAAAAATACAGGAGATAACCGAAATGGCAGCGAGAAAAGGCAATTTAATGAGCGTGAGAGCCGATATAAAGGTTCTTGACGCAACCTTAAGAGACGGCGGACTTTGCAACAACTTTGAATTTACCGATGAATTTGTTACCGAGCTGTATAAATCAAACGTTAAAAGCGGCGTGGACTATATGGAATTCGGATATAAGGCAAGCAAAAATCTTTTTAAAAAAACCGACTACGGAAAGTGGAAATTCTGCGACGAGGAGGATATCCGAAAAATAGTCGGAGAAAACGTATCGGATATGAAGATAGCGGTTATGGCCGACGTGGGTCGCTGCGACTATAAAACCGACTTTTTGCCTAAATGCGAAAGTGTTGTGGATATGGTGAGAGTCGCCTGTTACATTCATCAGATTCCCGCGGCGGTTGAGATGATAGAATATCTTCATAATCTGGGGTATGAAACAAGCTGCAACATTATGGCAATATCCCAGTGCAACTCAAATCAGGTGGAGGAAGCTTTGGAGATGATCTGTGCTTCCTCGGTAGACGTTATTTACCTTGTGGACAGTTACGGTTCACTGTATCCCGAAAACGCGGCGGAGTTGGCTAAGGAATACCTTGAAGTTGCTGAAAAAAACGGCAAAAAGGTGGGCTTTCACGGACACAATAACCAAAATCTTGCCTTTGCCAATACCATTGAAACATTGTCCTACGGCGTTTCCTATGTGGATGCAACCGCGTCGGGAATGGGAAGAGGAGCGGGCAACTGCGCTATGGAGCTGCTCTTGGGCTTCCTGAAAAATCCAAAGTACAGTCTTTACAGTCTGCTCGAGTTTATTGAAAGGTATATGATCCCGCTGAAGCAGCAGGGGATTGAGTGGGGCTACGATTTGCAGTACCTTTTCACCGGACAGCTTAACAGACATCCCCGTGAAGCTATGACTTTTACGGCGGACGGTAGAAGCGATTACTGCGAGTTTTATAAATCTCTGCTTGAGAACTTTTAAAAAATCTGTTTTAATGAAAAAACATCTTTATAAAAAGCAACTGATTTTTATAAAGATGTTTTTTATTAAACCGGAATGTTTCCGTTTTTATTGCCCGTTACCGTAATCGCACCGTCTTCTATAATGGATAAAAGACCGTCGATAACCATCGGGTCAAATTGTGTTCCTTTATTGCTCAATAACTCGTTGAGTATAACCTCTGTGGGAAGGCTGCTTCGATAGCAGCGGTGGCTGTTCATGGCGTCGAAGGAATCGGACACGCAGATAATGCGCGCTACAAGAGGAATATTTTCTCCCGTCAGACCGTGGGGATATCCCGATATCCCTTTCCGTCATAGCGCTCGTGATGGCTCAGCGCCCCCATGGCTATACCCTCTACGCCTTCTTTATGCGTCTTTGAATTATCAAACTGTGTCACATCAATATCCAACGGTACCATACCGTTCTTAAGCGGTGATGGCAATATGCGTCATGCCTGAAACAATCTGATATTGCCCCACAATATATCATAATTCATTGTCGACCGATCGTATCCAAACGCATTCTGAGCGTGGATTCGGAAGGGTTTGCATAAGCGATTCCCAGTGACATTTTGTAATATTCTTTATCAGTATGGAATTCGTTCACATAATCAAAATCGCTTTTGCAAAGCGTCAGCATTCCGATCGTTGTGAGCGGAATATCGCCGTTTTTTATCTGCGGCTGGGAATGTTTGTCTGTTTTCATTCGTGCAGCTTTTTTATCAGATTTGATTTTTCCATTGCTTCCCCCACCATGCATAATCCACTCGGCGTTATTAGGCGCTCGTCACTAAGTAATACTTTTATCTTTCCCATTTTATTTCACCATACCGGTGCTGTTTCGTCAGCTTTTGTTTATTTATATTATACCATAAAAGGAGCGACCGCAGGGAGCGATTCCTTTAAAATGGTAAAATGTTCTCAGACATTAAGATAATTATACTAATAACCATTTTGACACAGGATAAAATCATAGTCAAAATGGTTATTACACCCGAAACACTGTTAACCAATTAAAAACCATTTTTCCAATTTTTAATTGGTTAACAGTATTACTACCTCTTTCCGCAGTCTGAGGTTATTATACCACATTAAATAGAAAAAGTCCAGCCTTTGCCGGACTTTTTCTACAATCAGACAGCGGCAAAACTGCCGCTGTAAATTAAAAATTATCTATTATGAATCAAAAACAGCTTACTTCATCATTGAAGCAACTTCATCTGCAAAGTTCTCTTCTTTCTTCTGAAGCCCCTCGCCCTTTTCGTAACGAACAAACTGAACAACCTTTATATTCTTTCCAAGGCTTGCAATATACTTTGCAACAGTCATTTCGTCATTCTTGATATAAGGCTCATCCATAAGGCAGATCTCTTCGGTGAATTTCTTCATTCTGCCTTCAACTATCTTTTCAAGTACATTCTGAGGCTTGGGCTTGGCAGCTTCCTCGTTTTCCTTCTGAGCCAGATTCATCTGAACTTCCTTTTCCTCCGCAATTATGTCGGCGGGAACATCGGACTGAGAAACAAACTGAGGAGCGGAAGCCGCAATCTGCAGGCAGATATCCTTAGCGCACTGCTTTACGGTTTCGTCGTTAACATCGTCCGCCTCAAGCTTCAAAAGCGTGCCGATGATACTTCCGCCACCGTCATGAATATAACTGAACAGATTACCTTCAAGTCTGGTAAAACGTCTGATTTTGATGTTTTCACTGATAGTCGCGATTCTTTCTGTAAGCACTTCCTGAACGGTTTCGTTTGTGCCGCTCATCTTTACCTGCAAAAGTGCGTCAATGTCCGCAACATCGTTGTCAATAACGGTCTGCGCAACCATTTCAACAAATTCAACAAATCTTTCTGACTTAGCGGCAAAGTCGGTTTCGCTGTTTACTTCAACGATTGCGCCGACCTTCTTTCCTTCGTCGATCTTTGTATAAACCAAGCCTTCCGCAGCAATACGAGTGGACTTCTTAGCTGCCTTCGCAAGTCCCTGTTCACGAAGATACTTTACGGCGGCGTCAAAATCGCCGTCGGTCTGTTCAAGTGCACGCTTGCAGTCCATCATGCCGCAGTTGGTCATTTCTTTAAGCTGTTTTACGTCCTGTGCCGAAATAGCCATTATTGTTCTCCTTTTTTATTCGTTTAATTTTATATTACTCGGCTGTTTCCTCTGCCGCTTCCTGTACTGGCTCTTCTTCCTCACCGGTAACAGGTGTTTCGCCCTGACGGCCTTCTATAATAGCATCGGCCATTGCACCCGCGATAAGCTTAACCGCGCGGATAGCGTCATCGTTTCCGGGAATAACATAGTCAATCTCATCAGGATCACAGTTAGTATCTACGATCGCTACGATGGGAATACCCAACTTCTTTGCTTCCGCAACGGCAATTCTTTCTTTGCGGGGATCAACGATAAAGAGAGCGGCCGGAAGTTTGATCATATTTTTAATACCGCCGAGGAATTTCTCCAACTTTTCGATCTCAAGATTCATCTTGCTGACTTCCTTCTTGGGAAGCAGATCGAAAGTACCGTCCTTAGCCATTTCCTGAAGCTGTTCCAGTCTCTTGATTCTTCTCTGGATAGTTGTAAAGTTGGTCATCATACCGCCGAGCCATCTTGCATTCACAAAGTGAGCTCCCGCTCTTTCGGCTTCTTCCTTAATGCTGTCGGAAGCCTGCTTCTTAGTGCCCACGAAAAGAACTTCTCCGCCCTCCTCAGTCACTTGGCGAATAAACATATATGCTTCGTCAAGCTTCTTTACGGTCTTCTGAAGATCGATAATGTAAATACCGTTTCTTTCAGTAAAAATATAAGGTGCCATTTTGGGGTTCCAGCGTCTTGTCTGATGTCCGAAGTGAACACCGGCTTCAAGAAGCTGCTTCATTGATACTACTGCCATGGTAGTTTCCTCCTGTTTTTTGGTTTTTTCCTCCACAGCGTTTTACTCTTCAAAACCGAGTCTGCCGCATTTTAAGGCATGCCCGGCACCCGCAGAAGGGTCAGCGCTGTGTGCGGATTTGCGTTTTTTGCATAATTGCTCAAAAAACCGCTTTATAATTATAACACAAAGTCCTTTTTTTTACAATAAAAAATTTGTTGTCTATTTTAACAAATTTTTAATGAATCCTTTTCCGTTTTTTGTGCGACTTGGAAAATCACAGGTAACTAAAATAGTATCCTGTCCTATTATCTCTATGTCGCACCATGGTATGACAAAATCTTCTTCGCGCCCTAAAAGACCGAACAGCTTTGCTTTTCCGTAAACAATAAGCTTGCATATTTTGGCGGTACAAGTATCAAATTCAATATCGTCGGGATACCCCAACTTACAGCCTGTTTTCACGTTGATTATTTCTTTGCAGCGCATATCATCAAAGCGGCATATCATAAAAATCACCTCATTTTATGATATGACAACTTATCCGTAAATAGAACAAAGACAGGCCTATTTGCCGATGTTACGACAATTTGCGCCTGCCTAAATGTCAGCCTTGCTTATTATTTGCCCTCCAAGCCAAATAATTCTCCAAAATAACCGCCGCCGCCACCGCATCAATAACAGCTTTGCGCTTTTTCCCTCTTTTATTAACGTCGTTCATCATCTGATGAGCGGTAACGGTGGAAGACCTTTCGTCCCACATCACCACCGGCACATCAACAAGGTTTTGCAGCAGTTCGGCAAAGCTTTTGCACATCTCGCTTCTTGGTCCTGCGCTGCCGTTCATATTTAAAGGATTTCCCACTACGATAAGTCCCGCTTCATACTCTACGGACATGGCCGCCACCTTTTCGGCGCAGATATTAAAGTTTTTTTCGTCAATCACTCCTATGGGTGAAGCCAAGGTTTCGGTTCTGTCGCAACAGGCAAGCCCCGTGTGGCTGTCGCCGTAATCCACTGCCATTATTTTCATTAAGTTTATCCTTTCATTTTTCAAAAAGTCAATTCAGAGTTTTCAAAAGTCTATCTATTCCCAGCTTTTCAAATCTTTCAACAACAGGAGGCACAATACTTTTTTCGGATTTCATTTTATCATACTCGGATTTATCCGCAAATTTAGCGTCAACTACCTCATTTTCCTGCAATAAAAGCGAAGAAAGTTCTATATCTCTTTGTAAAAGATAATTATAGTATATAGCGTGATTTCCGAAAATAATATCCAATTGTACAAGCTCCGATATTTCGGCTTCAATACCGGTTTCCTCAAACAGTTCACGTACAGCCGCATCGTCGGGGGATTCATCGGTCAGCACCGAACCGCCGCTGCATTCCCAATACAACTGATAATGCTTATCGGGGTGTCTTTGAGTAAGAAGAATACGACCGTAACCGTCCAAAACGGCAATTTCGGAAACAAGGTGATATCTTCCCTCCGGTATCGAATTTCCGCGCCGTATAACTTCGCCCGTTTTCTTAATATTTATCTCCCTTTTCGGGAAAGGGTTCCCGGTGCATAAATTTTTCTTTTTAAAATATATTTCTATGCAAAATCTGCAACAACTTAACAGTTCTATAAACCGGAATTTATCTATTCATCAATTCAAGAGTTTTTTCAAATGAAATACATTCTGCGT
>CAJUFF010000103.1:7177-10081 GCA_910585505.1 uncultured Ruminiclostridium sp. | reverse complement strand
TCTACACGGCTCTGAACACTCTTTCCCTACACGACGCTCTTCCGATCTTTCGAGAGCTGTTTGAAGAAACAGGTTTAACTGAGGAAAATATATACGATATGTCGCTGAGGTACATTACGCTCAGAAGAAAGGGCAATGAGATTCGTCAAAACTATTATTACTTTGCCAATATTGACAGTGAAATTGAAATAAGCAGCAACGAAGGGAATCTTGAATGGGTGGATTTTGACAAATTACTTGATCTTGAAATGCCCCACAGCTCTAAAGCGGTTATAAAACACTATTTTGAAATCGGAAAAGATACAAATTCTCTATACTGTGGTATCGCCGATAAAAACGGTGTTTATTTTAAAGCTTTAGAGGATTTCATTTAAAATATTAAAAAAGAGCCGATTTGACAGTCGGCTCTTTTTTCTAATAAATTACTTTTTATTATCTTTTTTAGGAGCTTCAATATTAGACAAGGGGTTTAAATCCATTGCCTGTTTAATTTGATTATTTGTAATATGAGTATAAATTTCTGTGGTATTCAGATTTTCATGTCCAAGTACTTCTTTTAAAATACGAACATCAACGCCGTTTTGATACATAAGTGTAGCGGCGGTATGCCTTAGCTTATGTACGGAAAAACCATATCCGGCAAGTCCGGATTTTAACAATTTTTCCTCGATTATCTGTTCAACGCGCCTATTTGAAATTCGCTTGTATCTGCTGCTCAAAAAAAGTGCTTTTTCACCCTGAACTTTGGGCCTTAAGCTGATATAAACTTCATAAGCCGATACACAGGCGTTGTTAAGATATATAACTCGTTCCTTATTGCCTTTGCCAAGTACTTTAAGAAACGAGTATGTAACATCAGTTTTTGGATCGGTTGACCTGATATAATCATTAACCGAAATACCCACTAACTCGGATAAACGCATTCCGCAGTTAAGAAAAAAAGTCAGCATACAGTAATCTCTCGCGTCAATCCAGTTATTGATATCCGAGCATTCGACTAAAAGCTGATTAGCCTGCTCTATGGTTAAATATTTAGGCAGCGCATTTTTGGGCGAGGGAAGCTCAAGCTTTGCGGCGGGACTTACCTCAAACCAGCCTTTATTATCAGTAAGGTACTTGAAAAACTGTCTAATAGAAACCGCTTTGCGGGCACGCGCCTTCTGATGATTCTGACGCTCATCCATTGTAAAATGTAAAAAAGCCATAATATCAGTCAATGTAACATTTTTTACATACGTCTCCGGAGTATCGACTATGGTAATTTCGGAAAAATCGTTTTCTGACAAGGATGGATCATTTTTTATTTTAATGTAACGTAAAAACAGCCGCAAATCACAGTAATAATTTTTTACTGTCAAAGCCGACCGCCCTTTAATTACAGAAATATGATCCAAAAAATCAATAAGATATTGTGGTGCATCAGAACGATAATTAAATTTTGTATTAAAACTTGAATCGGTCATTTATAAGGTTCTCCTTCTTAATTAAATAAATTTATTAAAATTGGTATGGGAATTAAGAATACACTTAATTGCGTAAAATGAAAATTCAAAGCATAAACTGTACCCTAAAAATTTAATGCATATAATCGACTTTTTTACGCATAAACTTTTTACTTAAAATGTTTATGCGTAAAACTTTTAATTGTAGACGACAGCTTAATTATACCATTCGTTACCGATATTGTCAAACAGCCTTTAGCGGGGAAGGGAAGCAGCCGAAAGTGGAAGAGCAGTTTTAGGGAATTCACAAAACATAATAGCCCCCGCATAGGGGGTTGGGGGTTTAAGTATTGCCTATCGCGAAGCGATACAGCCACTTTATAGCAGAAGATTGGAAGAAGTAAAGGCGGTGTGTGCAGAACACATTTCAAATTACACCAACATCACCTTATTAGCAATACTCTATATAAATAAATAAAAAAGCGTGTATGTCAAAAATACACGCTATATTTTTTTGATTTTCCTGAGCAAATACACTTTTTATTTAGCAAATCTCATAGTATCGGTTTGTCTTTCGATTTCCTCTTTATCAATGGGGTAGGGTCTATCCTCATGGAAATAAAAGTCAACCCATTCGCCGATGTTGTTGGTAACCTCTCTTGTAATTTCCGTATCTTCCTTGATAACTTCAATGTCTTCCTCGATGTTATCTAATCTTGTTTCGATTTTATCAAGCCTTGAATCAATATTAGCAACATTGATTTTCAATTCTGAGATATCTTGCTTAATAGGCTCAACCTCATTTTTGATTAAAGCCGCGATAGCTTTAAGATCGTTCTGATCTAACATAAAAACACCGTCCTTTCAATTTCATACCAATATTTTACCATTAACAGCCCCTTAAGTCAATACTAAAAAATCAAAATAACTTTCATTTTTGAATATGACATATTTTGCCATACCTTCAGCAACCTAAGGACGGGCAAAAAACAAAACGATAAAACCAGCGTAAGGGAACGAGGAACGCCCCGACCTTGTCACGCGCGAAGAAGGCAGACGTTGAAACACCGACAAGGTAATTAAAGCAAAGATCCAATTTAACCAAAAAAAAGAAAAAAAGTGAAGTACAAAATCACAATGACAAATCGATTAAATATTGAATCCGAGCAACTATTTACAAATAAAATAAAAATAAAGCCAATATAATATAACACAAAGCATTTGCAGCATACATCACAAGAAAATACAACATAACACAACACATAATATTTAACAAAACAATTATTTATTTTTAATAGATACGCTGTTCATGCCGCTGCTATTGTTTTGCATGATATTGTATTTGTTTCCGTTATTATTAGGTGTAGAATTATATTTATTATCGTCATTGTTTGACATTGATTTATGCTTGACATTAACTTGTTTTACACAGCCAACACCTTGTTTATAGATCGGAAGAGCG
>CAJUFF010000103.1:0-7167 GCA_910585505.1 uncultured Ruminiclostridium sp. | reverse complement strand
TATTGAAACATTATAAAACTTCGCAAGTTCTATAACTCTTTCAAATGATATAGGTCTTAATCCAGCTTCGTATTTACTGTAATATTGATAAGATGTATTTAGTATTTTAGCCACATCTGATTGTGTAAGGTCGCTATCTTCTCTTAAATCTCTTAGTCTTTGGTAATATGCCACAATTTTTCACCCCTTTTTATGTTTACTCATACAATTATATCATATATGGCTAAATTATGCTTGCATTTTAGCCACAGATGGCTTATAATATTATTTAGCCACATATGGCTAAAAGGAGCCATGCCCGCCCTCCGCTACCAAAAAACAAGGGCAGAAAGGAAAAGCAATGGAAAAAACAGTAGAAGAAAGAATAGCCGAATGGGAAGAAAAAAACAAACAAAAAAGCATACACGTGGAATTATTTAGAGCAGAAATATTATCGTTGATTTATGCTATTGATAATTACTTAGAAACGCATTCAGAACACCCAAACGCCCAGAACGCCCCTAAATGTTATAAAAGCTGCATACCTACACTTGAAATGCTTGGATATTTTTTCAATCAAGAGTTAAGGGAACTTGATAAAAAGTATAACGATTAAGGAGCCGTGCCCGCCCTCCGCTACCAAATAAAAAGGGCAGAAAGGAAAATAAAATGAATTTTATGCTTGAGGATTTAATTGACCTTGAATCGGCTCGGATCGCAAATGCCGAGATGGAACTTGAGGAAAGGGAACGAGAATTAATTGAAATAGATCAAGAATTTGAAGCAATGCTCCAATCCTTCTGCGATCTTTCCGGACAGATAGACATCTTCGAAACCGAAGACGATTACCTCTATTAAAAAAGTTTCTTGCGGGTTATCTCAAAGCCCGCACCCAACCGCAAAAGCGGTTTAACATAAAAACAAAAGGGAAGTGCCCGAACCCTAAAAAATAAGGGCGGAAAGGAATGAAAAAATGAAAGTTACAATTTTAGGTTTTGAGCTAAAAAGCGGCAAATTTACCCCCGAAGGAAAAAAGAAATCAATTGCTTTCAACAACTTACACCTTCATTGTTCATATAATAACGACTATGAAGAGGGGCAAAATTACGGTTTTGGTTCTTCCGTTATTAGCGAAAAAATAAAAAATGAACCGGACAGAATCAGGCGTATTTTCGGCTGCTTGGTTACTTCTGACGATTTGGAATCAATGGTCGGCTGTGATTATGAATTTTCATACAATCAGAATGGCAAGCTTGATAAAATATATCCCCTTGATTCGCCTGCCGAACCTGCCGCCGAAAAGAAGGGCGCATAAATGGAAAGTGAAGAGATTATCTCCGAGATGCTCGAGCAATTTTCCGATGAAATCCCCGGAACTGATTTTCAATCCGAGCTTATGGACAAACTCGACACCATAATAGAAAATCAGTCCGATATATCCGATACCCTTAATACCGTTACCGAAGGACAAGCTTCTATCTCATACGCTCTTTACTGCATATTGGGCTTGGCGATTCTCGTTATAGGATTCAAGATTGTTTGGACAGTATTGGCAAAATGGTTATTCGGCGGAGTTTAACACCGCCATATAATACAAAACCTTGCAAGGTGTAAACTAACATAATTTAAAATGAAAGGACTGAAAAAATGAACGCAAAATTTAAAGAAAAAGCTTTGTTTGTTCTTGAAAAGCTGAACGACAAGAAAACAACTGCCGTTGCCTCGGCAGCAGCAGCTTCTTCCGCTCTCATGTCTGCCGGAGTAAGCGCGGCGGAAAGCGGGGGTTCACAAGTTACCATTCCCACCATCGCCGACAGTGTCACCGCTGATATGCTTAACGGCATTGTCACACAAATGACGGCACTTTTGCCTGTATGCCTCCCCACAGTTGTAGGTATTCTTGCTTTCCGCAAAGGCATTAGTTTCTTGTTTGGTTTGCTTCACGGTGCCTAATCCCCAAGGCGGTTAATGCCGCCTTTTAAGCCGGCTACCGTTTAGTCGGTTTAAAAAACGGCATTATGAAAGGAAAAAATGACAATGAAAAAAACAAAAATACTTCTTATCGCGGCAATATCAGTTATATGCCTGTCCGTTCTCTGCTCCTGTTCCGCCGATTCACGTGTGAATGGTTCTTATGCCGGTATCGTTATCGGCGCGGCTCCTTTTATGGATATATCTTAAAAATGTGGGGGTGATAAAATGAAAGCATTTGTTAAAACAGTAGCTTTGACACTGGTTATCAGTGCCACCGCGCTGTTTTTTTCTTCATATAAAAAAGTGGAGGCTGCCGGAGTGGGTGCAGCCGTAGCACTTGACGCAGGTCTTTACATTATAGCCGCCATTGCGACAGGTATTGCATCATGCCTTACCGTTGAAGTCATTAAAGAATTGAGCGAATTTGTTGAATCCAATTATTTTGCCGATTCCTTTACCAAAGATGAAGAGGGTTTATTTTCCTATCACCCTTTATCAGATAATCAGCAAATGGACGCTGTTGTTGACGCTGCTGTTGCCCAATATAACAATAAAGTTAAAAACAACGAAATATCATCAACCGATACATCATCTTCTTTATCTTCCGAAGCTTATTCCGACTGTGTTTCAAGCGGCGTTAAAGATGTTATCGGTTCAGGAGCTGCCGCAGGTATAACCATGGGAATAACCACCGTAAACGGCAAGCCACAGAAGGTAACCACTACCTACGCCGAATCTACCGTTGAAGTGTTTGATTATTTGGGATTGGAATATAAAATTGTCAATGATTTAACCGACATAAAGATTGAACACAAGGGAAATATTTACGCTTATTATAAGCCTTTTATAATAACGACTGATAATATAATTTACTCTATGGATTCTCACGTTTTTTTTAGTTATAAAAGTGGAACTTCTCCTTATGTTAGATTAAGCGTGTCAAATTATACGTCTGAATATTCTATATCTGTTCGTGAGGGTAAAGACTCGTACAGGGCTTTTCAATTTTACGAAAAAAATGGCATTTTATGTTGTGCGTTTTATTTATCTACCGTAGATATCCTTAAACGACTTGATCGTAATCAATTTATAGTTAGCTATCCGAAATTAACTTCTTATCCTGTTTTATTTTCCGATAAACTGGAGCATACTTCTGTTAATTCTACAAATTTTACAAATGACGAAGCAACTTTTAAATTTAAATGTAACCTTGACGGTTCTTTAATGGAAGCCAACAATATTTTATCCTTAGATATTGCGTCAGTAGGCTATTTTATCGGAAATCCTTCCGATGTTACACTGGAAACCGCCGCGAAAATGCTAACCGGCACGGAAAATCCGGTACAAGGCGGCACAAATACAACCTATTCAGATCTATCTGATATAGAAAAAGCAATCTACGCATTATCCAAACAGCAGGGAATTACATACGAGGAAATGTTGGAGCAATCCAATTTGGTAATAGAAAACGGACAAATCTACCTTGAGGGTCTGGACGGAGTTACCCATAGTATAGAAAGCCTGTTATCCGAATTTGACAAGCTGCTTGAGCAGGGAGACATAACCAATGAAAATATAGCAGCTTCGACCGAACAGCTTAAAGCGATTCTTGAATACCTCAAAGGCTTAAACATCGAGGGCTTAGGCGAATACATTCAGCAGCTTGAAACGACTTTGGACGGGTTAAAACAAGGAGACGAGGACAGGGAAGCAATACTCGGCGATGTTCTTGGTCAGCTTCAGGGGCTTAATGACTATATAAATTCGCTCGATATTGAAAGTATAGGTGCAAATATCAAGTCGATTACAGATTCATTATCTGATTTTATTACCGCATTTAAAGATACACTTTTTGATGGAATGACAGCTCCTAAAGTCAGTTTTGACTATACTCCCGGCGATATTATAGAACACTATACCGAACAGTTTCCCTTATATGAGCAATGTAAAAAGCTAATAAACAATCTTTTTAATTATGATGATGTTTTAGAGCCGCCCAATTTTAGCTTTTACTGGGATTCAAACGGTGACGGAGTAAAAGAGGTTTATAATCCTTTTGATTTCTCTATTCTTGAAACAAAACTTACTAATGAAAATATGGTGGATAAATCTATATTTGCAGTTGAAATAAAGGTTATTGACCTCATACGGTATATTTTAGCTGTTATTATATACGGTTTTTTTGTAATGCGCCTTATCAGGCGATTGCCTACTTTATACGGTTCCGGTCCTTTTGCTTCAATGTGAGGTTTATATGTTTGAAAAAATAACTTTGTTTATTCAAAATATTATATCAACTATATACAATTGGTTTCAAGATATTTTCGGCGGTTTTTTTTACGGATTCAGGACAAATTTTGATAATATTATAACCTCGATTCAGTCCCTCTATTTTGCTATACCTGATGAAATATATCTTGCCTTAGACAGCTTGACACGTTTTGCAGGTTATATTCTTCCATTACGACTATATATGCCTATAATAACATTCGTTCTTGGTTATTGGTTTATTATGATTTCTGTCAGAGCATTAAACGGTGCTTTATCTTTTGTTAAAAGTTTCTTACCTTTTTCTTTTAAAAAATAGGAGTATAATCTATGAATATAATAAATTCAGTCTTTAACCTTATCCCTATACTTATTCTTGTATTTCTTGCTTCTGTCTTTTTAAGCTTCGTAATTCAATTTATCTACATATCAATACACGAGCATAAAAAGATAAAAAAATCTGATACACCGAGTACATATATTCGCCGCGGCATACTTAAAAGACTGCTGAAAGATTTCCCGGAAGCTCTGGCACGTGATATACTCAACCGGGATCCTGACGAATTCCCCCATAACGGCTTCCACTGTTATTGCGGAGAACAGGGAAGCGGTAAAACCGTGGCATTGGCTGCAAGACTGCGCGAGCTTAAGCAAAAGTATCCCAAAGTAAAAATATTATCAAATTTCGACTGTGAATTTTCCGACGGTCTTGTCAAGGACTGGAAAGACATAGTTTTCACGGAAAACGGCAAACATGGAATTATAATAGCCCTTGACGAGATTCAAAACTGGTTCAGCACCAATGAAAGCAAGGACTTTCCGCCGGAAATGATACAGGAAATTTGCCAGCAGCGGAAGCAGCACAAAATTATAATGGGCACAAGTCAGAGGTTTCAGAGAATGGCCAAGCCGCTTCGGGAGCAAATCAATTTTCTTTATGAGCCTATAACCTTTGCAGGCTGTCTAACCTTCGTCAGAAAACGAAAACCTTCTGTAGATGATGACGGCAAAATTGACCGCCTGAAAACACGGAAGCTCGGCACCTATTTCTTTGTCCATGACGAAGAACTCCGCAGCTCCTACGATACATGGCAGAAAATTCTCCGGCAAGCCAACGGCGGTTATACCGCTTCGCCATTCAAGCAGGAACCCGCCCATCAGAATATTGCAATTGAAGTTTCCGACCGCCGCCGGAAGCTTTAGCTCGGCGGCG
This sequence comes from uncultured Ruminiclostridium sp., assembly GCA_910585505.1. Classification (GTDB taxonomy): domain Bacteria; phylum Bacillota; class Clostridia; order Oscillospirales; family Ruminococcaceae; genus Ruminiclostridium_E. The sequence continues at coordinate 1,733 of CAJUFF010000103.1, read as the reverse complement.
GTCGAAATCAATTGCGGAAAGGAGGCTGCACAATGAGTCCGTTATGGATTGTTCTAAATGTAATATCCGCCTTTATCCTTATTGCGTATATTGCTTACGGAATTCGCAAGAAAAAGCGTATTAAAGACGCTAAGAAAGCGGAAAGAAATTCAAATAAATAATGAGGTTTAATATTATACGTGACATATTATTAAAGGGTAAAACCCGAACGCAAAAAAATTTAAAAACAGGCTGCTGAAAGCGGTGTACCCACCTATGCTAACAGGTGGGTACTAACACCAGTCAAATACGTTTCAAACACGCACTATAAAGGTATTTACGGGAGATATAAAAAATTGGACAATAATTGTATTTTGGTTGATTGGTTTTCAGCCTCTACTCAAATATATGATCCTGCCGGATTGATAGAGTATTTAGGCTTGGATGAAAAAAGCTTTATGCACATACACGGATTTTACGGCTATGCCGACCGCCTTTACTTTGGCGGCATTTCGATACATTACAATCAGACCGGAAACGATTCCGAAAAGCCTTCCGTATTGCTTGAAATGTCCGGCAAGGGCTGCCGCCAGTTTGAAACGGCTTCAACCAAAACATTCATACAGCTTTTTGAAGATGTTAAAGCAGGCGAATTTAATATAACCCGCCTTGATATTGCCTATGATGACATTGACAAAGAGGGAGGAAAAGGTCTGCTTGATATACAGAAAATAGCAAAGTATACGCTTCATCATCGTTTTGTGTCCAAATGGTCAGGCGGTCAGTTTATTGACAGCTTTACAATAAACGGCAACGATGAGCCGATGACACACGCGCTTACTATTCAGTTTGGCAGCAATCAATCCGATATAAAGCTTAGGATTTACGACAAGGCGCAGGAGCGCGGCGGATTGGACTATCATTGGATAAGAGCCGAAATTGTTTTCAAACGTGACCGCGCCTTGGAATTTATAACACAGTGTCTTGCCGGCAAAAGTATTGGTTTATTATATGCGGGATGTTTAAGAAATTACCTCCGGTTTATCCGGCTCGACCATTCACGCCGCGAACGCTGTTCCGTTATTGGCTGGTGGGATAACTTTCTTAATCATGCCGAAGCTGTAAAGCTTTTTACAAAGAAAGAAATAGATTATAACTTAGACCGTGTATGCAGCTATGTTTTGGGTCAGGCAGGCAACAGCATAATGGTATTCTTAATGTGTTACGGAGTTGAAGAGCTTTTGAACGATATAGTACATAGAAAATCCGAACTTACTTTAAATCAGCGAATGTTAGTAGATAATTTTTGCAAAGAACATCCGGAGCTTAAAAACGATGTTAAAAAAGTAATTGAAATGCTTTCAGATAGGAGACACAAAAAAGATGAGTAATTTATACGCATTAGCGGAATACAGCCATATTTTTGAAAATTGTGCAAAATGCCTTTGTGCCATGTGTGCCGATTTTTACGTTGGCTGCCGAGCTTGCCCGATCTGTTACTACATGAAAGGCAACGCTGTAAAAAAATACTGCCGCAGCTTCTGTCCGAACGGCGTTGACTGGCAAATAAAAGAATGGTATCGGCAAGATAAAGTTATAAAGGATCCGTTTTTCAATACGGTTTTTCCATAAGGGAATTAAAAATACACATGATTGCGTAAAATGAAAATTTTACGCAATCGAGGGAACCGTTTTTACAAAAACGCCCCTTAACTCTAATTATACACCCACAATTACGTCTTTTCAATCTTTCA
>CAJUFF010000102.1:6052-10083 GCA_910585505.1 uncultured Ruminiclostridium sp. | reverse complement strand
CAGGGCCTTTTTGTTATGCCTTTGGGTTGTGTTTGGTTTTTGTCTTTCACGCTATTCTCCTTGCAAATATAAAATAGCAGTATTTTACATTATACATTATGTGGCAGGTATACGCAATATTTTTGGCATAAACGTCAAATTTTAGGCAAGAACGTCAAGCCGTCATTATTTTTGTGATTTGAAAAATCCGAAAAAGTATGCTATAATAGAGAAAAGGCGGTGAGCGTATGAAAATAGCGTTGGTAGATGACGAGAAGCTATATGCGGACAAGATAGATGATATCTGCCGTGGATTTTTTGAAAAAAACGGCGCGGAGGCGGAAATATACGCTTTTTCGGACGGGGAGAGCTTTCTCGGCTCTCTCAATGAACGCGAATACGATATTGTTTTTATGGATATTTTCATGAACGGAATGGACGGTGTTTCGGCGGCGAAAAAGCTCCGCGAAAACAACGGTGCTTGTCTGCTGATCTTCCTGACCTCCTGCGGAGAGCGTATGCCGGAAGCGTTCTCCTGCCACGCGTTCGAGTACATCATCAAGCCTTTTACGCCGGAGCGCGTTGGGAACGTTTTGAGGGACGCGCTTGCTCTGCTGCCAAAGCATAATTATATCGAGATTTATAGTGAAAGACGAACTGTCCGCGTGCCGTTTGAAAATATCGTTTCGGTCATGTCCGACGCGCACTATCTTGATATTGCGATTGCGAACGGCACGGAGCTGCGCAGCCGCATGACCATGCCGCAGTTTATGGAGCAAACCAACGGAGACGCGCGGTTTATTCCCATAAACAAGGGAATTACCGTAAACGCCGATTATATTATCGATTTTGAAAACAACTGCTGCATACTCGAAAACAGTGCGCGGCTTCCCATACGGATACGCGACCGACTTAAAATCGAACAGGCGGCGCGGGACTACAATTTCGCCAAAATACGTGGCGTTCAAAGAAGCGGAAAGGGGTGAGCGTATGACAGTAAATATACTTGATTGGCTTTCCGAGCTTCCGCAGTTTTTTATTCTGATCCCCACGGTGCTCTCCTGTTACTATCCCGTAAAAAATCATATGAAATACTCTTTGCAGAAAACGGCAGCTCTTTGCGCATGCGTTATAATTCCGTTTGCGGTCTTAGGCTCGCTGGCGACGTCGTCGCTGAAAATCGACGCAAACATAATACTTGTTCCTTTTATTATAATATCTTTTTTTCTGTACCGCCTTACGTTAACGGCCGATTTTCCGAGAGCGCTTGCCGTTTATGTGGGGGTCTGCGCGGCGCAGAGTTTTCCCGCGCAGCTTGCCATTGCTTTTGACGCCCGCCTCCACCCGTCATCCGGCGCAGCCGATTTTTCGACGGAAGCACAGCTGTTTCAGCTGGGTCTTTCCTGCCTTATGGCGCTGCTTGCCTTTTACCCCTCCTGTAAGTACGCATCTAAAATGATGGACAGACTTGATTCGGCAAAAATCTGGTACTCAGTCAGCGCACTGTCGTTTATATTCTTTTTGTTCAATATATTGGCTGCTCCTATTTCATACGAAAATATTCTTGTGGGACGAATGTACTATTTGTTTCCGCTGTTTGAATTCCTAATGATGACGGTGCTTATAATAATCTATGTGTTTTTTTATCATGGAGCGATTCTACTGTTGGAGCGCACGGAGCTTGAAAAGCGCTCGCAGCTGCTTGAAATGCAGTCGCACCAATACCGAGAATTACAGGAGTATATGAAGCAATCACAAAGGTTAAGGCACGACTTCCGGCAGTCTGTTCATATTTTATCGGCGCTTGCCGAAAAGAACGATATCGACGGCGTACGGGCACACCTTTCCGAGTATGAACAGCGGCTTAACAAAAGCGCCTCCCCGAGCTACTGCGCAAACACCGCGCTAAACGCGCTGTTCGGGCATTATCATGAATTGGCGGAAGCCGATGGAATAAGAACGGAATGGAAAATAGAGCTTCCAGAACCCCTTACGTTTTCCGAATTGGACATGGCGGCACTTTTCGGAAATATTATGGAAAACGCGATACAAGCCTGTATCGGGCTGCCCGAGGGTAAACGTTATTTTAATCTGACAACAGAGATACGTCACGGAAACAGTCTGTATGTGGTCTCCACCAACGGTTTTGACGGAAACGCTCTGAAAAGTGGTGACGGCGCATACCGCTCTACCAAGCACGGGGGACAGGGTACGGGACTTGCTTCTATCGCCGCCGTCGCCGAAAAATACGGCGGCTCGGCACGTGTGTACAACAGCGGTACTGAGTTTTTCGTCGATGTGGTTTTGAAGATATAGCTGCAGTGTTTTTTTACCGGTTGTATTCTTTGTTTACAGCGGCTCAAATTTTGACTTGACTTTTGCTCCCTTTCTATGCTATAATTACATTAAATTTAACAGTTACTTTTTGGCGGTCGCGGAAAAATGACCACATACCTGACCATAGACAGCTCCGGAGCACACGGAAACAACGGATACAAGACCGCCAAAGAGGATTTGCTGTAGAGCGGAAACGGCTATAAAAAGCCATTCGCGGCGGAGAGGAGTTTTACAGCTCTCTTCGGGAGCATAAGTGTGCAGGAGCATATCGCATAACCCAATTCTGCAAACACCCTTTTACTCTACACTGTCACCGTCCTTTTACCAAGATAAAAACTGCCGCAAAACGCTTGATGACCACATATTTGACCACTTACACGAAATACCCCTTAAAATGGTAATTTCAAGGGGTATTTTCTTTTTGCCGTATTCTTTGTTTTATGCGGCTCAATTTTTGAACATGGTTGGCGACGATTCTTCCATTGCTTTCAGTCGCTTTTTCTCTGCCTTAATTTCAGTCTTGACCCTTGCAATCATTGCCGCTAATTTTTCCTCGCATTCCTCTCGTGTTTTAGCATAGATATTATGTGCTTCTCGTTTTCCATAAGCGTTGGTTGGCGTGTATCTTCCCTCGTACAGGTGGTCGTTTATCATCGTAACACAGCCCGTGCCACATTTGCGACATTTGGGCTTGTACGGCTCGAAATTTGGTGGGGTGGTATTAGTCCTTTCCTGTTTCTCAACCTGCGAAATCTCGGCTTCTGTGCCGCTTATTTGGCGATCTATTTTTACCGCTGCCTGTTGCCTCATAGTATCTGTGATATGGCTGTAAATATCTATCGTGGTTTCCGAGGAAATGTGTCCAAGCATAGCCGAGAGCGATTTAATATCCATACCGTTTTCAAGAGCCATTGTCGCGAAGGTATGCCTGAGATCGTGAAATCTTACCTTTGGGCAACCTGCTCGTTCCAGTATAAGTTGTAGTCGTTTGCGGATGGCTGGAGGATTTCGTGGTTTTGTATTGTCAAGCGGCGATGGAAATATCCATTCCGAATCAACGTTTTTTCTGTATTCCGACAATATTTTTAAAAGTGCTTTTGGAAGTATCGCAGTTCGTATTGATGATTTGGTTTTAGGTTCGGATATAATCGGCTCTCCGTGAATTACATTCACTTGTCGCTCTATCCGCAGCTCTCCCGTTTTAAAATTTAGGTCGCTCCATTTTAATGCGAGTATTTCTCCACGGCGCATCCCCGTTGCAAGCTCCAGCAGAAATAATTCGTAGTAATCTTCTTCTTTTGCTCGGTTGAGGAATCGTATAACCTCGATTTGTGTAAGCACTTTCATTTCTCTTGACTTCTTGGGTGGCAGCTTACAGCCGATAGCAGGATTTGTTTTTATCAAGCCCTCCTGAACTGCCTTTTCAAGGGCGGAGCGGCAGTTGGCATGTATTGCCCGAATTACTCTGTCGGATAATCCTGCGCCATATGTTTCAATTCTTATTTTCCGACCACTGGATTTTTCCCTTGCATAGAATTGCTGCAAAAAGGATTGTGTTAATTGGTTCAATTGAATATTTCCGATTGCCGGAATTATATGTTGATATATTCTGTTCTCATATTCCAACTGAGTTGTTATGCGAATTGTGTGCTTACAGTATGTTTGATACCAGAAGTCTATCCACTCGCCAAACGACATTTCAGAATTTATTTTCT
>CAJUFF010000102.1:0-6042 GCA_910585505.1 uncultured Ruminiclostridium sp. | reverse complement strand
TTTCTCGGTTGGCTTCCCGTGCTGCTCTCTAAGCTTTTCAAGTTTGATGGCACATTCTTCCTTTGTTTTTGCTGTAACATTTTTGGTTATAGGCAAGCCCTTGTTATCATACCCGACAACGACACGACCTTCCCATCGTCCGTCTCTCCTAAGTCGAAGTGTTCCCTCGCCTTGTTTTCTCCGCTTAGCCATTCTCAACGCCTCCTATAATTTCATCCATAAAATTACCCACGATCCTCGCCGCGCTTTTCTGCATGTCGGTGGTAACGTGGGTATAATTATCTAAAGTAAAACTCGCGTTTGCATGACCGAGAATTCCGGATAATGTCTTTGCGTCAACTCCGCCCGCTATTGCGTGAGTTGCAAATGTATGTCGTAGATCGTGAAAGCGTATTGATGGGAGACCGGCTTGCTTTAATATTGTTTTTAATCTTCCATATGCACATTGCGGATTCATTGGTTTTTCCATATCGCGTAGGTTAGGGAATATCCATTCGCTGCACGAATTTACCTTTCGTTGCCAGAGAAGTTCCGCAGTGCTTGGCGGCAGTAGAATTTCTCGCGAACCTGTTTCGGTTTTGGTTTCTCCGATAAGCATAACGCCGTTTATGGTTTTTCCGATACTGCGTTTTATTTTTAATGTGCCGCGGTTTTCGTCAAAATCTTCCCATCTTAATCCGCATATCTCACCCTTACGAAGTCCTGTGGTGATCTCGGTGTAGAAAAAATCGCACCATCGCTTATCGGTTTTTATGGCTTCAATAAATCTATTGAGCTGCTTATCATTCAGAATTTGCTTTGGAGCGTAATTATTTTTCGGAAGCGTGGTTCCGTTTGTCGGATTACTCACAAGCAATCGCTGCTTTACAGCCATGTCAAGTGCTTCGTGCAGCATCAAATGTACTTTTCTGACCATGCTGTCTGCGAGTCCTGTTCCATGCTTTTGGTCGGATTTTACTCGACCGTTTTTCTTGATAGTATTATAGAACTTCTGTATTTCCTGTGTTGTTAAAGCTGATAGCGGACGATTTCCTAAATAAGGATTTATCTGATTGTTTATCATCGCGGTGTAGCTAAACAGTGTGTTGGGGCGAACATAGCAAGTTATATATTCATTTATCCATTTTTCGAGCCATTCGTTTAAAAGCATATTGCAGTCCTCGCGGAGATCTGTGTCGCGATATTTTTCTATCATGTCATGCAACTTCTGCGTTAATTCTGCTTGATTTTTTGCGAGAACATATTTGTATATCGGCTCTCCGTTATTCTTATGCCCAACAACAATTCGACCTTCCCATCTTCCATCGTCACGCTTGCGAACCATTCCATCGCCTGATGGTCTGCGTTTTGCCATAACAGCACCTCCCTTGTAACCACACATCATACCACAAAAAATCCGAAAAGTCCAGCGGTTTTTTGTCTTTATTTTGAGACTGCTCTTTTTCTGATTTTCTTTTTTCGATAATATCCTTAAACGGTCGGCTCTGCCGTCCGATGTGATCTGTGAGGGGGCGGCTTGCCGACCCCTCGCTTTGTCCTGCTTTCAAATAATATCTGCCTTTTTTTGCCCCTACAGTCCGTCAAACAGCTTGCTTATTGGGTTTCAGATTGAGTTTCTCAAGTCGTTTCCTATGCTTGTCCTCTGCAATTGCTCGGTCAAAATCTTCAAGTTGACGCTTGTAAAAATACTGCTTGGCTTGCTCAATCGGGAGTATCGTGTATAGTAGATTTCCGTTGAGTTTCTTGTTGTCTTTAGTGAAAATGCTGGTCGGTTCTGTGGATATAAGCTCCTTATCAACGAGTAATTGAACATATTTGCTGACCGTGTTTCGGGACATTCTAAGTGCTTTGCCAATGCTCCTATAGCTTGGGTAGCATTGGAACGTTTTCCTGTTCTCACGATAGAGCAAATATGAGTATACTGCTATTTCCCCGTAGGAAAGCCCAAGGCAGAATATCTCATTAGGCAGTGGAAAGTAATCCTTGATCGGATCGCGTTTTGAATATTTCTTGCTCAAATATTATCCTCACTTTCCCATTTTTTCATCTATCCAATGCTGTAATTTCTCTTTGGGAACGACCAACTGAGAACCTATTCTTATTGCAGGAAAGTCCTTTTCATACATCAATTCATAGCTGCTTGATACGGAAACCCCGAGCAGCTTGGCGAGCGTTTCCGCATTTAAGAACAGCGGCAGCTCCTCATAGCTTGTGTATAATGCTTCTTTCAAATTTCTGACCTCCGATAAAATTTTTATGACGGTCAAGAGCAGATTGGTATTTTTTAACCGCTTTTGACCGTCTGCTTTATTTTAGCACACCTCTTGCAAAATTTCAATAGATATGTTATAATTAAACGTAGTTCTCTATTTTTGTTATCTCATTATCTATTTTTTAAAAAAATTTTTCGGAGGTTCTCGTGTTCAATTTCAAGGCTTACTTTTGGGACAATGACGTTTATATAAACGAAAAATTCAAATACAGTTCCAACGAAATTCTCATCGCTTATTTGAATGACAGGCGCGTAAAATATATTTTGGACTCGGATTTTGTAGGCAAACTTAAGAGTTTTAAACTCAGTCTGACCATCTCTCCATATATGGATCACTATATTTTTTCGAGATATAACGACAATGTTTACGCTGCTATGAGTGTGCTTGAAGATATCGATCGAATTATTTTTTCGCTGCCGCCGTTTGATAGAACGTTGGGCTACTCCGTTATAAAGTTAGACGATATCCTGAACGGCTACGACCGCTTTTTCGAGGACGGGCTTGATTCTATGGACTATGCGCTTGGTCGTGTTGATGAGGATTTCACAAACGAATACGGCTACGGCGAGAAAGACGATATCGGGAATTATTTCCTTCGGCTGAACAGATTTGATCTTCGACCACTCAAAAAAGACGACTTGGCAGACGAAGATGTTGCCGATGATCTGCGCGAATTGAACAGTAGTATTGATTCTTTTTTCGATATATACATTGACTTCTTGACCGCATATCTTCAAGTTCATCAGACTTATAAGCCGTTTATCTGTGATTGGCTTAACCGAAATGAGGCATTCCCCACCTCCGACGAGACGGCACGTTACTTCACGGAATATAATCGCTCCAAAGGACTGAATTTTGAACGAATAAAGTGCAGAATGCAATCGTTCGGATACAAATCCATACTTGATGAGAGTGGCAATTCTATTCTCTGTGAGGAGATAAAGTTCACCGATTTAGGCTCTTTTTTATACTATGATTTCTTCCGCGGTATAGCTCAGAACTATCTTCCCAATCGCTGCAAAAACTGCGGGAAGTACTTCTTGATTCGCGGCGGTTGGTATTATACATACTGCGACAACCTGCTTGCCGACGAGTTGGACAAGACCTGCCGGGACATTGGTTCTAAACACCGTTACGCCGAAAAATGCAAGAACGATCCGATTTGGCAAACATACAACCGCGCTTATAAAGCACATTATGCTCGCTATATGAAAAAGAAAATGACGGTTGCGGAGTTCGAGAAGTGGTCACGATTCGCCTCGGATATTCGGGACAAAGCCTTGGCGGGTGATATCTCTTTTGAACAGTACTATGTGGAGATTCGGAAATAAAAAGCTGAGTCGGCAATTCGCCGCCTCAACTATTCATGCGCCTTTTCTTTGTTTAAGGCGGCTCAATTTTTGAATTGCTTATCTCTAAATATACATAATTATATTCATTTAAAGTTATATTGACAGTTTAAGCCGCATTATCCGTTTATTTAGTTTTGGCAATTGTATAATAATTTTTTGTATTCCGTCAAAAGTTAAAGACTTGTTAAGAATTTATATGCTATAATAGGAACATAGAGAAAAACAAACGCCGGAAAAGAGGTATACGCTATGTTTCTGAGGATACTGAAAAAAGACCTTAAACGCAAGAGGACGATGAACATTATTCTGCTGGTATTTATAATACTCGCGACTATGTTCATGTCCTCGGGCGTGAGCAACATTATCACCGCGACGACCGCGCTGGACAGCTATTTTGAAATGGCGGACGTGCCCGATTACTGGGCGATGAGCGAAAACAGATCCATCGACAAGGACATTAACGGAACGCTTGAAAACGCCTCCGCGATAGACGAGTTCCGCATTGAGGAGGCCGTTCGTATGTCCCGATCCAATATTACGCGGGAGGGCGGATCGCTCAACGATTCCAATATCAATCAGGTATTGGTGTTACAGAGCGACAGAGATATGGGGATAAATTATTTTCTCGACGACGGAAGTATTCTTGAAACCGTACCGAAAGGAATGATCTACGCTGTCCGTTACACGGAGAATAACATGGGACTTAAAGCAGGCGACAAGATCACTGTCACAATAGAGGGCGTAAGCCGTGAATTTACCTTTGCGGGCGGCTTCAAGGACGCTGTCTGCGGCACGGAATTGATAGGCATTAAAAGGTTTATTATCAGCGGCGAGGACTTTGACGAATATATGTCCGACGAGACGATAAAAAATACGTACGGCGAGAAATTCTTATACATACACACCGCCGACCTTGACAAGACCCTATCACAGATAGCGGATATATCCGACGATTTTACCTTTTCTGCCGGGACTGAAACACTGAATAAAGCTTATATTTTTGATATGATAATCACGGGTCTTATTCTTGTGGTGAGCATTATTCTTATAATCGTATCCTTTGCGGTGCTGCGGTTCACCATAACCTTTACCCTCTCCGAGGAGTTCCGCGAGATAGGCGTTATGAAAGCAATAGGCATACGGAACATTAAAATTCGGGGACTGTACCTTACAAAATACTTGGCTATTTCCGTTGTCGGAGCGGCGATCGGTCTGGTGTTCAGCTATCCGTTCGGCAAAATGCTTATGAGCCTGTCAATCAATTCGATAATTATAAGCGTCCGAAATACCGTTTTTGTCAACATTATCTGCGCGATTCTGACAGCGGCTGTGATCCTCCTGTTCTGTCTGGGCTGCACGGGCAGGGTGAGCAAAATGTCCCCTATCGACGCTGTAAGAAACGGACAGACGGGGGAACGCTTCCGCAAAAAGAGCGTTATGCGCCTTGGAAGGTCAAAGCTGAGTACGACGGCTTTCCTTGCCGCAAACGATATTGTAAGCAGCCCCAAACGCTACGCCGTCATTATTCTTACATTCTTTCTGTGTACGTCGCTGCTGATAATACTTTCCAACGCCACGTCGTCTCTTAAAAGCGGAAAGCTGCTGAAATATTTCGGTCAGGCGGACTGCCACATCGTCACGGACATCGGCGACGAGGCTATGAAATTCTTGACCGAGGACGGACACGAAAAGGTCAAAATTTATCTTGAGGATATGGAACAGACCCTTGCGGAAAACGGTATGCCCGCTGAATGTATGACGGAATATTATATTTATTCGATGATAAAATACGGCGAATGTGAAAGCAAGACAGCCATGCTTCAGGGCACGGGAACAACACCGGATATGTACGATTATTCAGAGGGCACTCCTCCGCAAAGCAGCGATGAAATTGCAATAACGACCCTTTTGGCAAAAGAGCTGGGTGCGAAAATAGGCGATACCGTTACCGTGCACTACACTACCGGCGAAACGGCGGAGTATATCATAACCGCTCTGTATCAGTCAATGGTAAATCAGGGCATTTCCGTAAGGGTTCATAACGATTGCGATATAAACTATATGACGTCAAGCGGCTCCACCGGCACGCAGATAAAATTTACCGACGACCCCGACGACAAGGAAGTATTACGCAGAATAGAAAAAATCAAGGAGCTTTACCCTGAATTTTCAAGCGTTAAAACAGCGGGCGAGACCGTAAGCGACACCACAGGAGTGGGCGGCGCCATAGACGCGGTGAAAAAAATGTCCATCGTTCTTACAGTAATTTTAGCAGCGCTTATCACCGTGCTTATGGAGCGTTCCTTTATCGCAAAGGAACAGTCGGAGATCGCGCTTATGAAAGCAATAGGCATACGAAACTCCAAAATATACGGACAGCACACGTTAAGATTTTTCATTTCGGCAGCGGCGGCTGT
>CAJUFF010000101.1 GCA_910585505.1 uncultured Ruminiclostridium sp. | reverse complement strand
AATTTTTTTAACTTTTTTCCATTTTCCTATTGACTTTTTTATAGTTGGCTCCTTTCAAGAAAACTTACCTTTTAAAGTAACGCAACATTCACAGTTTTAAACGTAATTATACTAATCTACAGTCATTATGCCTTATCCTCATATTCTCTTTCGGCGCTTTCGTCCTTTTCCTCAATCCTGTTTCCGTTCTTATCGTACATTCCGTCGGTTCTGATATCCTCTTCTTCCCCGTTGTTTTCGTCTTTTTCCTTGATTTCTCCAAGCGTTTCGTCAGTTTCGGCAGCGTTTTTAAGCTTTCCGTCCGCTTCGTTCAGAGCATCGGCGGCTGCGGCTTTTGAATTTTTCACGCCATTGTTGACTTTATCAAGCTCCGCCTGTTTTGCCGTAGTATCCGCGCCTCTTTTGGCGTCGGTTTCAATCTCTGCCGAAAGCTCTCTTGCTCTTCCGTTCAGCTTCACGCTGACTTCGTTCATGGAATCGGCAAAGTCAAGGGAGTTGGAAGCGGAAATAATCGCGCCCGCTGTTGCCTTTGAAAATCCCGTATCAAAACCATCCGCCTTTTTTGCGGCATCACTTGCCGCTTCCTTCTCAGCGGCTTTTTGGGCGGATTCCTTAGGAGATTGTTTCTCCTTGCGTAGCTCCGCCTGTCTTTGTCTTATCTGAGCGTTAAGATCGGCAATTTGCTGCTGAAGCTGCTGCTTTTTCTCGGTTTTGGCTTTGGGGTCCATATCCTTGTTTTCGGCAAGCTGCTGGAGCTGTTTTCTCAGCTCTTCAATTTGGCTCTGGGCGTTTTTGATAACGCTGTCCTCGCTCTGCTGTTTGTTTACTCCCATGTTGTTATTGCCCTGTGTCTGGATTCCCGTGATCTGCATAATATGTACTTCCTTTCGCAATGTTTTTATTGGGTCAAGTAATTAGCTTGACAAAACTGTTATATTGTGACTAATCTTCGCCGATATCCGCAGCGCAGCCCGCATAGGAAACAGGGAAATACGCCGACTTGGCTCTGTAACGGGTATTCCTTAAGTCCTTTTTGCTGCGTTTGGCAATCATCTCCATTTCCTCCTCGGCACGTTTGATGGAGGTTTCCTCTAAGAACATCATATATTTTGCCAGACGCCTGCGCTTTGCCGCCTGTTCCGCCGCGACCTGACGCTTTTCCGCTTCGGTGGGCCCGGATATTTTAAGTTGTTTTTGTTCCCATTCGGATTCTTGTTCCGAATCCGATTCCGTTTTTTTAACAAATTCCCGTTCCTGATTCGGATCGTTCGTTGCTCTTCTCGCTTCCTTCAATATTTCGGAAAAATCGCCCGCTTTATGACCGTAAGCGGAATAGCTTTTTTCGGAGCGGCAAATATCGGTCTTTTCTTTTTTATTTGTTGTATTTATATGATTAAAACTCATTTTATTTGTTTATTACCTTCTTAATAATAAAATTTTCGGTATTTTTTATCGCCGCAAACTTCGGCATGGACTTTTCCGTCCGTAGCCGAAAGCAGCGGCGTTGCGGAAAATACCGGCTATGGTGTACGCCTGATGAAATCGGCAAAGGGGTCAGCCGTTTCATCTGTATATTTATTCGGCAGAAAAAAGTTAAACTTTAGCGTTATGGCGCGAACGGTGCTTTTTTGGGCGCGAAATTTGTTTTTGTCACATATGAAGCATAACTGTAAGGACGAATACGCTTTTTCCGCACTTTTCTTCAGCGGAAACGTCAATATCGCCCATATACTTCTTAGCAGTCCTCTCTATATTGGACAAACCGAAGCCGTGCGATGATTCTTCTTTGGTGGTAAAAGGAAGCCCGCTTTTTTCGCAAAGATTAAGCGACCCTGAAAAATTATTTTCCGTTTCGATAAAAAACAGGCTCCCTTTAACGTAAGAACGCAGGAAAATATAAGGCTCCTTTACTTTTGCGCAGGCTTCAACCGCGTTTTCCAGCGAGTTTCCGAGAATCACCCCCACGTCGTAAGAATCAAGCTTATCCGTTTCGGGAAAGGTAAAATCCGATTTAAAGCTTATTCCCTTTTTCTCGGCTTCGCCCTTTTTACGGTGTATAATTACGTCGCAAATGGGATTTCCCGTGTTAAAGGAAAAGTCCAGCCTGTCCACTGTTTTGCTCATGCTGCCTATATATTCTGAGAGACGATCGTCCTCGGCGCCCGTTCGTTTTACGTAAAGGGAAATATTTTCGATATGATTTTTCATATCGTGCCTGAGTCCCCGTATATCCGAATAAATATCCTGTATTTCCGCTATTTCCCCGCGCATTTGTGATATCTGACTCTCCAGAAGGTCGCGCTTGTTTTTTTCATCGTTGTATTCCAACATGCTCTGAAACAGTATCACCGCGGCTATGTTGGTGCCCAAAAGCAAAATGTCTGTAATGGGTATAAACAGCTTCGCAACAGGCACAAGCTCAAAAATATCCCAGTACGGCTCCCCCGTTTCGCTGAACTCCATCATTCTTACCGTGATTGCTATACAAAGGGAAGCCACAAGAGGAAGCATAAGAAAAACGCTTTCCCTGCGCTGAAGCCTATGTTCCTTTTTCTTGAAGCTTTTTTTTATTATTTTGAGATAAAATCCGAGAATAGCCGTATATCCAGCCACGGCGGCAATCGTTATAATTATGTCCAATGTAAAAAGCAGCGTCTGCCCGTGTTCAATCAGAAACGCTTCGTAACCGCTGTCGGCGCTTTCGGCTAAACTGTTGAGTATTCCCATGGACATATCGCCCATAAGCTGATAAGTCAGCACCGCTATAACGGAAACCGTAAGATCCCGTCCCGCCAGAAAGCTGAATACGATAAAAAGGTTTATCGCGCCGCCCTTATGAAAAAGAAGCCGCTGAAGTATCAGCAGAAACGCGATCTTCGCCGCAGTGCAAATTATGTTCTGGAATACATTAACCGTATCAAAGGCAAAATAAATCACCGCCGCACCCAAAACATACATTACGCTCCAGACAATAAGGGTAACATTTTTCCCGTTTTTTTCCTTCAGAAAATATCTTGTGTAGCTTAAGCACAGGAAAGAACTCGCCCCGTATCGTACGAAAAGCATTACAAAGCTCATAACGTCGTAAAACACGTTATACATTTACTATTCCGCCCCCTTTAGCGTATCTTAAATATGCCTTCACAAAGTCGGGATACTTCTTTTTCGCTAAAATAAGTCTTTCACCGTTTACCGTCCTTATCTCGTCATAGCCGTAGGAGGAGACGTTTTCTAAATTTACAAGAAAGCAGCGATGACAGCGGTAAAAGCTCCCGCTTAATTTTGCCTCAAGCTCCTCCATTTTTCCATAAGCCTCGTAGATTCCGTTTTTGGTATGATAAACGGTCTTTTTGTTGCTGCTCTCGATGTAATAAATATCGTGAAGAAAAAGCTTTCGCTGTTTCCCGAAGGATTTTATCACGATACATTCGGTACTTTCGGCAAAGTTTGCTTCTTTCAGAGCACGCTCCAGAACGCGGGCAAGTTTTTCTCTGTCCGGAGGCTTGATAAGATAATGAAAGGCGTTTACGTCGAACGCCTCCGGCATATGCTCTTTAAAAGCGGTGACAAAGATGATGATACTTTTTTTGCCCCCGCTTTTTTCCTGCCTCTCTCTCAAAAGCTCTGCCGCTTCGAGACCCGAAATCCCGCCCATAGCTATATCCAAGAAAATAATATCGTACTCATTGGGTGAGCCGATTATTCCCTCTCCCGATGAAAAGTGATATATTGCGGCTTCGGGACATTGTTCCTTAATCAGCTCGGCAATTTCAAGCCGTATTTCCTCGCTGTCGTCACATATTGCGATTTTCATAGGTAATTTCTCTTTTCGGTTTTGTTTGTGGTATAAACTCCCATATTATTATACCGCAAATCAAAGCGTTTTTCCAGTGGTTCGGCGTGAAATAAGAGAATTTTGACGCGAAAAATTACAAATTAAAAAATTTAATAAAAACGCAAGCTTTTCGCAATAGTTCCTTAAAACCTTTACGCAAAAAAAGCTGTATAATAAAAACGTCATATGAGACAAAAACGAAAGGCGGATTATAAAATGGCGAGAAAAAGACTTACCCAGTTCTTTCCTTTTCTTCTTCCTCTTCGTATATGGCAAAGGAACCTGTTTGAACGTATAAAAATGCGCTTTGACAAAAACAGGTACGCTTGCCGCTTCGGAGAAAATGAGGAGAACGTGAAATATGAAATCTGCGCCGCAAAAACCGCGGTAATAAACGAAAACAGCGGAATGGATATAATTTATCAGCAAAACAAGGTCCATAACTTGAAAATAACAAGCAAGACCATAAACCGTATTCTTATATACCCCGGCGAAACCTTTTCATTTTGCTTTCTTTCAAGAAACAGCCATAGGTACGGGCGCATGAAGGACGGGCTTATACTTGTCGACGGAAATCTTACTGTGCAAAAAGGAGGCGGCACCTGCCATCTGAGCAACCTGCTTTACGGTCTGTTTCTTATTAGTCCGCTCACCGTAACCGAAAGACACGGACATGGCGTTAAATCATTTCCCGACCCCGACGGCTCGGAGCTTGACGGGATTGACGCTACCATAAGCGAAGGTTGGCTCGACCTTAAGGCAAAAAACGAAACGGACGGTATTTATCAGATAGAAATTACCTTTGACGATAAATATATGTACGGGAGAATCCTTTCGGATACCGAATCCGATACGACATATTCGATATTAAACGAAAACGTCCGATATAAAAGGGAAAACGGAGAGTTGTACAAATATTTTTCCGTATCGCGTACGTCAACGGATAAGAAAAGCGGCAGGCTTACAAAAAAAGAAAAGCTGTATGACGAAAGGCTGCTCATCGGTTATGAGCTTCCCGCGGGGGCTTTTGCTCCGGATAAAAACAAAAAGGAAACGGCGGATTGAAATGAAAAAAACTGTTGCGATATTTTTTGGCGGGTGTTCCAGCGAATACAAGGTTTCGCTTATGTCAGCCGCTTCGGTAATAAAAAACATCAATAAGGAAAAGTATTCGGTGATTCTTATAGGAATCACCGAATACGGGGATTTTTATCTTTATGAGGGACGAGTCGAGGAGATTGAAAACGACCGCTGGTTTAACGAAAAGAGCCTTAGAAAAATTACGGTGTCGGTTAACAGAAGCGACCGAGGAATAATACTTCTTGATACGGGGGAAACAGTAAGAATAGACGTAGCCTTTCCCGTTCTTCACGGAAAGAACGGCGAGGACGGAAGATTGCAGGGGCTTCTGGAGCTTGCGGGTATAAAGTGCGCGGGCTGCGGCATGACCTCTTCGGCAATTTGTATGGATAAGCATTTGGCTCACGAGCTTGCCGCTTCAAAGGGATTCGCCGTACCCAAGGGATATCTGTTCAAAAAAACGGATAGTTTTGATTATGTTGAGGAAAAGATTTTTGATCTGAGATATCCGTTGTTTGTAAAACCGTTAAAAGCGGGGTCTTCGGTGGGTGTGGGAAAGATACGCTACCTCGGAGAGCTTGAAGCGGCGCTTAAAGAAGCGTTTGTTTACGACAATAAGGTTTTGATAGAAGAAAGCGTTGACGGTTTCGAGGTGGGCTGCGCGGTATTGGGAAGCCTTGCGCCCATTGTGGGTGAGATTGACGAAATCGAGCTGGAAAACCAAAACGGCTTTTTTGACTTTTACGAAAAATACAGCTTAAAGACAAGCAAAATACATTTGCCCGCAAGACTCGCACAGTGCGAAAAAGAAAAAATAAAAGTCTTTGCCCTGAATATTTATAAAATATTGGGCTGTAAGGGCTTCGCGCGCGTTGATATGTTCTATACAAAAGATAAAAGGATAATTTTTAACGAGGTGAACACCATACCCGGTTTTACTTCTCATTCAAGATATCCGAATATGCTTAATTCGGCGGGCATTTCCTTTGAGGAAACGATAGAACGGCTTATAGAGCTTGCGGAGGAATAATACTAATTCCCGATCAAAGTATAGACAAATTTTGTTGTCGATCGGGAATTATAGCAATCCAAAAAAAGTTTAAACAAAATTACAACAGTGCAAAAAACACACAAGCATTGGGGGCGTTGCCCCCGTCCTTTGGACTCCCCTACTTCCCTTTCGGAGTCCGAAAGGGAAGCGGAAAGGACATTTAGTCGCTTCGCTCCTGTTTGTTTATCTTTTTGTTGGATTGCTATAATATAAAATTTACGGAGGGTTTAAATGCGTATGATAAAATTAAAAATCGAATATGTGGGAAAAGGAAGCCTTGTACTTGTAAACAAAAAGTTTGACGTAAAAACATTGGCGGAGGAGCTTGTGCCGTTTAGCGAAAGCTTTAAAAATATAACCATTTCGCGTGATACAAACCGCGCGCTCCATCTGCTGCTGAACGGTATAGGGGCGGGGGAACGGATTGTGCCCGTAAGCGGTTACCGAAGCTTTGAGGAACAGGCAGAAATTTACAATGCCTCTCTGAACGAAAACGGTTCGGAATATACAAAAAAATATGTGGCGATCCCAGGAGCCAGCGAGCACCAGACGGGACTCGCCATAGACCTTGCCCTGAACGAGGGAGAGATAAATTTTATCTGTCCGAGGTTTCCCCGCTTCGGCATATGTGAAGAATTCCGTAAGACAGCTGCAATTTACGGATTTATCGAAAGATACAAGGAAGAAAAAAGGGTGGTTACGGGAATTTCGGGAGAGGAATGGCACTTCCGTTATGTGGGTTTTCCGCATTCAAAAATAATCGAGGAAAGCGGTTTTTGCCTTGAGGAATATATTGAGTATCTAAAGGCATTTGTTTATCCCGACAAGCCCTTAAAGAGCCTCGGATACGCGGTATATTACATACCCTGCGGCGAAGATGGTGCGGAAATCGCGGCGGAAGGGAGCTTTACCGTATCGGGAAACAACGCCGACGGGTTTATTCTGACGGTAAAAGAAAGCGGCATATGACAAACAAAGGAATAAGCATTGATATCTGGCGTTTTGCGGCTTCATTTCTTGTGGTCGCCATTCATATTTCGCCCTTCGAGAATATAGACGGAGAGTTTGACTTTTTCCTTACCGCCGTGTTGGGAAGAACCGCGGTGCCCTTGTTCCTGATGATAACGGGTTATTATACGCTGCATAAAGCCTCGGAAAACAAAAAAAGCCTTATATCCTACACGGTGAAGATACTAAAGCTCTATCTTTTCTGTATTTTATTTTATCTTCCCATAAATTTTTATATGGGAATCAAAGGGTTCGATCCGGAAAATCCGTCAAATTTCTTTTTGTCCGTTTTAAAGGACATATTTATTAACGGCACATTTTATCATTTATGGTACTTCCCCGCGCTTTTCTTGGGGTTATGGACAGCGTATTTTCTGATAAAGAGAACGGGGAAAAAGACAGGGCTTGCCATAGTCTGCCTTCTTTACATTATAGGCTTGTTCGGCGACGGCTATTACGGATTTATCAAGGGGAACGATGTAATCAAAGGCTTTTACGACGCACTGTTCAATGTTTCCGACTATACCAGAAACGGCTTGTTTTACGCTCCTGTGTTTTTGTATATGGGATATTTAATCAAAAGAGCCGGGAAAAAGGGAACATATGATTTTATGTACGCCTTTCTGCTGTTCCTGCTTATGAGCGCGGAGGGAATAATTTTACACCGTTCCGGTATGCAAAGGCATACCGCCATGTATCTGTTTCTGGTTCCGCTTATGTATTTTCTGTTCAGAGCGCTTATATTTCAAAGCGGCTCCGAAAACAGAAAACTGCGGAATATGGCTTCCGACGTTTACATTTTTCACCCGTTTCTGATAGTTGCGGTAAGATTTTTCTCAAAGCTTACCGGAACGGAAAAAATTATGGTGGAAAACAATCTTTTACTTTATATCATAGTGTGTTTGTTAAGCGTGGGGACAGGGCTGCTGTGCGATATCCTGCGTCGGCTGCGGAAAAGTAATGTTACGCCTTTCCGAAAACCACCGTCACCTTAAGCGCGCCGCCGCCGGATTCGGCGAATATTTCCCCCTTCATTTCCCTCATAAGCTGTCGGCAGATATAAAGACCAAGCCCGCTTCCGCTTACGTCAACGGAGTTTTTGCCCCTCCAGAAGCTTTCAAAAATATGGGGAAGCTCTTCCTCCGAGATAGCCGCCCCGCCGTTTGACACCGATATCAAAACACAGCCGTCCTCCTCGGAAACGACGATTTTCACGGCTTTTCCGTCCCCGTATTTTATGGCGTTTTCCATAAGATTTTGTATCACCTCTTCGGCGCGGTCGGGGTCGCCTTTTATAAGACAGTCGGAATATTCGGAAATATTCAGCTCGGAGCTTATAAGCTTAAGCTTTTCGGAATAGTAACTTTCCGTGTTTTTTAAAAGCGAGGACAGGTAGAATTCGGTATTGTTTACCTCAAAGGAAAGAAAATCCTCTCTCGCCGCGGTAATAATTTCGGCGGTTCGGGCTTCTATATCGTCCGCTTTCTCCCCTATGGCCAAAGCTATTTCAAGCCTTTTTTCCTCGTCGGTGTAAAGCCCCTTCGACAACGCCTTTGAATAAAGCTTTATGGCGGAAAGGGGAGTTTTTATATCGTGGGAAAGAGAAAGTAAAAGGGTCTTTTTTTCCTTTTGAAGCTCCAGCTCGCGGCTTTTTTGCTTTTCGATATTCTCCCGAAGCTGATCCATTCCCCAGAGAAATCTGCCGAAAAAACGGTTTTTGCTTTCCTTAAGGGGAAGGGAAAGGTTCCCCTTCGCCAAAGACAGCGGAAACTCGGACAGCTTTTCAAAGGGGCTGAGTATTTTGCTTCTAACATACAAAAGCACGAATATGACAAAGCCCGATATAAACAGCATAATAAGGTTTATCGGGAGCAGCAGACTTTCCGCCGTGTTATTGTCTCTTACATATTCAAAGCGGTACAAAATGCCGTTTATTTCTTTTATAAGGTAATCGCTTTTTGAGCCGAAAAAATCCCCTGTCAAAGGCTCCGGCTGCCTTACTATTTTTGTTATATGAGGATATTCCGAAAGGTCGGGGATTTTGTCGGAGCTTTTCATAGCCTCATACGCTCTGTTTATCTCCACACGATAGGGTCGGGCGCCGCCCGCCTTGCTCCCGAAAACAAGAAAGCAGTCGGTCAGCATTACAACCAGCGTCAGAAACGCGATAACGGCGGCAAATAATTTCCAGAAGGATTTCATACCGTTCAATTCTCCGTATATTTATAACCGGTACCCCATACGGTTACGATTTTTTGAGGATTTTTGGGGTCTGCCTCTATTTTTTCCCTTAGCCGCTTTATGTGTACCGTAAGAGTCTGAGGCTCGGAAAAGCTGTCGATACCCCACACGGCGTTGAAAATATATTCCTTTGTAAGAGGCCTGTTTTTATTTTCCATAAGCAGGAGAAGAAGCTCAAGCTCCTTGGATGTTGTCTCCACAAAAACGCCGCCCTTGTAAACCGCGCGGTTCACCCTGTCCACGGTTATATCCCCTTCGGTGAGCGAATCCACGGAGTAGCGCCGTTTAAATATCCCCGCTATTTTCGCAAGCATTATGTCAATGTCATAGGGCTTTTCAATATAGTCGTCGGCGCCCCCGTTAATACCGTTCAGCTTGTCCTCCTTTTCCCCCTTAGCCGAAACAATCAGAACGGGGGTGTTGCTTTTTTCTCTTATTTTTTTGAGGACGGAAAAGCCGTCGAGACCGGGAAGCATTATGTCCAGCACCACAAGCTTCGCCCCGTATCTCTCGTAAAGCGCAAGGGCTTTTTCTCCGGTTTCGGCTGTGCTTACCGCATATCCCTCGTTTATGAGAAAGTCGCGCAAAAGCTGAGACAGCTCTTTGTTGTCCTCAACTATCAGTATATCGGTCAATCCGATCCCCCCTTAATAATGTAAATGTTCGCGGACGGCAGCGAAATTTGTATGCACTTTAGGCAAAAATTACCAGCCCATCTCCATAAGCCATCCGTTAAGCGCTCTTTCCCTCTCACGCAGGCTCTTCCCCACGTCCGTTTCCATATAATTATACTCCCCTTTTATGTTCCCGTCAACTATATACATAACTCTTGAACATCTTGCCGCCACCTTGACGTCATGGGTAACCAACATCACGGTGGTTCCCTTTTGGTTAAGCTTTGTCAGCTCCTCCATCACCTCGTCGGAGGCGGAACGGTTAAGCGCTCCCGTGGGTTCGTCGGCAAAAATCATTTCCGGCTCATTTATCATGCTGCGGCAGATGCAGGCTCTCTGAAGCTGTCCTCCCGACACCTCGTTAATGTCGTTGTCCGCGATGTCGATTATACCCAATCTGCGCATAAGCTCTCTCCCCCGCTCGGCGGTTTCGCGGCGGGATTCCTTCAGCTTTTCCGACTGACAGGCGGGAAGTATTATATTATCCAGTATGGAAAGGTTTTTCAGCATATACATCTGCTGAAAAATAAATCCCATTTCATTCAGTCGAAGCTCCGCCAAATCTTTCTGATTCATTTCGGCTATATTTTTGCCGCAGAACTTCGCTTCACCAGCGGTTATCCCGTCCATTCCCGAAACGGCGTACAAAAGGGTGGATTTTCCCGATCCCGACGGTCCCATCACCGCCGTCATCTCTCCTTCGGAAACATGGAAGCTTACGTTTCTCAACACGTTGTTCTGCCGCTTGTTTACCACATATGTTTTGCAAAGGTCTTTTACTTCAAGAATATCTTTCATAACAATTCTCCTTATATGTTATACTGTTAACCAATTAAAAATTGGAAAAATGGTTTTTAATTGGTTAACAGT
>CAJUFF010000100.1 GCA_910585505.1 uncultured Ruminiclostridium sp. | reverse complement strand
CAAGCGTATGCGCGGCAAAGCGCGCAGCGCGGTCTTTGCGCGGTGTTGCCTTAAGAAAAAGCCGTGACAAAAACGCAGTAAGATAGAAAAGGGAGAGAAAAATGGAAGGAATTTATTTTGAACATTGGCTGTTTATGTTCTTTATATTCACCTTTATCGGGTGGATTCACGAAACCACGG
Source organism: uncultured Ruminiclostridium sp. (assembly GCA_910585505.1). GTDB lineage: Bacteria > Bacillota > Clostridia > Oscillospirales > Ruminococcaceae > Ruminiclostridium_E. The sequence continues at coordinate 10,594 of CAJUFF010000100.1, read as the reverse complement.
TGGAATCGCTTTATCACAGAAAATTTGTCAACAGGGGATCCCTTAAGGGTCCGTATATTCCGGTATACGGATTTGGCGGCTGTGTGATAATCCTGTTGGGGGAGCCGTTTAAAAGCAACGGATTTTTCGTATTTTTAGCGGGTATGATTGGCTGTACCGTACTGGAATATTTTACCGGATTTCTTATGGAAAAGCTTTTTAAAAGACAGTTCTGGGATTACAGTATGATGAAACTTGTGTACAAAAACCGCATCAGCTTGTTAAGCTCACTTTGCTGGGGTCTGCTGTCGCTGTTTATGATATACATACTGTTCCCGCTGCTTAAATGGTTTGGCTACAGAGTGGGAAGTACGTTCATGACATTTTTCGACTGTGCCATGATGATTGTATTCGCTGTGGACATAATATTTACCGTAAAGAAAAGCATAAAGTGGCCCGAAATAAGAAGCAAGCTGTCACCCGAACAAATCAAGGCGGCCTTCGCTGAAAAAAGAATGAGAATAGGACGTATTTTCGGCCATTTTTCTGCGGCAATTCACCGCCGTAAGAGCGAAATAGACAATGAAATCGAAACCGATCAAAGCGCCGAAAACAGATCTTAATACAATAAACCACATACGGAGGAATATACCTAAATGAGCATTGATTCAGTCTTTAAAGCTTACACGGAGGAGATTTTAAAGGACAAGAACGTTCTTTCCTCTGCCGGAAACATTCAGCACGGCACGGTAAGCGTTTTAACTCACAGTATAATGGTGGCAAAATATGCATTTAATTTAAATTGTCTTTTTAATCTGAAATGCGATCCTAAGACGCTGATAACCGGTGCGCTGCTGCACGACTTTTTCCTTTACGATTGGCACAATATACCTAAAGATATAGCGAAGCAGGGTCTTCACGGATTCAGACATCCCATGGTTGCCGCTGAAAACGCAAGGAAAGTTTTCGGAATCACTCCAAAGGAATACAGCGTTATAGTTACCCATATGTGGCCGCTGACCTTTACGCGTGTGCCGTTCACACGCGAAGGCTGGCTGGTTTGCATGGTTGATAAGTTCTGTTCGGTTATGGAAACCCTGCATATCGAACCGTACAGCAATAAAGCGGTGAGAAAGAAATTTATAGAAAAAAGAGCGACCGCATAATAAAGTCAATGCTATTTTATACTAATAACCATTTTGACACAAGATAAAATCATAGTCAAAATGGTTATTACACCCGAAGCACTGTTAACCAATTAAAAACCGTTTTTTCCATTTTTTAATTGGTTAACAGTATTAATCAATTAACAAAGATCAAAGTTATAAAAAATATAAAACAGCGTATCAAACGATTTTGATACGCTGTTTCCTTTTCCCAACAAGCTTTTTTACTCAAAACTGTCTTCCGAATCCCGGTCTTGAATAAGCTCCGCTAAAGCGACTAACTCCTCCTCGGTAAGACTGACGCCCTTTCCCATTCTCTCATGATCGGGCGACCACTCTCTTATATCATACTTAGGCTCCCTATCATTCCAGCTTACCATATTCAGTTCCTTGCGCCATCCCTTGGCGTTTTCGGAAATAACCCCCAGTTCTTTGGTTATTTCAAATTTAAATTCTCCTGCCATTTTGTGTCTTCCTTTCTATTGAATTAAATTTTTTTATTTTATCATTTTCAGCGCATTAACGACCTTCGGTTCTTCTTCCGCGTCAACGACGCTGTCAAATACCGCATAATACTTTGGCGGTATAAGCTTGTTTATATGATGCCTTCCGAAAAACCAGCGGCCAAACTCGATTTTTTCACGAATCTGTTCAAAATAAGTATTTATGTGGTTTCTGTCCGTTTTTCCCAAGTTTAAAAACTCGCTTATCTTGGCGGGAGGCTCATAGCTCACTATGTAATCCACCCGATTCCCGTGTTTTTCAAGGTTCCTTAATCCTTCAGCCAGCTCCTCATCGGTCGGTATCTCCATACGCCACCGATTTTCCGCCGCCTTGTCCGAAGGATTAAGATAAGTATCATTCTCCTCGCTCCTGCCGCCTCCGAATGCAAAAAACTTTTTCCCGCTTATTTCGTACACCTGACCGCGGAGTAACTGCCTTAAATTTCCGCTTATTTTGCGCGTCATTCCGCCGCACCATTCCTCGATATCGTACTTTTGAAGCTCCTCAAAGTTCTCGTGAACGCCTTCCACAAAAAGAATATTGTATTTTTTTCTTCCCAACTGCTTTAACCTGTGCTTCTCCGCATTGGAGCCATCCCAGATAAAGCCGAAATCGCCGCAGATAATAAGAGAATCGTTCTTTTTCATTGTTTTTACCTGCTTTGCCGCAAACCTTGTCATATCACCATGGGTGTCGCCTGTTATAAGTATCATTTTTTAACCGGTTCACTCCCTTACTTTTTTGTTTTTTCAAGCGCCTGCTCAAGATCGGCGATAATGTCTGCCTTGTCCTCAAGTCCTATTGAAAGTCTTACCGTATTTTCGCTTATACCGCTTTGCTTAAGCTGCTCCGGGGTAAGCTGCGAATGTGTGGTGGTGGCAGGGTGGATAACCATCGACCTTACGTCCCCCACGTTTGCCACTATTTTAAGAAGCTTAAGGCTGTCCATAAACTTTGCCCCCGCTCCCCTTCCGCCCTTTAGCTCGAATGTGAAAACACCGCCCGCTCCTTTGGGTATGTACTTCTGTGCCCGATCATGGTATTTGCTGCTTTTGAGCATTGGATAGTTGACCTTCTCCACCTCGCTCCTTGACTCTAAAAATTCCGCCGCCGCCAACGCATTCTCACAGTGCCTCGCCATTCTCAGAGAAAGAGTTTCGATTCCGATAATGCCGAGATATGCGTTAAACGGAGAGAGACAGGCGCCGAAATCCCTTGTTATAAGCGCTCTTAATCTTAAAATAAAGGCGCTTTCACCTAAGTCGGCGAATACAACTCCGTGATATGAAGGATCGGGAGCATTGTAAAGGGGAAACCGAGGATTGTCCTTAAATTTGAACCTTCCGCTGTCTACTACCACGCCCGCCATTACCGAACCGTGACCCGCCAAAAATTTAGTGGCGCTGTGTATTACAAAATCGGCGCCGAATTCGATGGGACGGCAAAGATACGGAGTGGTGAAAGTGCTGTCCGCTGCAAAAGGAATACCGTGTCTGTGAGCGATCGCCGCTATTTTTTCAAGATCGGCTACATTTACGTTGGGATTGCCCACTATCTCGGTAAATAAAAGCTTTGTCCTGTCGGTAACAGCGTTTTCCCACGCCTCAAAGTCATCGGGATCAACAAACTTTACGTTGATACCCAGCCTTTTCAGCGATACACCCAACAAATTTACCGCTCCGCCGTAAATGTTGATTGAGCTTACCACCTCGTCTCCCTCCTGGCAGAGATTAACCACTGTGTTGAAAATAGCCGCATGACCCGAAGCAAAGGACAGTGCCCCAACTCCTCCGTCAAGATCGGCAATCTTTTTCTCAAAAAACTCGCAGGTGGGATTCTGAAGACGGCTGTAAATATTTCCCGGCTCCGACAGTTCAAACAGGCGCTTGGCATGATCCGTGCTGTCGAACGAATAAGCGTTGGTCATGTAAAGCGGAGGCACCGTAGAATGAGTGATCGGATCCCCGTCATAACCCGACTGTATTACCTTTGTGTCAAATAAGCAGTCATTTTTCATTCTTGTGTTTTCCTTTCCTTTCTTTTCTTCGTTTGTTCATATATAAATTTGAGACGAACGCAGCTTTTTTATCGGGAATTGTGAAATTTTTCATAAATTTTCAATTTAGGGCTTTAACTTTTCCTTTCAATTTGGTATAATAGTACTAAGTTATGAGGACTTGACGGGAATCGGAAATACGATTCCAAAAAAGTTCCGCTTTCTATTATACCCTAAAAAAGGAGTTTTGTCCATATGCGATATGTTAAAAAATATAGGAGCATTTTAGCTTATCTGTTAATTTTTGCTTTTATCATACAATTTTCGACCGGGCTCACCGTAAGCGCGGATTTTGTTCCAGTGGTGGACAAGATTTACAGCGAGGGCGTTTATATGGTAAATCTGGACACCGACGTGGTTATTTACGCCAAAAACGAGAATAAACGTTTTTACCCCGCTTCCATCACCAAAATAATGACGGCGATAGTGGTGCTTGAAAATTGCCCCGATTTGGATTCCTCGGTAAGGGTAGGCTATGATTCCACAAACGAGTTTTGGGAAGGCGATCCAAACAAGGCCGGGGCTTCTAACGCCGCTTTTGAAGCCGGTCAGAACAATCTTACCTATCGGGATTGCCTCTACGCGCTGATGCTGGTTTCCGCCTGCGAAGCCGCCAACATACTTGCCCTGAATCTTTGCGGCAGCATAGAGAATTTCACCGTCCTTATGAACGCAACCGCTAAACGCTTGGGTTGTACCGGCACCCACTTTTCAAACACCCACGGCCTTTGGGAAGCGGAAAACTACTCCACCCCCTATGATATGTATCTTATTTCAAGATATGCCTACGACCGCGTCCCCGGCTTTATGGAGATATGCGACACATACAGCTACGACTTTCCGCCCAACGTCCATAATCCCGAAGGATATACAATGTTCACCACCAACCAGCTTATTAAGCCCAGCTCTGAATTTTACCTGGATTACGTTCACGGAATAAAAACAGGAAGCATTGACGAATACTACGATGACGAGGGTACCACTCACCCGGGAGGACGAAGCCTTGTTACCACCGCCAGGAAAAACGGCTACACTTACCTTTTGGTAACCATGCAGGCGCCGTTTTACAACGATTCCGGGGAAAAGTATCAGTACAGCGCATTAGATCATTACAACTTATACGAATGGGCATACAAAAGCTTTATCTATCAGGAGGTAATCTCAAAAGGAGAAATATGCACCGAGCTTGATGTGCTTCAGGGAGAAGAAGACCGTATACAGTTAGTTGCAGACTCGGATTTTACCACCATAATTCCTTCGGATTTGGCAGAGGATAAAAACGGCCCTATTCAGAGAAAAAGAACCCTTCACTTCGACGAAGTCATTGCTCCCGTAAAAAAAGGAGAAATACTCGGAAAAATGGATATAGTATATCAGGGCGAAGTGGTAAAAACCGTTGACCTTGTGGCGGCGAAATCCATTGAACGTTCACAGATCGCTTATCTTGCGGACAGGGCTAAATCACTTACCGAAACTTCTTGGTTTTCCCCTCTGTTAATGCTTCTAATTGCCTGTATCCTTATAAATATCGTGCTTATGGCTGTGCGCCGCAGAAGATTGATTCAGGAGGCGAGACGCACCGAACGGCTCCGCAGACGGAAAAACGCGGGGCGCTAAAAATCGACACATTGTTTAATATGAATATAATATTACTTTGCGTAGGAAAACTAAAGGAAAATTATCTTAAGGAAGCCTGTAAGGAATACGAAAAAAGACTGTCCGCTTTCTGCCGAGTTACGGTGGAGGAAATTGAAGCGGAACGGCTTTCCGAAAACCCTTCGGAGACGGAAACCGCTTCGGCTCTTGAAAAAGAAGGACAAAGGCTGCTAAAAAAATTGCCCGCGGGCGCATATATTTATACTCTTTGTATAGAAGGTGCGAGAAAAAACAGTAAGGAATTTGCTTGTGAGCTTGAGAAATGTGCCATTGACGGATTCGGAACGGCCGTATTTATAATAGGCAGCTCCTACGGACTTTCCGAACAAGTTAAAAAAGCATCGAACCGCAGGCTTTCCATGTCGGAAATGACCTTTCCCCATCAGCTTGCAAGGGTAATGCTTATGGAACAAATATACAGAGCGTATACTATTATCAACAACAGACGGTATCACAAGTAAAATTGAACGGTAAACCATAATAATCGGGAACCCGTCATGTATTATTTAAACGACAGTCGTTCGTACGGAGAATTTTAATGAACAGAAATTCAAAACTCTATCCGCTGGTATGTCTGATTACCGGCGCTATTATAATTGCGGCGGGAATTTATACTCTTTCGGCGGGCGATGTGATTCTGCACGTTGCCTCACTAATAGGCGGCGGCGTTGTAACGGTGCAGGGCGCAGGACTTATACTGTCGGCAATACTGAAAAGAAAAAATCTTTCAAAAGCCGCGATGGGAAATGTGCTTTTCGGCGGATTTTTCAACGCATTGTCGGGAATATTCATTATGATGCTCCCACAGTTCGGCTATGCCCCGATTTATTTTGTCTTTACGGCCTACATTTTTGTAAACGCCCTTATAAAGATAGTGGATTACGTTATAGACCGGCGGGACAATGTGCCGGGTCGCCTTAAAGAATTGCTGCTGTTTATATTTTTTATTGTTTTCGGAATTCTTATGGTATTTGTCCCCGGTATGGGAAAAAGAAGCTTTTTGGTAGTCGCCGGTATTTACTGCGTACTATACGGTGCCTTTCTGCTGTCGGATTTCATATTCCAATGTCTGCCGGAAGAAATAAGAAAAAAATTTACCGGAAAAATGACGCTGCCGATGCCCGCTCTCTTATCCACTTTGATGCCATTTATGAATCTAAAAACAAGACGCAGAAAAAATATTCTCGACCCTGAAAACGCAAAAAAAGAACTTTTGACTTTCTATCCTTCGGGTAAAGAAACCGACCGGCCTCCCGATATGGAGGTAATGATTCACGTGAGCGAAAAAGGTCTGGGCACATTAGGGCACTGTGATATCTGCTTTGAGGGAGAGGTGCTCTCCTACGGATCATATGATCTTGATACCGTATCGCTGTTCGGCGGCGTGGGCGACGGTATTTTGATAGTGGCAAAGAAAGAGCCTTATGTAAGGTTTTACGTTACTGCCACTCCCAGAGAAATATACAGCTACGGCTTCAGACTTAACGAGAACCAAAAACAGGCGGTAAAAGAAGAAATAGCCAAAATAAAGGAAATGGTATTTCCGTGGGATCCCCCTCTGAGCAATGTGGTAAAGGATAATCCCGACGCAAAGGGGGAAAGCGTTTTTGACTGGGGCAGCAAGATGTGGAACTGTACCGGCTCAAACTTTTATAAATTTAACAGCGGAAAAATGAAAACCTATTTTGCGGTCACCTCCAACTGTGTGATGATGGTTGACGGAATAGTGCGGAAGGCGTGTTCCGATACTACCGCGCCGAGAACGGTACTGACTCCGGGAGTATACTACGATTATCTGGAGCATCTGCTTGCAATGGTAGGTTCACCCGTTTTTTGCAGAAACATATACAACGCCGAAAGCACCGAAGGCTGGAATTATACCCCACGAATCCCCTACTCCTCCCCGGAGCTTGAAAAAATGACCGAAACCGAAGCCAATCACCGTGCAAAAAAACAAAAGGGAGATAAAACGGAAAACAAGTAAAGCAAGAATGATCATAACAATCAATTATATGAAAGAAAGGAACCGCACTTGTGCAGGTGGGCATAAAAGATGAACAAATCTGAGAAGTACATGGACAAATTTGAAGGAGCCATAATGGGCAGCGCCATCGGAGACGCCTTTGGCTACCCACTTATGAAGCTGAGTTTTGACGAAATCTGCGGCACCTTTGAAAAAAAAGGTGCCATGGAGCTTGCCGTAAACAGAAAAACAAAAACCGCCCTCTTTACCGAAGCTACGCAAATGTCGCTTTTTACTGCCGACGGAATACTCTGGGCTCAAAACGAGCATGTTTCGGATGAAAATGCTTCTGTGGCCAATTACGTTTTCTATTCCTATCAGATGTGGCTTTATATGCAGACCAAAACAATAGCGGGGCCGGAATATGAATGGCTTTTTGATAAAAAGCTTAACCCAAATATGTCCTCCCTGCTGCGCTCGAAGGGATTAGGCCGTGCGAGAAGACTTAACGACGTGAACATCGACGCCCTTCTTGAAGCCAAAAACAACAGTTACGGCACCCTCGGAAAACGCTTAAACAACAATAAGGACGCGGGCGCGGTAAAACGCGTGGTTTCGGCCGGACTGTTTTACGGCCAAAGTCCCGATATGGCTTTCAGAATAGGCTGTGACATCGGAGCCATAACCCATTCTCATCCCGACGGATATCTGCCCTGCGGCGTATATGCGGCAATAACTGCGGAACTTATGACCGACAAATCGGTAGACGAAGCAATAAACAACGCCATGGCTCTTTTGGCGGCTTATCCCAACAACGAAAACACTTATAATATGCTTCAAGCGGCGATCGATCTTGCCGCCAACGAGGATATAGACCCTCTTGAAGGCATAGCGGAACTGGGAGACGGATTCAGCGCCATCTCCTGCCTTGCCATAGCCGTTTACAGTGCTATTGTACATCAAACTAATTTCCGCTTTGCAATAGAACTGTCCGCCAATCACGACGGAGACAGCGCCGCCTGCGGAGCGATAACCGGAGGTATACTCGGCGTCTGGTACGGAAGAAAAAAGCTGCCTAAACAGTGGATTAAAAAGATGCAGTATCAGAGTCTGCTGGAAACAGTAGCCGACGTGTTGTTTGAAAATTCCTCTTATTCGAGAGCCGCTTATGTGAGCGGTGGCAAAGAAGCGGATGACGAAGATGAGGATGATGGGGAGGATGACGAAGATTAATAAGTAAATTTCTTTTATTTTGTCAATTTTTTTGCTTTGTATACTGTCAGTAATATTTTTTTAAGCGCAGTTTTAACAAGCTGACGGAATTGCTTTGCAATTACGAGGTTCATTGGTGGACAAAAATTCCCCAAAGAACCGAGACGTCCACCGCTGCCTAAGAGGCGTGGATATCTGGCAGCGGTTATATTTTTTGCATATTTTGTCAAATATAGTTATAATTATACTGCTTGTAATATCTGTTTTTTTGTTAACAAATTGCGCTTTTTGTCATTTTGTAAAATAACAGCAAAACTATACTATTTTTTTATGTTATCAAGTCCCCATCGATTTCCGATAAAAAGCCACGTCCCTCTTTTCCCCATCCTATGCAATTTACCGAAAATCGCTGAATATAAGCATCTGGTATCAATCCTTGCTTTGACAGTACATAACATGCTGTTAACACGAAGATTGGTATGACACCGCTCCAAAGGAGAAAAGGATTTCCCGAAGCGCGATGTCGGAAAGGAGGAAAAAAGGCAATATATCTTACAATTTAATTTTCTTTACAGTAGAGGAAAGTAGAGATGTTATGATCACATAACAGTATAAAGCGGCTTAAGTCGTAAGAGAGAGAGAAAAACCCACTACGAAAAAGGAGATTAATGTGGCAAAATCTCATAAACAAAAAAGCAGGATTCTGATTCTGGCTCGGATATTCAGGGAGGAAACCGACGAAAATCACGGATTATCACTTGCACAGCTTGAAGCACACCTTAGCGAATACGGTGTTGAAAGCGAAAGAAAGACAATGTATAACGACATAGAAGCGCTCCGAGACTACGGCATGGACATTGTCGCGGATAAACAAGCGAGGAATACAACTTATTTTTTGGCAAGCAGAGAATTTGAGCTTCCGGAGCTGTATTTACTCGCCAATGCTGTTGCAAGTTCAAAATTTATAAGCAAACGCAAATCCGTTAAACTGATACGGAAAATTTCGGCTCTGGCAGGAAAATATGAGGAAAAAAAGCTGATGCGTCAGATAACTGTCACCGATAGAGTGAAAACTACAAACGAAAGCATTTATTACACCATCAACGACATTAATGAGGCCATATCGGATGGAAAAAAGATCAGCTTTTTATACTTCAACTATGACGAGAAAAAAAGAAAAGTGTATCATAACAACAAGCAGCCGTTAGTGATTTCACCGAGAGCATTGGTATGGAAGGACGAAAACTACTATGTCACGGGATATTACGATAAACGCAGAAAACATGCGGATTTCAGGGCGGACAAAATGGAAAAGATACGTATCCTAAATGAAAAAAGCTACAAAGATCCCGAATTTGACGTAAGCGACCACTGCAACAGACGCTTTAGTATGTACGGCGGTCGGCGCACCAATGTAAAGCTGCGTTTCGACAACTCACTGGCGGGCGTGGTAATTGACAGATTCGGATTGTCAACTCATTTTACAGATATGGGAATTTCCTTTGAAATTGAGGCTGATATTGACGTTAGCCCCACATTCTACGGTTGGCTTTTTCAATTCGGAAGCAATGCCCAGATTGTAGGCCCTCCCGGCGTAAGAAACGAATTTAAGTTGTTTACCGAAGAAATTTTAAAACAATATACGCACAAACCGGGAAGCCACAAGGGATTCAATGAGGATCTTCATTACAGCCCTTCCACAGCCGAATAATCCGAAATAACATTGCTGTGCGCTCTGAAAAGTCGCAATTTTCACAATTTCTGCTAACTGTGAGCGCTTTCCGCGTCAAATAATGGCGATATATCCCATTGGATAACTACACAATATTACTGTATTTCGCCACTTTTTCTGAAACCCGTCCGCATTTAGCGAAAATGATCAAAAATGCTCAGTTTTCAGATCCACCCTAATAAATCATAAAACTTTAGTATAAAGTGCAACTTATGACAATACCACACAAAGATTGTCGTGCAGACGCGCAGTGAGCTTTTGCGTCAGATTCTCCAAAACGACGCAGGAATACCGGCGTATTTCAAGGAGTTTTGGGCAAAAATGAC
>CAJUFF010000099.1 GCA_910585505.1 uncultured Ruminiclostridium sp. | reverse complement strand
CGGCAGCTTGACGCGCTCCTTGACGGTATGAGCGATACAGGCATACGGATTGTGAGCGCAACGGCAAAGGAAATAGCGGAAGTCGAAACAGAGGGCAGATAAGAGGTGTCCGTCAGAATTGAATAAGGTTTAGAGAGCGTTGTAATCTTTTTTTGGGGATTGCAGCGTGTTTCTTTTGCGGAAGTTTGGCAAAACCGGGCATAGCTCCGGAGTAAGGGGTAAGGGCATAAGGGATAAAAACATTCGTAGCAAGCATATTGAAACAAAGTGTATTGAAGAATGCGCGTCGCTTTGCGGTTCACTTGGTTTGCAATTTGTGGAGCTGCATATGAATTTGCCGCAATATCAAACCTCAAGTATGGATCTGCCCCTTTTAAAAGAACTGTCTGAGAAATACGGGATTATTATACGATACATCTTGATGAAAAGCTGAATGTATGTGATTTCAACAAAGGGGTATCCGAAGCTTATACGGAAACGCTGCTGAAAACGATTAAAATTGCGGAAAAGCTGTCTGTTTGTGTTCTTAATATGCACTTTAACGAGGGCGTGTATTTTACTTTGCCTGATAAAAAGGTTTATTTGTATAACGAATATTATGAAGAGTATCAAAAAAGTCTCAAGGCTTTCCGAGACCAATGTACGTCTGCGATAGACGGAAAAAATATTAGGATTTGTATTGAAAATACACGCTCCTTTATGCTGGATTTCGTGGGCATGGGGATTGAAACGCTGCTGGAAAGTCCGGTGTTCGGTTTTACCTTTGACACGGGTCATAACGCGGGAAGCGGTTATAAGCAATTTTCTATTATTGAACGCAATATAAACCGACTATGTCATATGCATCTACATGATTACAGTGCGGAAAAAGGCGATCATCTTCCTTTAGGTGAGGGTTGCCTTAATATTTCCGAATACATTGATTTGGCTAAAGAGCATGGATGCCGTGTTTTGCTTGAGACAAAGACAATTTATGGGGTGCGAAAATCAGCGGATTGGAAAAAAAACAATTTTTGGGTAGTATAGTATGAGGTACATATTTATGAATTATTTTTATTACGGATCGATTGTTTCGGGAATTGCGAAATTTTTCCTTGTTTTCGGAAAAATTGTGTTTGAAAATCCGTGCCCTCTCTCCTATGAGAACAAGTTCTAAGCCGCATTCCACCCTATCAACGTCTTTTTAAAAGTATTATAACAAATGCGTGTTGAAATTTCCATAGGCATATATCGCAGTGCAATTTCGGTTTGTAAACTCCTATAATAATTGACTTCCTTTTTGTTTGAATACAATTTTCGGTAAAAGTTTGAGACAAAATGTCCCAAAGCAGGTGCAGACCAAAGTGCGACACTGTAAAAAAGTGACGCACTTTTCTTTTGTCAAAATTTTTTGAAATGGGAGGGAGTTCATGCAAATACTGCCAAGGTATCAAAGCGAAGTCACAACCGTTGCTATGGGAGATCAGACAATCACCATCAAAATCTCACCTCTAAGGGGGAAATATCTCTTATAAATATAACGGACATGGTGCTCCGAATACGAGGAAATCCGGCAAAGGCAAGCTGTTGTTCGTCGAAACAAATTGCCGTAGTAGAAAGCGTGCTCTGTCCGTTTTTGATCACGAGGGACTTTTAGCGGTTCATTCAATTTCTTTCAGTCTTTTACCGCCTGTTTTATTCTATTAACCGCCTCTGCAAGCAATACCCGCGGACAGGCGGTATTTAACCTTATAAAGCCTTCTCCTCCTTTTCCGAACAGGGATCCGTTATGTACCCTGACTTTTGCGTTTTTCAGGAAAAATTCCTCCGGATTACTTAGGTTCGGGAGTGCCCGACTGCAATCTATCCACGCCAGATAAGTACCCTCCGGTTGGATGAGCGAAATTTCCCCGTCCTTGGGAAAAGCCGCACCGAGCAAATCGAAATTGCCCTTTATGTATTTTAAAAGCTCGTCCAGCCATTCCTCTCCGTAATTATAGGCCGCCTTCACCGCTGTCTCCGCCATAATGCTCAGTTCTCCACCGAAGGTGGCGGAGCAGGCTCCGCTGACTTTCCTGCGCATCTCCCGGTTTGATATAATTATATTTGCCGCCTGTATTCCCGCTATATTAAAGGTCTTGGTCGGCGAGGTGCAGGTAACGGTAATATTTGCCAGATCCTCGGAAAGTGCGGCAATGGGCAGATGCGGGCGGTCGCAGAATATGAAATCCGAGTGTATCTCGTCGGAAATTATCTTCACATTATGCTTTAGGCATATCCGTCCTATCTCAGTAAGCTCTTCTCTTTTCCATACTCTTCCCGCGGGATTGTGCGGGGAGCAGAGCAGGAATATTTTTACGGAGTTTTCTTTTATTTTTTCTTCAATATCCTCAAAATCCGGCTCGTATTTGCCGTCCTTAAGTCTAAGCTCCGATATTACGATGTTACGCCGGTTATCGGTTATCAGCTCGGCAAACGGGTGATAAACGGGCTGGCAGATAAGTACGCCGTCTCCCTCTTCGCTTAAAGCCCGAACCGCGGCGGCAATGGCGAACAGCACTCCGGGTGCCTTTATAATCTGGGATTCTTTTATTTCCCAGTTCATCCTGCGTTTATACCAGCCGATAACCGACTCATCATACTCTTCGCCTACAATACCGTAACCGAAGATACCGTGTTCGACCGTTTTTTTCAGCGCTTCGCAGATGGCGGGGGCAGTTCTGAAATCCATATCCGCTACCCACATTTGTATAACATCGGGATCGTCTGTGGGGAAACAGTCGTATTTCAGAGAGTTTGTTCCTCTGCGCTCATAAACGGTGTCAAAAAAAGAGCTTTCGATTGTCATGATATAAATCTCCTTTTAGAGCTTGTATTCATTGGGTTTGTGTATGGACAGACTTTTATTGTAATTGTAACATTTAAAGCTTTTTTTGTCAACCTGTTTGTGAAAACCTTACTTGACAAAACCTCGCCTATATGGTAAAATAATTCAAATGATAAATTATTGCCGATAACCGTTTCGACGCCTGATAAAATCAAATCCGAAATGGTTGTTGCACCTTAAGCGCTGTTAACCAATTTAAAATTGTTTTGATATTGGTTACATAGTATAAGTCATATCATTTTTGGTATGACTTTTTGTAATTTCCGTAATTTGATAGGAGAAGCTTTATGGAGCATAAGTCACAGGCTAAAATTATAAGCTGCAATTTCGATAATACCGCCATTTGTGCCGGCGCGGCAAGGATATCCACTACCGAGGGAGATTCCGACCAAGTATTTGAAAAATCAAAAAATAACCCCAACAATGAAAAACTTATAAAAAAAGTTCTGAAATCCGGTCACCGCTCAACCGTCGAACACGCGGTGTTTACTCTTTCCATGCGAAACGTGTCGGTTTACGTTGAACAGTTTTTCATAGAGTTCAGACTTGCCTCATTTACGGTAAAATCAAGGCGCTATGTGGATTTTGCCCGTCAGGGCTATTATATTCCGGATGGCTTGCCGGAGGCTGAGCAGGACTTATATTGCGGATATATGGATATGCTTTTCGGCGCATATCAAAAGCTTCTTCTGAATGATATCCCAAAAGAGGACGCGCGTTTTTTGCTTCCTTATTCATTTAACAGCAACTTTTACTGCACTTTGAACGCCCGTGAGCTTATAAACCTGATCCGCGCCGCAAAATACGGCAGGGGAAAGGAAATTCCGGAGCTTAACGCGCTTGCGGATCAGATAGTCGAACAGCTTAAGGAAGTGTTTCCTTGTATACTGGACGAGATAACTCCGCCGCCCGCCGGGTCGGGAGAAAGAACGGAAGAGTGCGGAGTATTTCATACGGCAGATTTATCCGAAGAGCCGATTTTCCGTACAGAAGACGAGGCGGGCGGAGTGGAAATGCTAAATTCTCCCGCTGCTCCCATGAAATTACTCGAAGTGGCTTGTAAATTAAGCGGTTCACTGTCGGATTCGCCTTTGGATATGAGAGAGCTGATTCTGTCCCAACGTCCGAGGGAGCTGGAGCAGCTCGGTTATACCTTTTTAATATCTGATGTCACATTGTCGGGAATAACTCATCTGGTGCGTCATCGCATGCAGTCCATAATCGTCCCTCCGATACAGACTGCCGATCTTGGCTGTTATATTATGCCCCGATCAATTTCAAACAGCGTAAAAGCGCGTGAAATATACACGGATGCCGTTGTAAAAGCCCATAAAGCTGTAATATCGCTTCAAAAAAACGTTACATTAAAAAAATATATTTATTATTTCGCTTTAAGCGGAAATTTAATGAATGTTATGACCACTGTGAATGCGCGGGAGCTTCTTTTGTTTATAAGGCTGAGAACCTGTAACCGCGCCCAGTGGGAGGTTAAAAACGCGGCTGTGCGTATGCTGAAAGAGCTTAGGGAGCATTTTCCGGAGCTTTTTGACCGTTACGGGCCAAGCTGCTATGTCTGCGGCGTTTGTCCCGAAGGCGATAAAAGCTGCGGAAAAATGAAAGAGGTAAGAGAAAGGTTTTCCGAGCGCGGAACCAAAGCGCTTATATAAATTTTTCGGAACGAAAGGAACAAAATGTGTCAGTAAAAACAATTACCGCCGAAGAGCTGAAGGAGCAGGAAATCTATGCCCGGAAGGTGCGCTCCGTAACTCATACTTATTTTCAAAAGCCTGTTGCTTACGTCCATACTTACGGCTGTCAGCAAAATGTTTCCGACGGCGAAAAGCTTAAGGGTATGCTGGAGAAGATGGGATACGGATTTACCGATGAGATAGAAAAAGCCGCGCTGATATTGTTCAACACCTGTGCCGTAAGAGAAAACGCCGTGGATCGGGTTTTCGGGAATGTGGGGGCGTTAAAGCGTCTGAAAAAGAAAAATCCCGATATTGTTATAGCGATATGCGGCTGTATGGTGCAGCAGGAGGAAACGGCACGGAAAATAAAAAACACATTCCCCTTTGTGGATATAATTTTCGGTACCCACGTACTTCATAAATTTCCGGAGCTTTTATGCAGGCGTTTGTTCGAGGGAGGAAGAATACTGGAAATTCCCGATTGTGACGGTGTTATTGCCGAAAACATATCGTTAAAAAGGGAAAGCGATTTTAAAGCGAGCGTTCCCATAATGTACGGCTGCAATAACTTTTGTACCTACTGCGTGGTGCCTTTGGTAAGGGGAAGAGAACGTTCGAGAAATGCGGAGGATATCATTTCCGAGGTAAGAGAGCTTGTGGATAACGGTTATAAGGATATACTGCTTTTGGGGCAAAACGTGAATTCCTACGGAAAAGGCACCGAGGTTGATTTTCCGGAGCTTTTGTCGAGACTTGACCGACTGGATGGTGAATTTAAAATAGAGTTTATGACCTCGCACCCCAGAGACTGCACCGAAAGACTTATAGACGTCATAGCCGGCAGCGAAAAAATATGTCATCATCTTCATCTTCCCGTACAGTGCGGCAGCGACAGGATTCTGAAGCTTATGAACAGGCATTATGACAAGGCGCGTTATCTCAGTCTTGTGGATTACGCCCGCGAAAGGATTCCCGACCTTAACCTTACTACGGATATTATAGTCGGGTTTCCGGGAGAAACAAGGGAGGATTTTGATCAGACCCTTGAGCTTATGAGAAACGTCTGTTTTGATTCCGCGTTTACGTTTATTTACAGTCCCCGCCTTGGCACAAAAGCGGCGGAGATGGAGGATCCCGTAAGCGCCGAAGAAAAAGGAAAATGGTTTAGGGAACTGCTTGAGGTTCAGTGCGAATGCGGCGGTAAAAGCTATCAAAAATACGTTGGCAGAACCGTAAGGGTGTTGTGCGAGGGCAAGGGAAGAACCTCCAAAGGGTATTTTACGGGAAAATCGAGAGAGAATATCATCGTTGACTTTAACGGTACGGAAAAAGATATCGGAACCTTTGTGAATGTCAGGATAACCGAGGCAAAGGTTTGGGCGCTGATAGGCGAAAAGTTATGAGAACTTGTTCTCATAATAAGTTAATAAGTAAAAATAATATTAAGAATATGAAAGGAAAAACAAAAATGGACGTTATTAAGGCAGCAAGAGAATTGGGAAGAGCGATACAGAACGACGAACGCTACAAGGGTTATATTGAGGCAAAGCAGGAAAACGATAAGGACGAGGCGCTGCAGCAGCTTATCGGTGAATTTAATCTTAAAAGAGAAAATATGCAGCTTGAAATGGATAAACCGGAGGGAGTCAGGGACAACGCCAAGCTTGAAAGATTCAACAACGAACTTCAGGAATGCTACGAAAGGGTTATGGGCAATGCGAATATGGCGAATTTCGCCGTTATGAAAAACGCTTTGGATAATCTTTTGCAGGAGGTTCAGGGAATTATCTCCCTGTGCTGCGACGGTGAGGATCCGGATACCTGTCAGGTGCAGCATAATTGCACATCCGACTGCTCCACCTGCGGAGGCTGTCACTGACAGAGACAATGTAAAATGATTTTTGAAAAAAATGTTTTCGCGGGCTTTCTTGTAAAAGGAGAGCTTAATGCAGCCGTATCGTATCTCGGCGGCTGCGGGGATCAATCCGAGCTTTGCGGCAGATACCATAAAGTTTTTGAGGAGGATAAGCGTCCGGTATATGAAAAGGACGCTTATCTAAACGAAATACTTGATGTCTACAGAAAATATTACAGAGAAGTATTTTATCTGAACAATAATATAAAGGAAGCGGAAAAGCGAATGGAGGAGAGGTTCGGAGTTGTTTTCGGCAAATCCTTTACCTGTCCGGATATCGGAGAAACAGAAGAAAAATGTGTATTCAAAGCCTTTAACGAACGCGGATTTAGTTTTCTGGGAGGACGTACCAGCGGTTTTTTCGGACCGTATATATGGTCGGATACCGAGAAGAAAAAATACGATGTTGAGCTTCCGGACGGAAACTCGGAATATACCGTTATGCTGCTAGACGGATTTATATCAAAAAGTTGGTTGGATTACATTTCCTTCGGCATGACGGGTACCGGCGGATGGACGGATTCCGACGGTATAATAAACTGTGTGAAGAGCAGTTATGATATTGAAGGAGAGGCGTTTCGGGTCTCCTTATTAAAGCATGAGGCTCAGCACTCGATGGATATTATAAAATTCGGGAATATTTCTTCTGATGATCTTGAATACAGGGCAAAGCTTGTGGAACTGATTTATTCCGAGCAAAGAAATATGCTTGAAAAGTTTCTTTTGGAATCGGACAATTCCGACGTCAAAAACGGTCACGCTCTCGCTTCATATAAAATAGCGGAGAAGTTTTCGTCTAAAACGGGGCTTGATTTCAAGAAACTTGCCTCTCTTTCGGCAAAAGAAACACAAGCCGTGGCTTCGGAGCTGTTTTTCGAAAGCAGCGATGAGATTGCGAAAAAATACGCGATGAAATAAATGTATATTTTTATTTATTAAGGCGGAACAAAAGTGGAAAAAACGGAAAAAACTACTCCGATGCTTGCGCAGTATCAGGAGATAAAGGCTCAATACCCGAATTACGTATTGTTTTTTAGGTTGGGAGATTTTTTTGAAATGTTTTATAAGGACGCGGAGGACATTTCAAAGGAACTTGACCTTGCCTTGACCTCAAGGGCGGGAGTACATATGTGCGGAGTGCCCCATCATTCCGCCGTCTCTTACATAAAACGGCTTATAGACAACGGCCGCAGAGTCGCGATATGTGAGCAGGTGGAGGATCCGTCTGTTGCAAAGGGGCTTGTAAGGCGGGAGGTAGTGAGAATAATAACTCCGGGTACTGTTATAGAGGACGGTATGCTGGATGAAAGCAAAAACAATTATATTCTCTGTTTGTATTACGCCGAAAAAAGCTGCGGAATGGTGTTCGCGGACGTTTCTACTGGAGAGATACATTTGATTCAGAAAAGCGCTAAAAATGTTGCTGAGCTTTCCAAGGGGATAATTGGAGAGATAGGCAGCTATATGCCTTCCGAAATACTGTTTAATGATAAATTTCTGGATCTTGATCAGGTTCACTTCTTTATAACGGAAAAGGTCAGCCGCTGCGTTGCCGACGTGCTCCCCGATGAAAGCTTTTCCCCCGATAACGCCGAAAATCTTACGGAGCAGTTTGTTACCGAAAGCAGCGGAAGTATACCCGATGATATGGAACTTTGCAAAAAGGCGGCGTACGCTCTTTTCGGGTATATAAATACTAACTATAAAAGTGAAGTTTCCCGCTCGGTTAAATTCATTGTTCATGGCGGCAGTGAATATATGGAACTTAACTTTTCCGCCAGAAGGAATCTGGAGCTTATTGAAACCATGCGCAGCAGGGAACATAGAGGTTCGCTTCTGTGGGTGCTTGATAAAACAAAGACGAGTCTCGGAAAGCGCAGACTGAAGCAGGTGGTAAGCCAGCCGCTTATGAAGCAGATAAAGATAATGGAAAGGCTGGACGCTGTGGAGGAGCTTGCATCCGATATTGCCGGGCTTGAAGGGCTTAGGGAAAGCCTCGACGGAATAACCGATTTGGAGCGTCTTATGTCAAGAATAGCCTACAAAATGGCAAGCCCGAAGGACGTGTATTCCTTGGGCAGGGCGTGTGGAAAGCTTCCAAAGGTGAAGGAGTCGCTGAGTCTTTTCGGGTGCTCGCTGTTGAAAAGTCTTAACTGTAAAATAAGCTCGCATGATGACATAACCGCTTTAGTGGAAAACGCTCTTGCCGACGATCAGCCCCTGAGCACCAAGGACGGCGGATATATAAAGACGGGCTTTAACGGGGAACTGGACAGGCTTAGAAGCATTATGGACGGCGGCGGTGAGCTGCTTAAAAAAATCGAGGAGCGGGAAAAAGAGGCTACGGGAATAAAAACCCTTAAGGTAGGCTTTAACCGAGTTTTCGGATACTATATAGAAGTGTCCAAGGGACAGGTGGATCAGGTTCCCGACCGCTATGTAAGGAAACAAACCCTTACTACCGGAGAAAGATACATCACTCAGGAGCTTAAAGAAATCGAAAGGGAAATGCTTACGGCGGGGGAAAGAATTATAAAGCTTGAAGCGCAGATTTTCGCCGAGGTGAGAAAGTTCATTTCCGAAAGAATGGAATCTGTGCTGAAAACCGCCGAGGGCATATCGGACACGGACGTGCTGGCAAGCTTTGCGCGAGCGGCGATAGAAAACAACTATACAAAACCGGATATAACTTTGGACAGCGTTATAGACATAAAGGGGGGGCGTCATCCCGTTGTGGAAAAAATTCTTTCCGACATTCCTTTTACCCCTAACGACGCATATCTGGATCTTAAGAAAAACCGTCTTATAATGATAACCGGTCCCAATATGTCGGGTAAATCCACTTTTATGCGTCAGGTGGCGCTGATAACGCTTATGGCGCAAATCGGCTGTTTTGTGCCCGCAAAACACGCCCGCATAGGAGTAGTGGATAAGATATTTACCAGAGTGGGAGCCAGCGACGACCTTACGTCGGGTAAATCCACCTTCATGGTGGAAATGGACGAGGTGGCGGAGATACTCACTCAGGCGACAAGTCATAGCCTTGTGATAATGGATGAAATCGGCAGAGGTACCTCCACCTTTGACGGAATAAGCATAGCAAAGGCGGTGGCGGAATATATAAACGGAAAGAATATAGGATGCAGAACGCTGTTCGCGACTCATTATCACGAGCTTATCTCCCTTGAAAAAAGCAACGAGGGAATACGTAATTTTAGTGTAGCCGTAGTAAAAAAAGGCGACGATATCAAATTTCTCCACAAGATTGTGGAGGGCGGCACCGACGACAGCTACGGAATCGAGGTAGCAAAGCTGGCAGGTATTCCGAAAAAGGTTATTGAAGCGGCAAAGACCGCCCTCGAAGGTATGGAGGCTGAAAATAAGATTGATCTGGAAAATCGGCTGAAAAAGGAGAGAGAGGGCGAAATACAGATGGACTTTTCCGAGATAAATAAAGATAAGGTTATACAAAGGCTGAAAAATCTGGATATGGACGATCTCACGCCGAGAGAGGCGTGGCAGGTTCTTGAGGAACTTAAAACGCTGGTTTGAATATTGCTCTCCATTGTTTTTCTTGATTTTTTATTTGCGGCAAGTATTGTGGAAAGGTTTCGTTTGGGGAGCAAAAAGTGTAGGTTTGAGAAAGGACAGATGCGCAAATGATAAAGCTGCTTGATAAAAGTGTCTATGAGCTTATAGCGGCGGGAGAGGTAATCGAGCGTCCCGCTTCGGTTATTAAGGAGCTGATAGAAAATTCCGTGGACGCTGGAGCAAAAAGAATTTCCGTGGAAATAAAAAACGGCGGCATAACCTATATGAGAGTCACCGACGACGGCTGCGGAATGTCTCACGGCGAGGTTCCCACCGCCTTTTTGCGTCATGCCACAAGCAAGCTTTCAGTGGCTGAGGAGCTTGAAAATATTTCCACTCTCGGTTTCAGAGGAGAAGCGCTGGCTTCGGTAGCGGCGGTAACAAGGACGGAGCTTTTGACCAAAAGAGCAGAGGATGATTTGGGCACCGCATATAAAACCGAAGGCGGGGAAGAAACCTTGTATGAAAAAACAGGCTGTCCCGACGGCACCACGATAATACTGAGAGATCTTTTTTTTAACACTCCCGCAAGGCTTAAATTCCTGAAAAAGGATTCCACCGAGGCAAATTACGTACAGTCGGTGGTGGATAGGCTTGCCTTAAGCTATCCGGACGTTGCTTTTACTTTTATAAAAGACAATAAGACCGTAAGGGTCACTTCCGGAGACGGTCGGCTTTATTCGGTTATTTATTCCGTGTTCGGAAAACAGTTTGCAGCTTCAGATCGGAAGAGCACACGTCTGAACTCCAGTCA
>CAJUFF010000098.1 GCA_910585505.1 uncultured Ruminiclostridium sp. | reverse complement strand
TATAGCACATCTTCTGTATTTTGTCTATATTTTAAATGATTGTTAGTATTATATGTGTAATATTGATCAAGTATGTTAAAAATTTGAGCTTGCGTTTTATTGGATTTTTTATCTGTAGTTGTTGTAATGTTACTTTTACGCATACTGCTGCCTCCTTTCGGTTTATTTCGGCTTGGCAGAGCCGATAAGGAGATTATAACACGGATTTTTCAAAATGGCAATACGAAGCTGCAAGTTGGCAGCCCAGCAATGAAAGGGGGTGAAGTTAATGAACAAATCCGAAAAAGAAAGGTTCCATTTCCATTTTGAGTTTGAGTTTGACGATGAAGAATTACAGGCAATCATGCACAAAATGGAGCAAGCACTGGAAACGCTCAGCGATTGCGTATTTCAATTGGAACGGCTCGGAGTAGCAAAGGTACATAGAAAAGAAAAGACCGCCAACGACAATTGACGGTCTGTACGGAAACTATTCATCCGAATCACACTTAAAACAACTTTTTGCAGGCGCGTACAAAAAAGTACGCAAAAAAGAATAAACCGCCTACTCCCTGAAAAAGACTGGCGGTTTACAAAAAAGACGACAGGAAAACCAGTCTAAAAAGACGGGTTAACCAATCCGATAGTATTATATCAGATTTGTTCTTTCCTGTCAAGCACAGAAAGGAAAAAAATATGTACAGAACAAAAATCAAGCTTTCAAAAACCGATATTTCCGTCCTGATAAAGGGGTTGGAGAACGTAAAGGCGCTTTGCGACGAAAAGTGTCCCGAAGAGCTGCTGTGGAGCAGGGATTATGTTAACGGACTGATCCGCCGTCTTGGGAAGCGTCTGGACGATTTTGAAAAGGAAAGGGAGTGATTGTATATGGCGGAAAGCCGGAACGCCTTTCACGTTTGCACCGAAAATATTCCCTACAGAAAACGGTACGGTATCGGAAAAGCTTTTTATGAGGCATTTATGGCCTTTGAAGAAAAAAACAAGAAAGGAAACGAAGATGAAAAAAACGACGAAGACGGAGCTGTCGCTGACAGAAATATTCGCGGAGCATTGTAAAATGATTCTTGAAGACACTGCCGCCGCTTCGGCTAACGGCAAAAAGAAAGCGGCGAGGCGGATTATGGCGGTCGGCAAGGCCATTATAGAGCTTTACGCGGGAATTTACGAAATATCCTTTGAGCAGGCGGACGATTTTTTGTACATAGCGGTCTGCGGCGGCGATAACGGCACCGGAAAGAGACCAATCGAATTGGGATTTAATCCCGAAAAGCCCGCAGAGGGTATTTTAGAAAAATTTTCCGATTGTTTAAACAATGCTAACGGGCACAAGTACGAAACAGATATAGCGGCGGAGGTTGTCACCATATACGCAGAGTGGCAAAGAATGTCCTTTGCCACGGCGGTAAATCGGCTGCGACTGGATAACAGACAGGAGGTAAAAGTTTGAGTTTTCAATATACTGTTGGCATGTTTTATTTTAAATGCACAGACATGACAAAGGGTAAAAACAATGCTGATTAAAGATAAGTGGGTAGTTTTTGAAACCCGCACTAAGCTTTACTACGCCGGGAACGACAAAAGCGGCTTCCCTGCCCCACGGCCTCTTTCGGCCGAAACAAGGCAGTATAAGACGCGCCGAGCCGCCATGTGCGCAATCGACCGCATTTCCGATATAACCGAATACTACAGCTTTAGGCCTGAGTATATCGAAAACAAAGAAGTTCCCGAAAGCGAAATCGAGGCAATATCCGCGGAGCTCGCCGAGGTCTCCGATCCGAGCGGATGGAAAGAAGTGTACGCTTTTGCCGTTCCGGGTACCGAAAATTTTTCAAAAATACGGCTTTGTATGAATAACGCAAACGGTGTGGAGATGTTCGGAGTAAAGAAAGAGGACGGGAAAATATACAGCGCGGGTTTTGGGGGAGGCGAAAAGGCGCTGAGAGTTTTCTGTGAATATTGCTTTGATTTTCTCCTGCCGAGAGTTACGCGGCAGGAGATGGAAAGGATAAAGTAATGGAAAAAAAGATATGCCCCGCCTGCGGAGCCGAGAATCCCCATTCGATGGTGAGATGCGGACAATACAGGACTTACATATGCGAAAAGCATTGCAGAGAAGACTGCGAGCATTTCAGCGGAGACCAAACATCGTTATCGCACTGTTTTTTCCGTGAAAAAAGAATCGCGGAAAGAAAAAAACTCCTGGAACTGCAAGAAAAGCAGTCTCAGGAGAAAAAAGAGTAAAAAAACACCCGCCGAAATCGGCGGGTAACGAGAAAATGAATGAAAAGAAAAAGTGTTGCTTAAAAACATATATATTATATCATTTTCTCGTGGAAAAGTCAATAAAAAAATTCAAAAAAAGGCGATAATTTCGCCGTTTGCGGGCTTGTAATGAGTATTAACTACTCGGATGCAAAGCAAATATAGTAAGTATTGAAATTATTTTATTGATTATATTATTTTGATAATAAATATTAACGTTAAAGGAAACCGGGAAAATGAAAAAACATACCTTTATACGCGAGAAATGCTTTAGCCGGTATTCCTGCAGATTCAGACAGGTAGACTGGTACGAATATTCCGAGGAGGAACAGCAGAACGCGAGAAAATCGCGGCGCGGGAAAACAAGAGCTTCTCCCCCCAAAATTAAGAAGCTTAACGATTCTTACTCCCGAAAGTATTTCGAGTGGCTTGTACAAAACAACTTCACAGAAAAGGACTATCACATTACGCTGACCTTTGCCAATGCCCCGCCCGACAAGGAGACGGCAAAGAAACAGTTAGACAATTACATACGCAGGCTGAGAAGGCTTTACAAGAAAAAAGGAGCGGTATTCAAATACATCTATGTACGGGAAGGAAAAATAAACGGCAGGACGAGATTGCACTATCACATTATAGTCGGCGGAAACGGTGTAAGCCGAGACGAGGTTGAAGGATTGTGGCACGAAGGCTGGGCGAACGCTGACAGACTGCAGTTTACCGAAAGAGGATTGACAAATCTGGTAGGGTATCTTATGAAGTCACAGAAATATGCGGAGAAGGACGAGCGATGCTGGAACTGCTCACAAAACATGATCCGTCCCGATGAGATAATTGATGATGACAAGATTACCAAGCGGAGAATGAAAAAGCTCATCGAAGCGGCAAGGAACGACGAGGCGGAGAAATATCTGGGTTGTATCTATAAAGGCTGGTGCGTAATCTACTGCGACGTCGGAGAGAATCCGGTCACCGGCAGACCGTATGCAAGAATCAAGCTGCTAAGGCGCGGCACCGAAATATCAAACTGTTAATATGAAAGGATGAAAAAAATGGCAACAATATTTGACAATCCCGCAAACGATATGGAAAAAGACATAGCGGAGCACATAAAACCTCTGGTAACGGCGGAGGTTGAGGAAAAAATTAAAAAGGACAAACTTACCCTTAAAGGCTGCTTGGATTTTTGCATGAAGAAGGGCAAGAAATTTGAAGTAAAGAATGGTAAAGCAGGTATTGCCTGTATTACTGAGGAACAGCACTTTAAATGGGCTCGGGATTATTTCGGAATCAAGGGGAATGTGATAGTCAAAAAATCATATGTTCCAAACTCAGTCCCTGTCGCTCCCACAGTTGAAAAGCATAAAGCCGCTCTTGATGTGGACTTTGACAGTCTGTTTGATTAAGGGGGCGGTAATGTGAAATACATGCAGCTGATAAAGCACCCTCTTCCGCCGATTAGGCAGGAATTCGATGAATATATCAAGGAGATGAAAAAGATCAAGCCTGAGTATTACCGTATGGCATTATATCACGCGGAAGTACTTGACGGAGTATTGGCGGTAACGGTATTTCTTTACCATAACGGTTACCGCGGCGGAAAAAATGAAACGGTTATACGTCATTTTTACGACGGCGAACGCTACGCGACGCAAAGAGCGTCGGATAACAAAAGGCTTGAGGGCTCTATTTCGTACTATCTGGAATACAGTTTCATTCGTGAAATCGGAAACGCGAACGACGTTATAAAAACATATCTGAAATGCACCGAAAAAAACAAAACGGGGATATCCGCGCTGCGTGAGCTTGAACAAAAAATACTTGATAAAAGGCTGGAAATAAAGCATAAGAAAATCACCGATATTGTTGATATGAGAATGTCGGCGGTACCCGAAAATCCTCCCGATGATTTTTTCGGGTGGATAAACGATTGGGTATTGATGAAGACAAGATATTTCTTTTACAAATATCGGAAAAGGAAAAAGCAGCGCGGATACTGCTCACACTGCCTTGAGGAATACGATGCCGACAATGTCAGACACGGAGCAAAAACAATTTGCCCCCGCTGCGGTTCGGAGCTTATCTGCAAGGCGCTGGGCAAGGTTACGCAGTACACGATAAGGGACAGAGCGCAGGCCGCGTATATTCAGGAGATAACCGAAAACGGCAGTCCCGCTTTGGTGGAACGGATATACGGCATTAAGCAGGATATAGATTCCCATCGGGAAGGACCGCGGGGAATGAGGAAAAAAGTTTCATATGAGGAGATAAGACGAATTTTTCTTGCTCCCGACACGCTGTCGGGAAGCTGCGCAAAGGGTAAA
The DNA here is from genome assembly GCA_910585505.1 of uncultured Ruminiclostridium sp. Classification (GTDB taxonomy): domain Bacteria; phylum Bacillota; class Clostridia; order Oscillospirales; family Ruminococcaceae; genus Ruminiclostridium_E. Next base: position 6,349 of record CAJUFF010000098.1, on the reverse strand, counting down.
TACAAAACGAACGAATACGTTTACGGATATTTTAAGGGGAAAGCGCCGCTGAGGTGGTGCGATATCGACGACTGTCAGCCCGCGTCGAGGTGGTTCAACAATGATATGTGGCTTTATCCCGGAAATATCGACCGTATTTTAAAAAACTCGGCAATACCCGAAATACAAAATATCGAAGCCTCGGCCGTTGTACCGGTGTTCGCAAAAGAATTAAGCTATCTGGTCAAAGCGCTTAAGAAGATGCCGGCGCTTGAAAATTTCGCGAAACTCGGGTTTGGCAATATGTTCAGAGTAATAGCGAAACGGCTGACGTCGAGCGGTCATTACTGCGGTGAGAGAGGCGTATTTGAATATATCAGATCGAATTTTAAAACGGTTTACGAAACCCTTGGCATTCCGAAAGATATTCTGATGAAAATGGGCGATATAACGGAAAACGAATATCTGTTATACAAACGCCTTGAAATGGTCGCGCCGATTAAGCTTGAAATATTCCGAAGATATGTCGGGGGCGGTTTGTGTGATGAAAATTACTCTTACAGCATTTCCGCCATTTTAAAGGAGCATAGGATAGGCGCGGAAAGATTTATAGGGTATTTTGAAAAACAGAAAAAGCTGCTGAAAATAAAGGCGGGAGAGGTGCTGAATTTTTACAGCGACTACCTGAAAATGGTAAAGGAGCTGCGGCTGCCGAAAACCGAAAGCGTTCTTTTCCCAAAGGACGTAAAGAAAGAGCACGACCGTCTGATGAAAATCAAAACCGACCGCAAATACGACGAGCAAAACAAAATGCTGAAAAAACGGGTAAAAATACTTGAAATGCTTTGCTATGAGGAAAAGGAATTTATAATCCGCCCTTTGAAAAACGCTGATGAATTTCTTAAGGAAAGCTCGATACTTAATCATTGTGTAAAAACCTATATTGACAATTGCGCAAAAGGTAAGATCAACATATTCGGCATCAGAAGAGCAGAAGCTCCCGACGTCCCCTATTTTACCCTTGAACTTTCCAATAACGGAACCGTCACGCATAATCTCGGCAAGAGCAATTGTCACCCGCCTAAAGAGGTAAAAGCTTTTGTGAAGCGGTGGGAGAAAAAGGTCGTTGAAAAAAATAAGCAAAAATTTGTTGAAGCGGCAAACGGTAAGCCGCAGAAAGTGAGGATTACGGCATGAATGAGATAATACAGGAATCAAAACAGAATCAGGCGTCACAAACCGCTAAGGAACGTGCTGCATTGCTTGACAGCAGGATCAACGCAAATGCTCAGATTGCCGCCGAAAGTCTTGTGGCGGTCGGGCGTGATCTTAAGACCATGAGGGATGAAAAACTTTATGCAGAGCTCGGTTATGAAAGCTTTGAAAATTACTGCAATGTAAAAGCGCATATCAGTTTACGTGGCGCCTATAATTTTATAAAAGCCTATGAGACTTATGGGGATCAGCTTGCCGATATACAGTACCTTGGAATTACCAAGCTTGTGGCAATGACCGCCCTCGAACCCGAAGAACGGTTGGAGCTTATCGAAAGCGGTACTGCGGAAGGGCTTTCCACAAGAGAATTGGAAAAGAAAATTGAGGAAATGCAGAAAAAATGCGATCAGCTCACCTTGGAATTGGAGGCGGCGGAAAACAAAGAATCCAAGCCGAGCGAGACCGAAACACTGCTTATTAAGCAGAACAAGGAGCTTTTCAATGAGCTGGAGGCATTGAAATCTGTGCAAAATAAACAAGAAAAATCCGACAGTCAAGAAAAAGAAAGGCTGAAAGATGAAATAGAAGTGCTTAAAAAGCAGAACAAGGATTTGTCAAATATATACGCAAAGGAGGCGGAGGATAAGCGGAAGGAACTTGAAAAAGAAGCCGAAAAGAAACGTCTTGAAGCGGAAAAGAATCATACCGCCGAAATTAAAAAGCTTAAAGAGCAAATAGCGGAAGCCGAAAAAAACGCGGCTTTGCAGGCGAGTGCAAAAAAACAGGTTATCCCGGACACACAGAAGGAACGGGTCAGATTTTACTGCGAAGAGTGCCTTCGCTCATTCAACTCGGCTATTGAGGCGTTTAAAAAGGTTGAAGACGAGGAAGCAAAAACAAAGTGCAAAAACGCAGTCAGCACTATGGTGAAAAAAATGGAGGAGCTGATCAAATGATTATCAAGAAAAAAGTCGCTTCAATCTGCAAGAAAAATAAAAGCATGCTGCTTGCCACTTCAGCGGATAATACGCAGTGGGTCGGTCAGGGTTCCGCTTTCTATTCTATAGCGGGACTGCCTCAAATGACCGTACCGGAGGTAATGAACGCCCTGGACTATACCGACGACGAAAAAGCAAAGTTTACTGAAATGGCACCTATAGACCTTGGCAAAAACATTTCCGACGCTTATCCGGAGGAAATACTGGCTGACGAAATCAAGGCGGTTTATCATAACGCCGTTAAGTATGTAATGGTCAAGGCCGGAGGAAGAGTAATACTTATAAACAGCGAATACCTCATACCTGTCAAGCATGAAGCCCAGACCGGTTACTATGTACGATTAAAAGAAAACGGAGACGCATTTCTTTGTATTAAAGTGGGAATGTTAGCGGAAGCGATTGTTATGGACAGCTGCTTTACGGAAACGGAAATCCATGCGTTAATAGACGGCATGAAGTCCATAGAAACAAGCATTTTGAACGGTTACGCGCCTTATACGGAAAATAACCTCAATAATTCCGGCGACGATCAAACCGAAATAAGCTGAAGCAAATAAATATCCTGTTGAAAGGAAAAGAAATGAAGTTTGTAAAGGAAACAATGAAAGGACTTATTATGAACATTGTCGCCGCGGCGGTACTGTCATCGGTACTTACCGCCGTAGCGGCAAATAATAAAAGTGGCAGCGTGCCACAGAGTAAGCTTCACAAAATAATACCTCAAAAAACATATCAGGAAGAACCTATAACGGAATACGCTGAAATACAGCTTCCTGCTGCCGAAACCGAAGGTGTTATATGTCAGCTGCCCAAAATAAAAACAAATGTAAAATTTTTTACCGATTACCGCAGTTATAATCTCTGGTATACTCCGCATTTCCGTTTACAGCAGGAAGCGTGGACGGACGAACAGGGATTGAGGCGTTTTAATGAGGACTATATTGTAGCACTTGGAAGCTATTACAGCACCAGCGTTGGCGACAGGTTTAAGGTCACATTGGACAGCGGGAGAGTATTCACGGTAATATTCGGCGACGGAAAGTGGGATAAAGACTGTGATAGGCTCTGCATGTACACACCCTGCAAAGATTATGACGGAAACGAAGCGGCAAATCTTTTGGAGTTTATAGTAGACAAGGACGTGCTTGACAGTGACGTATATGAATACGGCAGCATAGAAAAGCTCAGCGGCTTTGAGGGAAACATTGCGGAAATGGTTTACCTGGGACGAGATACATCGCAAAATTGGGATTTATATGATCACTAAAAAATAACATTTTTATAAAAAGGAGAAACGATAACTATGGGAAGAAACGCCGAAGGATACAAAGACCCGACAGCGGCCGAGGCAATCGGCAATGTGGCAAAGGAAGCGCACCGGCGCGAAGTCGAGAGGCTTGCGGTTATAAGCGGTATTATGGAGATAATCCGAAAGATGGCGGGACTTGTGGGGTTTGAGGTTGTGGGTCGGATTGTACTCAAGGACAAAATCACGGGAAAGGAGTACAAATAAAAATTTTATGGTAAAAGCAATTCGCACGGTCAATGAAAGCGCAAATGAATTTGTAAAAGAATTCAACAGGCTTATGACATCGAGAGCTGCCTGGGAAATATGGGCGGATTTTGTAACACTCAGCGCGATCAGCATTTCCAACGCCGTTGACAAAAAGCACTATCAGGTTCGGGAAAAAGAGTACATGACTGTTCAGAGCAAATACACCCAAAAGGAAATGGAAATAATATCCCGACTGTTTGCTATAACTGTAATGGCACTGGAAAGAGAGCCATGGCAGGATTTTTTGGGATCGCTTTATATGAATCTGGATCTGAGAAATCATTGGAAAGGACAGTTTTTCACGCCGTATGACGTTACAAGGCTCATGGCGCAAATAACGGCTGGGAATATAAAACGGCAAATATCCGAAAAAGGGTATGTTACGGCGAGCGACTGCGCATGCGGCGGCGGTGCTACATTGATAGCCATGGCTGAAGAAGCTTATATGCAGCTTAAGGATTTTAAGCTTAACTGGCAAAATCATATAATGTTTGTCGGACAGGATATCGACGCCGTTACCGCGAAAATGTGTTACATACAACTGTCATTGCTTGGGTGCGCGGGATATGTGAAAATCGGTGATTCTTTATCTGACCCTATTCAGAAAAACGACAGCGACGAAAATTACTGGTATACGCCTATGTGGTTTTCGGAGGTCTGGCATTATCGAAGATTGTGGCAAAGAATAGACTTAATGTGCCGTCCTTTGAAAAAAGCAGAAAGCGAATCGCCTACAAAGGAGAAATATTGTTACTATTATTTTTATCCGGAGGAAGATACAGCGGCAGGAAGTTTGAGAGTATGAAAGAATTGCGGGAAGTGATATAATGCTATATTTTCAGAACTGGAGCGGCGGGAAGGACAGCACCGCCAGTATCATACTTGAACATATTCACGGTTTGCCACAGTCAAAGATCATAATGTCCGAGGTGATGTTTGACAAAAAGCGGAATATCAGCGGCGAGCTGCCCGAACATATGGAGTGGGCACATAATACGGCTATTCCGTTGTTTCGTAGTTGGGGGTGTGAGGTTGAGATTTTGAGAGCGAATAAGGATTATTTGGATTTGTTCTTTCATATAGTCGAAAAAACAAAAATTATGGAACGTAAAGGAAAATTAGTAGGCTTTTTGCTTGGCGGCAAGTGTGCTGCCAACCGGGACTTGAAAATAAAACCTATAAACGACTTTTACAAAAATGTCAAAGATGATTTCATTCAGTATGTGGGAATTGCCGCTGATGAGCAGAATCGGCTTGAACGGCTTCAAGGCACTAACAGGGTATCATTGTTGAAAAAATACGGCTATACCGAGCAAATGGCATATAATCTATGTAAGTCATATGCGTTGCTTTCTCCCATATATAATTTTTCAAAGCGCGGCGGCTGTTGGTTCTGCCCGAATGTTTCTATCAAAGAGCACGCACATACAAAAACCGAATATCCAGAATTGTGGGAAGATCTGAGAAAACTTTCTCTCTGCGATAATCTGATTTCGCCTTATTTTCGGTATGATAAAACCTTCGCCGAAGTAGACAAAGACGTTGATATTTATTTAAACAACTTAAAATTTGAGAAATCACAACTAACTTTGTTTAACAACTAAATTTTAAAAATGCCAAATATATACATTAAAATAATTAAATAATAAAGAAAAGTAAAAATGTTTAAGTGTACTATATGCGCACTATACTCAACCATGACGAATGTATTACGGCATACAGCGATAAACTGTGTGAGGATTTTGTGTAATTTTAACTTGCCAAGGAGAAACAAATAAAATGATGCTTGACAATAAAACGCACAATAAAAGCAAATTTTAATTTGCCGGTAACTTGCGCATATGCAGAAAGGATAACGATGAAACCGATATTATTTAACACCGAGATGGTTAGGGCGATACTTAACGGGAGAAAGATGGTTACAAGGCGGGTGATAAAGCCTAAATATACGAACACAACAATCATATCGAAGAGCGGGAAAGTATTTGAAACGGGGGGAACGCCTGCAACTACGGCTGAAATAAAATTTCTGTATGAGGCTGGTGATATTCTCTACGTTCGGGAGACGTACTGTGCGTTCGATACAGACCATATAATAGACGGCGTGAAATATGCTTACAAAGCGGATTCAACGTCTGAGAGCGAGAGTGTGCGAAAAAAATTTGGATATAAATGGTTACCCTCAATCCATATGCCCAAAGAAGCGGCGCGAATATTTCTGCGGGTTACTGATGTTAGGGTGGAGAGATTACAGGATATGAACATGAACGATATACAAGATGAAGGCGTTGTTCCTAACAGCGTCAAAGGCGGTCAATGGCAGCAATGGCAGAGGGATTATATGAAACCGGTATGGAACAGCACCGTCAAAAAATCCGACCTCAACAAATACGGTTGGAACGCTAACCCGTGGGTTTGGGTTACTAAGTTTGAGAAGATAAACAAGGAGGACACACCATGGAAAGAAAATACTACCCGATAAATGAAGAAACGGCAAGAGCCGCAAAGGAAATGAACAGCTTCAGACCCTACAAAGAAGGCGAGGCAACAAAAGAATACCGCCACTATTGCGATAAAGCCTATGATATTCTTGACAATATCG
>CAJUFF010000097.1 GCA_910585505.1 uncultured Ruminiclostridium sp. | reverse complement strand
ATTATAGCACATCTTCTGTATTTTGTCTATATTTTAAATGATTGTTAGTATTACATTGACATTTCCGGCTCATCGCTCTGCGTTTGTTCCGGAATATTTTCCGAGATTTTTTCGTTCAATTTTTCGAGAAACTCGCAGTCATCGTCATCAAACTTCAAATCACCGTTGTGCCTTACGGTAAATTTCACGCACTTCTTAAGCCATGCAAATTCCTCCGTGCCGAACAGCTTATCCTTGTCAACCAATCCCGACCGCACAGCGAAGTTCTCTTTTGCCGCGTCATAATCGTCATAATAATTCCCGTTCCAAAGTGATTTTCCGTCATAGGTTCTGCCCCAAGTGACAAACTCAAAGCCGTATTCATCGCTATATTTCGCCGCCAGAACTGTTTGATTGAACTCCGCAAGACAACGGTATTTGTCATTCAGCCCATCCGCCTTTAATTCGGGAGAATTTTCGTAATCCGAACAATATTCGTAAATCCCGCGCACAAACCGACCGAGCGCGAGATATTCTTCGCGGTTTTTTTCGGTAAATGCGCAGTCGCTGCAAAGCGCGTCGTTATCCGCGATTTTAACGCTTGCGCCACCGCTTAGATTTACAAGAAAAACGCCGTTATTTTCGGAAAAATCGTAATTATTTCCTTGTAAAAATCGGGCGATCTCCTGTTTGAAAATGCTTTCGGGCTTTTCGCTTTTTATTTGAATGCCATCGGTTTTCAGCAGCTCGTTCAGCCCGAAAATATCCTTTGTCTTTTCGACTTCGCATATCTTTTCCCACTGCTCGTCGGAAATATCTCTGCTCGAATCGACTTCAATCTTGCAATCAAGAATATCGTCCGCGCCAAGTCTGCACAGCGCTTTCTTGATTGCGATATCCTCGCACGGCATTTCCGCATATTCAAACAAGCCGCCGTAGCCGATCTCAACCATCACAAACGCGTCGGGATCATTGATATACGGCGGAAACGTTGTTCCGTTGAAGTTTTCCTCAAACGGAATATCCTCGTTAATAAAGAGCTTTCCGTATTCCGTGTCGATCCCCGTGTCGGATTCCAGTAGCTTTCTGCCCTCATCAATAAGCCACTCGCTGTTGTTACATTCGGATTCGGAAAGTCCTCCGCGGATGTTGAGCATATGGATCAGTCCGACGCGCTCGATATCGTCCGTGCTCTCTATCAGCGTAAAACGCGCGAGGTTGTCCGTAAGGTTGATAATATTTTTCAAACCATATCCGATTCCCGTTTCCTCACATGACAGTGCGGCAAGGAACTGTTTCCTTTCCAACTTGTCCAGCCCGTCAAGCCGCTTGCCGAGATAGTTCAGCGCGTCCAAACTTACATCGCAGTCCACAAGCACGGATAACTCCGAAGGCACGATTTCAATAACCGTAGCCATCGGTGCAAGATGTTCCGGATTCATTCCGATCTCGTCGAGCTTTTTCGACAGCTCCGTTTCCGAACACGGGAATCGTATTTCTGTGCAGTACGGGCTGTTCTGAATTGTTGCTTTGATCATGTATACCTCCACTTTTCGACAGGGCGTTATCTCATTCCCATATCCATATCTTCGCCGGGTTCATCGACCGAGGTTATATTGACGTATTCGCCGATGATACCGAGCGCTTCCTCATAGCTGCCGCTGCCGAAGACCTTTTCCGTCATTTCGGTCGCTTCCGTCGACATACCGTTTCTTTTCAGAGTTTTCGCCGCGATTCCGACAAGATTGAAGATGTTCCCGTCCTGTCCGATCAGCGGACAGTCGGGTTTGCTCTGTTTGTTTTCGTTGTTCATAATGATTCCTCCGTATTTTATTTCAAGCCCGTAAAGGCTTGGTAACCGATTATATTTCCGAATTACGTCGGAAAACAAAAAAAGCGCCCGTAAATTGCTTTCCATAATTAGAAAAGCAACTTACAGGCGCCCATGCTTGTATGTTTATAATATGTGCAATCTGCACAATTTTGATCTCAAAAATTTTGTTGTTGAGTGGGTTCAAATCCCGTCTACATCTTTTTGGTAACAACCCTGTATAACAAAAAATCGCCTGTGAACGATCTCTCATGAATGAGAAATTATTCACAGGCGATTTCGTCAAAATATCCAATTTCAACCAAGAAAATTTTGTAGGGGAGGGTTCAAGTCCACTTTCGTGTCGAAAATATCTGTGGATCGCGAATCCTGTTTTTCGCAAGATTTATGCCCACAAATGGCTTTGCACTGCCGTTTGTGGGCATAATATCTTTTTGGTAACAATTAGTTGGTCGAGACGACGTGATTTGAACACGCGACCTCTGCGTCCCGAAGAGAGCTGAAATTGTCCTCTCTGCCGCGAATGGCTTTTTATAGCCGTTTCCGCTCCACAAGAAATCCTCTTCAACGGTCTTGTATCCGTTGTTTCCGTGTACTCCGGTGCTGTCTATGGTCAAATATGTGGTCAGCCGAGGTCGACTCGGCAAGATGCTCCATCCCCCCAACCTTTTTCTAATGCCATCATAGAATACGCGAAAACAAAAATCAAGTCAAAAATTGAGCTGCATAAAACAAAGAAAAGCAAGGACTGCATTTTTAGTAATATAGCAATTTAATTATAATGATAACTGATTGTCTGTTAATTTCGCTCAAATTTGTAGTAAAGCGCTGAATTGGGCAAATTTAACAAAAAATCTAAAACTATGGTTGACATTTTTTGCTATATGTGTTATAATGACAATGTATAGCATCTTGAAATGTGATGCATCTTATTATAGAGGTATGTTTATGAGTAAAATATTTGATATCACGGAAAATAAATACAAATGCCAAAAATTTACTCCAGAAAACATGGTTGAAATTATGTTGGATTTAATTGATTATTCTACCGATTTAATGGGAAAAAAGGTGCTAGAAAATTCATTTGGAAGTGGTAATATATTGAAGGTGGTAGTTAAGAGATATATTGATTTCTGCATTTCACAGGGTATTTCATCCGCAAAAATAGCCGAGGGGTTATCAGAAGATATTATTGGGATAGAATATGATAAAACTCAATTTTTAAAATGTAAAACGGCATTGAATAAAATAGCGGCTGAATATGGATTACCATCTGTAAAGTGGAATGTTCATAATTCTGATGCTTTGAGAATGAAATATGACTTAAAGTTTGATTATGTCATAGGAAACCCCCCGTATATTTCATATATAGATATAGATGATGACAGTAAAAAAATGATAAGATCAAAGTTTTCTTCGTGTAAATTAGGAAAGTTTGACTATTGTTATGCTTTTATTGAACTTGGAACACTTAGCCTGTCAGAAAATGGGAAAATGGTGCAGTTGGTTCCTAGTAATATTTTTAAAAATGTTTTCGCCGAAAATTTGAGAGAACTATTAAAACCGCATATATCAGTTATATATGAGTATCCATCGCAAAAAATTTTTGAGTCAACATTAACTTCAACAAGTGTTTTTTTGTTTGACAATGCTTGCAATGAGCAGTGCATAAGATATAAAAATGTGACAGACAATACCGAATATAACATAAGCAGAAATATGTTAGAAGGAAAGTGGGTTTTTAGTAATCACTATCTTTCGAACGATAATCAGGTACGATTTGGTGATGTCTTTAATGCGGCAGTTACAATCGCTACACTTTATAATAAAGCCTTCGTTTTAAGTGAAGAAAAGAAAAATGAGCTTGGACTCGAGAGTGAAATGGTAAAACCAGCAGTAAGTCCGCGTTCTTTAAGATATAGACGGAATGAATACATTATATTCCCGTATATGTATGTTTGCGGTAAGCTTACGCATCTTACTTTAGAAGAGTTTTCTGGGCAATATCCGTTAACTGAATTATATCTGCAAAAGTATAGAAAGGAACTTGATAATAGAAATAGTGATAAAAGCGCCCTGTGGTTTGAATATGGTCGGTCACAAGCGCTGGCACATTTAAACAATTGCAAACTCCTTATGTCAACAATTGTTACTGATAAAGTCGAGGTTTATAATCTTGATGAAAACACTATCCCCTATTCAGGAATATACATAACACAATTACGAGAAGACTACACACTACAATGTGCTGAGCAGATACTTAGAAGCAAAGACTTCATGGATTATGTGAAAAGAATTGGCATTCCTGTTAGTGGCACATCTATTAGAATAACTTGTAACGATGTTAACAATTTTCGATTCACAAGGAGGTAAGTTATGGAGTATTTACAGTATATAGTTGAAGATCGTACTATCGCTGAATTATTGGGCGTTCAGAATTTTACAAATGATGAATCTGCAGTTTTGGAATTGGTGAAGAATGCATATGATGCTAAAGCATTGCATCTAACATTGCGTTTTTCTGATCAAGATCTTATTATAACCGATGACGGTGATGGTATGAATTCGGCAGACATAAAGAAGCATTGGATGCATATCGGAAAAAGTGATAAGAAATATGAAGTCATAGATGATAACAATAACAAAAGGGTTTTGGCTGGCTCGAAAGGTGTTGGAAGATTTGCACTAGCGCGTTTAGGAAGAGAAGTTAAATTTTATTCAAAAAAAGAAGATTTTATAGGTGTTTTATGGAGTACTGATTGGGAAACATCATCTTTAATGGAGAACTATGAGTTAGAAAACCATGGTACCAAAATTGTAATAAGCAATTTGAGAGAACGTTGGAATGAAAAGAAGGTTAAAGGTCTTATAAAGTATCTTTCTAAAACGTATAACGATGATTCAATGTCAATTCTTGTTTCTCATCCTAAAGTTGAAGATAACGTTAAGGCATATTTTCCAGTTCCCCAAATAGGGATAAATTGCTTATCTAATATTTCTATTTCATATAATAGTAAAGCTCATAACCTTATAACTAAGGTCTTCTCTGATGAATTTATTGAGGAGGCAAAAAAATACTGTGAAAATATTGATATTAACAGCTATGAAATCGAGACTAATATATGTGAAGAATTTAAGAATAAAAATGAATGGGATTTGTCTGATGAGGAATTATTATCACATTTAACAGAATTAGGTGATTTTTCGGCAGACTTTTATTTTAATCATAGTTCATCAAAATTGGAGACAGAGAAATTCTTGTACAAGCACCAAGCTATACCCAATTCATTAGATAATGGTGTTGTTTTGTATAGGAATTCTTTCGGCATTTCTTCTTTTGAGGGAGAAAAGGATTGGCTTAATTTGAATAAGCGATCTAGAAAGTCGCCAGCAGCTGCGACACATCCAACAGGAGCATGGAGAGTGCGTGAAAATCAATTATCTGGAAAGGTAATTATTGATAAAGAAACAAATTGGAACTTGCAAGACTTGTCAAATAGGCAGGGGTTGGATGAAAATATATTTTTTAAATTGTTTTGTGAAATAATTCTTGTCGGTATTAACGAGTTTGAACGATATCGCCAAGAAATAATTAGGGCAATCAATACTAAAAACGTTACTGATGTTAAAGAACAGTCTAAGCCAATATCAAATATGGTTTTGTCAAATCCTAAAGCTGTATCGCGTCTCTCTGAACAACAGGCAAGACAATTAGTTGCTGAGATAAAGGAATATCGCAACCAAACAGCAGAGTCAAAACGAGAAAAGACCGATGTTGAAAATCGTTATAAATATGATGTCCGTATACTGAATGTTCTTGCAACAACCGGCTTAAAAGCTTCATCAATTGCACATGAAATGAAAAACGACAGAAACTCCATTTCAGTTAACATTGATAACATTATAGATGCGTTAAAAGAGTACGGCATGTGGGAAGATCTCACAGCCCCCGAACGTACGGCCAAAGCGTATAAAAATATTCCAAGCCTTCTTAGCTCTAATCAAAAAGCATCAAAAAAGATTCTTTCATTTATGGATACGATGCTTTCTGAAATTGAAAAAAAGCAATTCGTTGCTAGTTGGCAAAGCGTATATGATATTCTTAATCACATTAAACAAAATTGGGAAAGGGACTATGCCTTTATCAACTTGTCAATTGTTACAAGTGATGATATATGTTATAATATTTCTGAGGATATTCTCCAAGTCGTATTTGACAATCTAATTTTAAATAGTATTCAACAAAATGATAGTAAACTTCATTTGAATATTTCGATATCAATTGATGAGATGGATGACAAACTTCATTTTATTTATAGTGATGATGGGAAAGGGTTAGACAAAAAGTATTCTACAAATCCTAGAAGAATATTAGAAGTTCATGAAACCACCCGAAAAAATGGTCATGGGCTAGGTATGTGGATTGTAAACAATACGGTATCAATGTCAGGAGGGGAAATTATAACCATTACTTCCCTTGAAGGATTTTCTATTGAATTTACCATTGGAGGCAGAACATGAAAGAAAAAATAAATATCGTCTATGTCGATGATAATCATGATACAATATTAGGTAAGTATTTAGATAAAGAATACTCTAATTGCGATTATGTGACTATATATGAGGAAGTCACTTTTGATACCAGTGCTGGATATGAGAGCTTACTACAAGATACGAGGGTAATTCACGCCAATATTGTAATTATTGACTCGAGATTATTTGAGAATTCAACTGTTTCTGGTTCAAAATTTACAGGTGAAGAATTTAAGCTTATTTTAAAGAAGTTTTATCCTTTTATTGAGGTTATAGTTATAACGCAAAATGAACCTGATCCTAAATTCGGTGTTATTTCTAAATATAAGCATGATCCTGAAATTAGTGGTCCTCAGTATTATGCTAAAATTATGCCATTATATATAAATAATGCAATTCAAAATATTTCAATGTTTAGAAATCTTGCAAATAAGATGGAAGAAAACGAGAGTTGGGAGCCTGTTCTAAAAGAAAAAATAATTTCATCTTTGCAGGGTTTGAATGTTTATGATGAACTTACAAGAAAAGATATAGATGACTTGATATTAGCTTTTAAGGAGATAGAGGTGAAATTAGATGTCTAATGATTACAGAAATACAAAATACGATCCTTTGTTTTCTGATTTAAAATTAAAAAAAGCGGACGTTGAAAAACTTGTAAAGGAGAGGCACCCTCGTTCGAAAGATATGCATAAATATATTTCCATTAACGGTGGACAATTTAAGAAGGAATTTGTAAAATCCTATAATGGTAAATGTGCTTATTGCGGAGTTTCTATAGATATAATTCCGATGTCTCTATTTCAAATTGATCATTTTGTTTATCAAAAATCTGCTGAATTCAGTGGGAGCAAGGCGGCAGCTGGCTCAATTGATAATCTTGTGCTAGCATGTGGTAATTGTAATCATAACAAGAGGGATTTTTTCGTCCCTAGCAATGAACGCGAACATCTGCATCCGGACAATGAATACATATGCAGCACATTTGTTCGCGATAATAACTATTATATTAAAATAGCTGATAAACAGATTCCCAACGAGGTGGTAAAAAAATATTATGAAAAACTCAAGTTGGATTTAGAAATACATAGATTAGACTATTTGTTAATGAGTATGATTGGGTTGCAGACGAAACTGACTGACAAACATCCTGCATATTTGATGTTGGGACAAGCCATAGATTTGTTAAAAAACAAAAGAAATGTCATGGCATAGTTATAATTGATTTTAAAAGCTTTTGACAAATTCCTACTTCTATTATACAGTTTTTGGGGTTGATATTTCCACAGTAAAAATTCCAATATAATTATTTGTCGCGCCGTGAATTTTTGGTCGGAGGTTATATTCCATCAAGTCTAAAAACTGAACTGTGTAAATGTAACAGAATAATAAATTTCTCCAATAACCGCATAAATACTAAACACACAGGGGGCACTCAATCAAATTTGTGTAAAAGCAAATTTGATTAGGCAAGTGGTTCTTGTAAAGCAAGCATGTTAGGAACTTCCTCTTAATCGTCGTGTCCACTTGGATGGAGGTGGTATATGCATCGAAGACGTGAAAATCGTCTCCGCCCAATAGGAAAATATTGAGAGATGGAATCCGATCAGTTGTTGAAACCCACCAAATTTTGTGTGTCAAAAATTGTGCAGCATAAAACAAAGAATAGCTCCCAACCAAGCATCCGTTACTTTACGCCAACTTCACAACCAGCGTCGCAAAAAAGCACCCGTCACGGATATCCGCGTACACCTCTCCGCCCATAAGCGACATCAGCCGTTTGCAGATAAAAAGTCCAAGCCCGTTGCCCTGCACCCTATCCGCGTTGTTTCCACGATGAAAGCTCTCGAATATCTGCGGCAGCTCCTTTGTTTCAAGCGTGCAGCCCGTATTTGATACCGTGATAAGCTCGCAGCCGTCCATTTTATCAAAGCTAAGCTCAATTCGTCTGCCGTCGCCGTATTTTATCGCATTTTCAATCAGATTTTGCAAACACTCCGCAAGACGGTTGGGGTCGCAGGAAAGAATGCAGTCGTCATATTTCCGGATAATAAACTCCGTTCCCGACATGGAAAATGTGGGAGCGTATCTCGCGTTTATTTTTGTGATGATAACACTTAGAAACTCCTCGCCCGGTGTGACCTCAAAGCTCATAAAGTCCTCGCTTGCCGCCTTTGTGATCTCGCTTACAAAACGCTCAATCTCATCCGCGCGGGTATTGATGCTCTCGGCGGCGGCACGCTGTTTTTCCTCGTCCTTGTATAATCCCTTGGCGAGCGCCTTCGCGTTCAACTTGATCGCCGACAGCGGCGTTTTGATGTCGTGGGAAAGTGAGAGCAGCAAGAGTTTTTTCTCCCTTTGCATTGCGATCTCCTTTTTGCGGCTGTCCTCGATACTCTCACGCAGGAGATTCACTCCCCATGTGAATTTGCCGAAAAGACGGCTTTTTTCTTCGGGAATCGGCACGGCAAGATTACCCCGCGCAAGTTCCTGGGGAATATCATTCAGCCTGCCGAACGGCACTATGATATGCCGCCCGATATAATACAAAACCCCTGTCACCAACAGAAACAGCGCACCCAATACGCAATTTACCACCGCAATGCCGTGCAGTCCGCTTTCGACGGTATACTCAACACGGTAAAGCGTTCCTCCCGCTTCCATAATAAGATAATGCTCCTTGGAACGGTAGAGCTCGCCGCCCGTGAACACGCCCGTAATGTGAGGGTATTTTTCAAGGTCATAATCTCCAGTTTCCGATATCTCATCCGCAAGCCGCTTGGCTTCAACACGGTAAATACCGTCGCCGGTGTCTTTCGCTCCCGCAAGAAATATGTTCAAAATCGCCGTCAGCAAAAGAAATACTATAATCACCGCGATACATATTTTTTTGTAAGTTTTCATGCGAACTTATACCCCACGCCCCAGACAGTAACCAAACGCTTGGCATTCTTAGGATCGTCGCCGAGCTTTTGGCGGATACGGTTGATATGCACATGGAGTGTTTGCAGCTCCGAATCGCTGTCGCTGCCCCAGACAGTGCTGAACAGGTACTCTTTTTTCAGAGCCTTGCCTTGATTTTCGATTAAAAGCGCCAGCAAATCAAACTCCTTTGAGGGTAGTTCCGCAGGCTTTCCGTCGATGACCGCCGTTTTATCCGCAAGATTGAGCGTCACGCCGTTCGCCGACAATATATCACGCTGATACCGCCGTTTGAATATTCCCTTGATCTTGGCGATAAGAATATCAATGTCGTATGGCTTTTCAATATAATCATCGGCTCCGAGGTCAAAGCCGTTCAGCATGTCCTCCTTGCCCGTTCTGGAACTTACGATCAGTATGGGAGTATCAGCGTTTTCCCGAAGTTTGGAGCAGACCGCAAAGCCGTTCACATCGGGAAGATTGATGTCAAGCACCACAAGCCTTGCGCCGTATCGTTCAAAAAGCTGCACGGCACGCTCTCCGCTGTCCACGCTCGACACGGTATAGCCTTCCTCACGCAGAAAATCGCTCAGCAAGTCCGCCAGTTCCTTATCGTCTTCCACTATCAGAATATCGGTCATAATATCACCACCTGTTTATTATTTTACCATATTTATAGCAATATAGCAAGAGGTCAGAGCAACCCTCTAACCCCTTACCTCTTTAACTTCTTACTTCTAATTACCAACCTTGTTCCATAAGCCAGTTGTTCAGTTCTCTTTCACGGTCGCGAAGCACCTTATCGCCGCCGTCAAAATGCCCCGTTTCCTTTTCGCCGACGATACCGCCGTCCACGAGATAAAGCACTCTGCTGCACTTGGCGGCTACCTTTGGATCATGGGTAACGCACATGATCGTAGTACCGTCACGGTTAAGCGAGAGCAGCTCGTTCATTACCTCATCGGAGCTTGAGCGGTTGAGAGCGCCCGTAGGCTCGTCGGCAAAGATCATCTTGGGCTCGTTTATCATACTGCGGCAAATGCAAGCTCTCTGCAGCTGTCCGCCCGACACCTCGTTGATGTCGTTGCCGCACACGTCGTCAATGCCGAGTCTGCGCATAAGCGCTCTGCCGCGTTCCTCGGTCTGCCTGCGGCTCTCCGTGTTCTTTTTCGACTGCACCGCGGGGAATATGATGTTGTCCAGAACGGTAAGATTTTTCAACATATACATCTGCTGAAAGATAAATCCCATTTCGTCAAGACGCAGGTCGGCAAGCTCCCTATCGCCCATTTGTGCGATATTCTTTCCGCAGAACAGCGCTTCGCCCGCGGTAATGCCGTCCATACCCGAAACTGTGTAAAGCAGAGTGGATTTGCCCGAGCCTGAGGGTCCCATAACGGCGACCATTTCGCCCTCTCCAACGTTGAAATTCACGTTTTTTAAAACGTTGTTCTGACGCTTGTTTACGATATATGTTTTGCAAAGGTCTTTTACTTCGAGAATATTCATAATAATTCTTCCTTTCTTTATTCAATGCTTGCGGTATCCGAGGATTTGATCTTTTTTGTGTACAGCGAGGTAAAGAACGCGCTGACGACTGTGGCGGCAAGGACGATAACGGGAAATACCGCGTATATCTCTACTGGGGATTGCACATATTCTACGCCCATTTCGAGACCCATTGATCTGAAAATAGGGTCGAAGCAA
>CAJUFF010000096.1 GCA_910585505.1 uncultured Ruminiclostridium sp. | reverse complement strand
AGGATAAAATCATAGTCAAAATGGTTATTACACCCGAAACACTGTTAACCAATTATAAACCATTTTTCCAATTTTTAATTGGTTAACAGTATTAGTATAAGATTACTTTTTAATATTTTTAGTAAATTTAATTTACCCCAACTACTCCTCCTGCCATGCCTGCGCACAGACATAAAATCAGTCTCCCGAAAAATCCTCCTATTGTTATAGAACCGAATATAAGTCCTCCCAACAGGCAGATAAGGAAAAGAGCCGCGCCGCATAATAAGCCCTGCTTTAAACCATGTTTACGCTTTTGTTTTCCCAGAACGAAGCCTGAAGCGAAGCATCCTGCCGTAAGTGAAAACGCCGCGAATATGCCGCTTATCTCAACGGGAAGCTGAAGAACGTATAACGCGGCGGAGCATAATACAATAGCCGTTAAAGAGCACGCCATTCCGATTATTACCGATATTCCGAAGGGTCTGTAAATATGCTGCTTTAAGTTTTTCATTTTTTACTCCTTAAAAAGATTGTCCTTAAATAATATGCGGGATAAGTAATTTTTTGACTATAAAATTAAACATTTTTTGTAAATTCTATTGACATTGCTTTTTCGATGTGGTAAAATAATTTCTGTAAACAGTTTAATTCGTTAAAACCAATTTTGAAAGGGAAAAGAGAAAATGGTCACAATAAGCAATCTCCGGAAAAGCTACGGCAGCTTCCGCGTTCTGGACGGCCTATATATGAATATCCCCGACGGAGAAGTTTACGGCTTTTTGGGCAAAAACGGCTGCGGTAAAACCACCACAATGAACATACTTTGCAACGTTATCCCGAAGGACGGCGGAGAAGTGATTTTAGGCAGCGGAAAAGACGATGAAAATATAAAAATAGGATATCTTCCCGAAACGCCTTCGCTGTTCGGATATATGAACGGATACGAATATCTTAAATATATTGCCGCCTGTTGTAATTATAAGGACGATATAAACAAGCGTATAGATGAGGTATTGGAAATAACGGGAATGAGGGAGGGTGCCAAGCGTCGTATTAAGGGCTATTCAAGAGGAATGAACCAAAGGCTGGGTATCGCTTCCATTATTTTCGACCATCCTCAGATATTGGTGCTTGACGAACCTACCTCCGCCCTTGATCCGGAGGGACGTGCGGACATAATGAACGTTATCCGTGTTTTGTCGGATACCGGCTGTACCATCATTTTATGTACTCATATTTTATCCGATGTGGAAAAAGCGGCGGGAAGTGTGGGAATAATTAAAAACGGAAGAATGGCGGTAGAGGGAAAAATCTCTGATATCCTTAATCGATATTCACGCAACGAGATAGAAATAAAGCTTTACGAAATCGGCGAGTACGGCGTAAATGCCATAAAATCCCTTCAGGAGCTTCCGCAGGTGGAAAAAGTGGACTATTACGAAAGAACGGAAACCTTTGTCATAAGGACGTTTGAAACCGAGGAGGTAACAAAACGGCTTATTGAATGCTTTAACAGAAATTCTCTCGTACCTAAAGAGTTTAAAACGGTATCCGAGGGGTTGGAGCAGATTTATCTGAAGGTGGTGAATGACAATGCTTAAAACGGGAATAAAAAAAGAACTGATGTTTTTTACCCGTTCTTTTAAAATGGGTGGAATAATTATAGCGGCCATCGCTCTGGCCATAGCTTCCCCTATTTTGATGAAGTTTTCGGGAATGATGATAAACAGTTTGGATAACCTTAACGCGTCTGATCCTGAAAACGGAGTGTCCGTAAGTATTTCTCTTGAAACGGCGTCGGACAGAGAATTTAAGGCGGAAAATATGGTAAGTATGGATCCCGGCGACTTTATGTCTGTCTTCGGTGACGAAAATCTCGCGCCTTTGGGTATTTTAAGCGCATTCGGCGACACTACCTCAACATTTTTGCTTGTATTTATGATAATTACGATGTCGAGCGCGGGAGGAGAACTTAAAAAGCGCTCGATTATAATCCCTCAGAACGCGGGGCTTTCGACCAAGCTGTACGTGCTCCCGAAATTTTTGGTATATCCGGCGGCAGCGGCTCTTTTCTCTTTTTTGGGAATAATATCGGCGGGGCTGGTAACCAAGCTTGTTTTCTCTTCTACGTTTGACCTTAATATTTTGAATCTTTTACTTATTGCCCTTATTGCGGCGGTTTATGATGCGTTTATGATAACCTTATATTTCACACTGGGATTATGTACCGCGAGAGCTGGAATAGCCACTATAATTATTTACGGTGGAGGCGCTATTCTTTCCCTTTTGTTTACTTCCTTCGGAGCGGATAAATTCCATCCTTTTGCCCTTAAGAACGAAGCGCAGAATATTCTGATGTCGGGAGAGTCCGATATAAGCAATATTATGGCTTCGGGCGAAGCGGATATGGTTAATATCTGGGGCAGTATCGGGGTAAGTCTTCTTATTATGATACTTTGTTATTTTATTACGGTATTTGTTATCTCAGCCAAAAGGGTGGATAACAGAGGGGGAGAGGAAATCAATCTTTGATTTTATAACATTAAAAAATAGGCTGTAAAAAGAATTAAATCTTTTTACAGCCTAATACTTTATAAGGACTAATTAGGGCTTCTCCCCTCTCAGCGCCATAATCACCGACACATTGGTGTCCCACACCCTTTCCCCTTTTTCAAACTTTTCTATCCTTTCATCATACCTTTCGTTTGCGATACGCTTCATTATTTCTGTTTCTTCTTCGGTAAAATGATCCGGAAAAGAGTAAAGCACCGAATCCAGCCTTTCAATATCCGAATACCTGTCCGAATTTATTATGTCATGCGCAAGCTCCGAAGAAAATTTAGGATCATCGGGGGTCAAAGCAATAGTTAAAAAATCCGTACTTACATTAACGAAGCCGTACCTTTCCATAATAACGGGCATTTCCGACTCCTTTGCATAATATTTACCCACGTCATATCTTTCAATGGAATCGTCGTATTTTTCCGCCTTTTCCCAGAATTTCTTCTCATATTCGGTGAAATCCTTATATTTTGTATCGTTTATTCCTTTTCTCGAAGACAGCACAAGACAAACCCCGCCTTTTTTCAGCACCCTGAACTGTTCCCCGTAAAAACCTTTTGGCTCTATATGCTCACATACCGTATTGGAAATAACCGCGTCAAAGGTTCCCTCCGCGAAGGGCAGTGACAACGCGTCTCCCACCATAAAATCAATCCCCTTTTCATGATCAATGGCAAAACTTATCAATTTTTCGTCACGGTCTACGGCGGTTATTTCCGCGTTTGGATACCAGCGGTGAAGCGCTCCCGCCAATGCTCCTGGTCCGCACCCTATTTCGAGAATTTTTAGATTTTCTTTGTCGTTCAGATTAAAAATCTTTTTCCATCTGTCCCTAAACAAATCGTCAAACCTCAGCTTACGGGAATAATAAAGCGTTTTCGCCCCTTGTATGTACCTTGACCATACATTATTTGCCATATCTTTAATAGCTCCCTTCACAAACTGTTTTTAATGGGCAATTATTGTACGGTAAAAATATGAAAAGTCAATGACCGAAAATCGAACATTATATGAAAATATTTCTACCCCGCAACCGAAAGTTGCATAAATTGCAATTAAAGTTGGTTGAACACAAACACAATATAGTTTCCTTTTTACATTTTGGGCAGTAAAGGGGGTAATTCCTTAAAATAGTATCTTCTCTTATTCTGTCACGGGTCTTATTCCCACATATAGGACACAATATCTATTCCATTCATATTCACCATTTTTGCCTTTCACCTAATCATTATTCAGGGCATTTTCAACTGCTTTTTTTAACACAGCGCTGGAATTTGTTGCGCCTGATACGGCATCAACATCTATCCGCTGTTCCGCAACTATTCTATCAACAACTGCTTCCGCAGCTTGACCTCGCTCGTTTTTATGCTCTAAAATGCGAATACCCGTAATTTCTCCATTTTGTATTGTGACCTCTACTTTTGCATAAATAAAATTAACATCGCATTCACCAATGTATACCCCATTCGAAATGTCCGAAAGGCAGATTTCCTCAATAGAGGTTTCACTCACAGAGCGCTTATAATCGGCTACTTGTTTCAAATAGATCGCAAGCGCAATCCCCCCTATTAAGATAGCAAAAGTAATGATAGCCGCAGCCGCCTTTTTAATAGACTGTTTCATTTCCAACACTCCTCTATTTTCCGCAATACATGTGAACTTCTCCCCATATTTAAATGCAGGGAAAGCACGAAAATACGGGTTATACCGACATATAAGAACTTCTAAAGAGATAATCTAAATTCACCCATAGTTTTTTGAGAAAAGTTATAAAAAATTGTCGGTTTATTTGTTATACTCAAAAACTGCTTATTTTTAATTATTTTTTAATTTTTTAAACAAATCCGGGTCAGTTTGTTTTTGGACATAGACCCAAAAATAAAAATCGGGCAGAGCATCACTTTGCCCAATTTTAAAATGTGATTGCTATTTGCAGAAAAATCATTGTGGTTTTTCTGCAAGATTCTTTTTCTTCCGAAATTTATATATTTATACTTTTTCGGCAGTAAACGAGCAAAGAAACCGTCCGTTAAGCCTGCACCTCGTCATGTACCGTCCTGTTTTCCGCAATGGAAGACCTGAGCACACGAAGCCTTGTTCTGTCGCTTCCCGTCTCGATAAGCACTGTATCCTCCTTAACGGAAAGCACACGCCCTATAATTCCCCCTGTGGTAACAACCTCGTCTGCTACCTGAAGATTGTCCAGCATATCCTTCATTTTCTTGGAACGCTTTTTTTCGGGACGAATAAGCAGAAAATAAAAAATTACCACCATAAGAACTATGGGAAGCAGGGTGGTGAGTAAAGTCACCACAGTATTTCCTCCCGCGTCGGCGGCGGATGGAGTCTCAACCAATAATCTGAAAAGCATTGCGTTTTCCTTTCTTTTGTAAAAATTTACCGTATTTATTTACCATGTTTAATATTATACAGCTAAAAACAGTAAAAAGCAAGTGAAATTTTAATGATTTTATGAAATAATACGAAATAATGCAAATTTACTTGACGAATCAAAAAAAATGCAGTAAAATAATAATGTATATTGTATGGGTAATGCACTCAATTTTAAAACAAAGAAGGAAAAACAATTGGATATTAAAGTAAGCGCTTCACTTTTGGGAGCGGACCTTTCCGAACCGGGTGCGGAAGCCGTAAGAGCCAAAAACAGCGGTGCGGATTGGATACACTATGATGTAATGGACGGGAAATTTGTAGAAAACATCTCCTTTGGTTCCGAAATACAAAAAGCCATTGGAAAAAAAGACAAGTTTTTTATGGATACCCACCTTATGGTAAGCCGACCCGACAAACAGCTTGAATTTTTTATCAAAAGCGGATCCGATCTGATAACCTTTCATATTGAAAGTGAAAGCGACGCGGATCATACCGTAAATATTCTTCACCGCGCGGGTCTTGCCGCGGGAATAGCTTTAAAGCCTTCCACACCTGCGGAATATGTTTACCCTTTTCTGGAAAAAATCGAACTTGTATTGGTAATGACGGTTGAACCCGGTTACGGCGGACAAGGTTTTCTGAATTACACACTCCCGAAAATAAAGCAGATAAGAGAAAAAGCCGACGAGCTTCGCCCCTCCTTGATGATAGAGGTAGACGGCGGAATAAACAGCGAAACCGCTCCCCTCGTTAAAAAGGCGGGAGCCGATGTATTGGTAAGCGGAAGCTACCTTTTCGGCGCCGAAAATATGAGGGAAGCAATTAAAAGTCTGAAAGCTTAAAACTCAAAACACTCTTCCCGCCTTTTCGGCTCCATGTTCCTCCGCGATAACCCTGAAATGCTCCTCTGTAAACGCTGCGGTAAGCTCGTCTCTGTATACCTCGCCGAACTCTTTAAGAACACCGAAAAGCTTGTTATAGCACACATTTATGGGAATCAGCGCCAGACGGTAATCCGAGCCGTCGGAAAACAGCTTTGAATGAAATCCCGCTCCCTCTTTTTCCGCGTTCTTAAGACAGCGGCAGGCAAAGCCCAGATCCTTTTCGCTGTAAGGCTTGAATATTATCGGGGACACCTGACAGCTATTGTCCAGAAGCTTTTTCCCATGACGCTCCAATGCGCTTACATAAAGCATACATCCACCGTCGGTGCGTCTAAAGGCCTCAACGAACAAACGTCGTTCGTTGTTTAGAAGCCTTGCCGCCATTGCCGCCCCTTCCGGCTTGTCGGAGGATTTAAGCAGCTTTCCTAATGTCTGACGGCAGCGGCCGCCCTGTTCGGAAAAGGATTCGTAACAAAGACGGTTTTCGCTCATATCCTCCGGAGTAAGAGTAAGTTTAAGGGTGGTTTTGGACAGAATATCTATTTTCATTTTATATCATTCCTTTCCGAAAGGTAATGCTAATCTTTGATCAAGGCATAGACAAATAATACGGATGATCAAAGATTAGTATAATACAAGATTAAAAAAGTAATGGGAGAGCTTTTTTGTCCCGATTTTATTCCGATTGCGCATTGGATTGCAATCGGCAAAACGACCGTAATACCGATTACTTTTAGAACTGTGGGTATTACGTATGTTTAAAATGGGATTTGTATAAATAATATATTCAGAAACAGAAAAATAAACCGGATTTAAAATAAAATTTTTACGCGCCTATTTGTGTTTATTTTCACATAATTGCGTTTTATTCGCGAAATGCGTAAATAAGCTTTTAATAGGTACAATAAAGAGGTAATATGTCAAATTCCGAAAAAACTTTTGCCGTGAAAAACGGCGAGGATATAAAAATAGCGGGAGACGGAAAAAGAGTGCTTTTCGGCAGGAAATACCGCTCCATCTACGGCGATCAGCTCGTTTGTCTTTGCGCTCTTCTGATAATGGCGGTATGGCGCTGGGGCTTAAGGGCGCTGACTATCTGCGCTGCCGGTGTTGCGATAAGCATTGCCGCCGACTGGCTTTTTTGTAAAATGACGGGTAAGACCTATAACCCCAAGGATCTTTCCACCGTTGTCAGCGGTATGTGTCTGGGTCTTATGATGCCCGCCACGATAGGCTACGGCTATATTGTTTTTGGCGCGGCTTTGGCTATGGGTATTAAGCATATTTTCGGCGGCAAAAACAATTATATTTTTAATCCCGCCTGCGTAAGCTACGCCTTTTTGTCCGTATGCTGGCCGTCACAGGTATTGATGTTTCCTAAAATAGGGGAAGAAATACCCGTGTTTGAGCCGTACGCGGGAACTTTGTCCTCCGGTCTGGAAAGCTATCTGGTAAGATTGGGAACGGCGCAGGAAATGTCGGTATCCGATATTTTTCTGGGCAATTTTATCGGAGCCTTGGGCACTACCCACGTGCTGATACTTATAGTATGCGGTATCTGTCTTATGTGCAGGCGTTCGCTTTCCCCCACTGTAACCTTGGTTACATTTGCCGTCTTTGCCGCCGGTACTTTTTTGTTTCCAATGTACGATAACGTCGGCGCTTCAATCGTTATCGAGCTTATCTGCGGCAATATCCTGTTCGGACTTATTTTCCTTGCAAACGATCCTCAGACGCTTCCTCATTCATTTTTGGGAAAAATATACTACGGTATAGTAATTGGCGTACTGATGGTTTTTTTCAGACATCTTACCTCCGCGGAGGCAAGCTTCGTATACGTTCTGCTTATAGCCAACGCGGTGTCTCTTCACATAGACCTGTTTGCCGACAGAACCATAGTTGTGATAAAGCACACCTTCAAATGGCTTAAAAACAGTTCGGGAAGCTTTGAAAGGGTGAGAAAAGAGGCTCAGAGCGGGGAAAGAAAGTCCTTGGGCGATACCCAGGAAATTATTGTGCCTCTTTTGAATTACAATATGCCCGCAGTTGACAACAAGATAATCAAAGCGTCAAAAAAACCCCCGAAAATCGTTAGAGACGAGCATAACCGCCCGATCCGAAAAGAAAACGGCAAAGAAAGCTTTTTAATGTCCTTAAGAAAAGGAATGGGAATTAAAAAAACATTCGATAATGTAAAAGCCGCGGTAGAGAAGGAAATCAGAAAACCCAAAAGCCGTCCGATAAGACAGCCGAAAAAGAACGATAACAATAAAACCGGAAACAAAGGCAATTCATAATGTTAATGCTCTTTTGACGGTAAAATAGGCGTTTGCCCATAAATAACAATAAGGAAGAATTGAATGGAACAGAAAACAACCGGAAAAGTAAAGCTTTCCGACGGTATAATAAATCAAAATATGGTTTTAATGAGCGGTCTTTTTGCCGGTCCGGTAATAGGCGCCGCTACGAATCTGAAAAATTCATTGGTAATAGCTATGGCTTTTACTCTTATAACCGTAATTTCCGTTGGGCTGTGTCGGCTTCTGCCGAAAAAAATAGCCTTTGCGGTAAGAATTGGTCTTTACGCGCTTATAGCATCGGCGGTATATATTCCGGTTACGCTGCTTATGGGGCTTATTTTCGGAGAGGATACGGTAAGGTCGATTTCACTTTACTTAGCCATTATCGTAACCAATCCGTTTATAATGACCAAAACGGAAAGCCGCTTCTTTCTCCGTCCCGTACATATGATGTTCAAAGATCTGGCGGGATTTGCGATAGGCTTTGATTTGTCCTGCATTCTTGTGGGAGCAATTAGGGATATTCTTTCCGACAATATGCTCTGGAATACGATAATTCCCCTTCCCTTCCAGATGTCGGCTATGGAAAACGTTTATGGAGGATTTATTTTGGTGGGAGTACTGGCGGGGCTGTTTCGCTTTGTTTATCGCAAATATCTTGGAAGAAAAGCTCGTTTGGATACGAACCGTGAGGATTATTCCCGAAAAATAACTTATTAAAAAAGCAATTTTTTTCTTTAACAATCAATTCCGAGATTCGGTGGGAGATAAAAAACCACTGAAACGAGAGCCGGAACCCATTGCCTAATATGCGGAGGGACGCCCGGCAGCGGTTACAGAACAATATACTTATAAGCGAAAAAGGAACATAAAATAAATGGAAACGATCTTTTCAAGATTTTTGGCTGCCGCTCTGCTTGGCATATTTATAGAAAACGCCGCTTTTGAGCGTGCGCTTGGCGTAAATATACTTTTGTACGCCGCGCGTAAAAGAGAAAACCTTATAGGAATATTTGTGGGTGTTGTATACGTGACGACGATTTCTTCCGCCCTCACTTGTCTCACCGACAGGTATTTTTCCGACTGGGAGTACTATAATATACTGATACCCTTTATTTACATTTTCATAGTTTCAGTGGTTTACATCCTTACCTTGATGCTGGTATGGAGATTTTTCCCCAATATTCAGAAAAAAGTCAAAAAGTACGTTCACCTGTCGGTGTTTAATTGTGCGGTTTTAGGCGCGCTGTTTATTCAGAGCAGGATTGGCGGCACCTTCGCCAGCTATATTGGTTACGGTTTGGGCACAGGTCTCGGTTTCCTGCTGGCAGGTTATTTGCTGTATGCCGCCGAGGACAGGCTGAATTCCGAAAATGTTCCCGAATCCTTCAGAGGCATGCCTATCACCATGATCTATATCGGGGTGATTTCCTTGGCGTTAAGCGCTTTCTGGGGCAAGCATTAAAAGGAGATTTTAATATGAAACACAATAAGTCCATCAAAATAAAAAGAAGCAAAAACAGGCTCTACAAAAAGAAAAAATCCGGAGCGAAAATAGCGGCGGAAACAGTTATTTTCGTATTGATCGCGGGCGCGCTTGTGTTTGTGGGTTATTCCGCCGCCGGGCCGTTGATAAAGCTGTGGTCGGGAGAAACGGAAACCGAGATAGAGGGCTGGACTCCTACTTCTCCGCCTCAGGTAACCGAAGACGATGTTTCGGATACGGTCACGGGAGGCGAAATCACAACCGAATCCATAACCACCGAGGAGGAAATCGCAGGTGAAATCGGAGCCTATATTATGTCGGAAAACGATATATCCGATCTGACCGCGCTGAATAATGCCATAAACAGCGCCAAGGAGTCGGGGTACAATCAGGTTATTTTACCTATGAAAAACAAAGAGGGTAAACTTCTTTATAAAAGCAATATCAGTTATGTGAAAGACACCGAGCTGGTAACGGGCAGTATGCCTGCGGGGCAGATAGCCTCGGTTATAAAGGCAGGCGGTCTTGTTCCGAAAGCGGAGATTTCCGCTTTGATGGATAACAGCGCACCGTCATATGTGGACGGCGCGGGTTACCGTTTCGCGGACGACAGCTATTTCTGGCTTGACGCCGCTGCCGCCAACGGAGGAAAGAGGTGGCTGGATCCGTTTCTTGACGGAACTAAAAAGTATATTTCAGATTTATCGAGGGAGCTTAAGCAGGCGGGTTTTGAGGAGATAATTCTATCTCAGCTTCGTTTTCCGGATTTTACCTCCTACGATCAGTCAATACTTGACAACAGAAGCTTTACCGCAGACAGATACAAGGCGCTTACTTCCCTCTACGGCACTTCTTTTAACGCTTCGGAGAAGAAAAGCTCCGTATCCATGGATATAAAAGACGTGCTTGCGGGTTACGGCGAGGGATTTTCGGGTACCGCCGAGATATTGAACGATAAGACTTTTACAGGAACGGTTTATCTTTTTGTAACTCCAAGCGAGTTTGCAAACCGTCTGGAGGTTGGGGAAAACAGATTTATAGGCTTGTCTCCAAAAGCTTCCGAAAAATCGGAAACGCTTATAGGCAAAGCGATGGAATATATAGGGACAAATGTTACGGTTTCGGTAATCATAGATGACAGCGAGCTTAGCGAAGAGGAAATTGAGGAATGTTATAACCGCTGTCGGATTCCCCCCCGCCTCTAATATTTTCAACTGATGTAAAACTCACGGTTTAAAATGGGACTGCAAATGAAACACTAATTCAGCAGTTATAACAGTATTATACCAATCTTTAATCGAGTTGTAGATTTAATTAAAGATTGGTATAAGTTTATATCCGATCTTAATTCCCGATCAAAGTATAGACAAATTTTGTTGTCG
>CAJUFF010000095.1 GCA_910585505.1 uncultured Ruminiclostridium sp. | reverse complement strand
GTCTATATTTTAAATGATTGTTAGTATTAATTGCAAAAATTATGCTGATTCCGCTTCTTGTACGGATATCCGTTAAAGACATAAAAACTAAAACCGTGTCAAATGCGATACAACCGGTTTTGCTTTGCGCGGCAATTTTTTTGAACGGGATATCGCCTTTTGAACGGCTTATCGGCGGTTTTCTTTCCGCCTTTCCCTCATATATTTATTCGCATAAAACAAGAAAGATGGGAATGGGAGACGTTAAGCTGATGTTTTCTTTCGGCTGGTGTTCGGGATTATGGAATATTCCCGCCGTAATTTTTGCGTGGATAATATTTTATTTTACAACCCTAAAAGGCAAAAATAAGCCGATACCCTATGCTCCGTATCTTTGCGGCACATTTGCGTTAAGCTTGTTTATGCCCTATTTTATTTAATTTAATAGGAGGACTCAAAATGATAAAAAACAGAACCTTAATCGCTATCGTCTGCATTGTACTGGCTATACTTCTTTGCTTTTGCATTGCGCCGATTGTCACCAATCTTTTCAACGGTACCCAAAGTGTTGTAATACTTACATCCGATACCGCGCCGGGAGTGCAAATCACAAAATCCATGCTCAGCACGGTACAGGTGTCCAAAGCCGACACCTTTTCGTTTTCCTACGTTGACGATCCCGAAGAGATAGTGGGAAAATATTCAAAAACCTTTCTTTACAGTGGCATTGTAACGGCGGATATGTTCGGTGAAAGCGCGGCGGATTCAAACACCAAGCTTTTGTCCCTCGAAGCGGGAGAATTTGCAATGTCCGTTACAATACAGTCTTTTGCGGGCGGCTTAAGCAACAAAATCCGCAGCGGGGACATTGTGTCGATCGTAAGCGTAGACAATAAGGACGAAGCTCATATTATCAATGAATTAAGATACGTGGAAGTTATTGCGCTGACAACCGACGAAGGGGTTGACGTCACCGAACAGTCCGCGGAAGAGATAGCGGATACCGTAACATTTAAGCTGATAGATGAAAGTCAGCTTTCTCAGCTGCTTAATTGCGAGGAAGGTACATTGCATATAGCCTTTGTGACCCGTGACGAAAAACTCAGCGAGGAATACCTTAAAATCCAAAAGGAATATTTTGAGGAAGCAGATGAGAGTGATATAAGCGAAAATCATTTAAACGGAGGGGACTATAATGCTGCATAAAATAATCGCCGTATACGGAAACAGCTATAAAACCACAACCGCAATAAACCTTGCCGAGCTGATTACGAGACGGTATCCGAAAGCCGCCGTTGCTTTTGTGTCAATCGACGATATGCAGCCTGCCCTGCCGCTGATTTTTCCTAAAATAAGCTCCGATAATTCTTTCGGAAAGCTGATGAGCCAAGCGGAGGATATGGACGGAAACACCATTCTCGCAATGGGCCAACCGGCAAAAAGCAACCTTGCAGTATACGGCTACAACAAAGGAGAAAACATTAACAGCTACGCTAAGCCGATAGATACAAAAATCGACGACCTGTATATGTATATGCGCAGTATTTTTGATTTTACCGTTATTGACTGCACAAAGGACGTTATGGGAAATAAGTATACGGCAAAAGCGCTTATTAACGCTGATGTGACCGTTAATCTTGTGTCGTGCGATATATACGGGTTAGTGTTTTTTGATTCTCAAAAGCCGATTTTAGAACACAGTCAATACCATTACGAACGCTTTATAAACTGCCTCACCTTAAACGGCGCTTTTGAACAGGACACTATGGACATGAGCGATCTTTTATCGGCAAAATATGTAATTCCGTACAGCAAAAAGGTTGCGGAAACCATAAATATGGGACTTGCCTTTGAAAAGGTACCCGACAAAAATTATCGAAGCGTTTTGTCCAAAATTATCGATGAAATTGTCGGCGAAAAGTCAGCCGAGGATTTAAGCGTGCAAAACGACGATTGATAAGGAAAGGAACGGTTGCATATGAACTTTTTTAAGCAAAAAATTATAAATACGGAAGAAGCGTCGGAAGCGGAAAAATCCGTTACTGAAAAAAACTCCGATGAAAATCGGACGGAACCGGCAGCGCCGCCGCAGGAAGAGGTTCAGGGCATAAAGCGCGTTATGGTTTCCTATGACGTTTTGCTTCCGGAAATACAGGCGTATATGTCCAGCCAGTACGCTTCAACCGTGTATGATATGGACAGGGCGGAAATGTTCAGAAATTATATCAAGCAGTATCTGATTGATAAAAACTACTATATAGAGGGTAAAACACTTGCGCAGGCGGTGGAAATGCTTTATTCGGATATGGCGGAGTTTTCCGTGCTCACGTCATACCTTAAGCGCACCGACATTGAAGAAATCAACGTCAATTCGTGGGACGATATTGAGATCAGACCGTCCGGCGGCGATTCCTACAAGGCAAAGGAGACCTTCAAGTCTCCCGAACACTGTATAGATATAATAAAACGTTTACTGCACGATCAGGGCAAAATGGCGTTTGACGACAGCAGACCAATCGCAAAGGGCTTTTTGGGCAAAAACACGCGTATTACCGCCATTTATTCCAGTCTTATCGACAAAGAACGCGGCGCGGCTTGCTCAATACGTATTGTAAACCCGAAACAGCTTTCTAAGGTCGACTTTATAAATTCGGGTACCTGTAACGAGGAAATGTACAGATTTTTATCCACTTGTTTCAAATGCGGAATTTCTGAGTGCTTTGCGGGAGAAACGGGTTCGGGCAAAACTACGATCATGTCGGATATTATGAAAAACTATCCTCCCGAAAAACGTTTGATAACCATAGAGTCGGAAACGAGAGAGTTTAATCTTGTGCAGCGTGATGAAAACGGGAAAGTAAAAAATAACGTAATTCACATGATAACCCGTGACAGCGACGACAAAAGCCGTGCGGTTACTCAGCTTGATTTGCTTACCACCTCGCTTACAATGGATCCCGACGCGCTTTGTATGGCTGAGATCAAATTCGGCGGCGAAGCGTGGGGTGCGCAGGAGGCTGCTCGAACGGGACACGCCGTAATGACTACCACTCACGCTTCCTCCATTAAGGGAATATACACCCGTCTTGCCACTCTTTGCATACAGGAATACAGCAATATTCCTTACACAACTATATTGCAGCTTGTATCGGACGCTTTTCCCGTTGCGGTGTACCAGCATAAATTTGAGGACGGAATAAGGCGCGTAACCGAAATTGCCGAGTGCATTCATAACGGTGAGAATATCAGCTTTAATACGCTGTGGCAGTATCGCAGGGAACGCGATGAAATTCTCGATGACGGCAGCAAGAAAATTATCGGCGAGTTTGTAAGGGTCAATCCCATAAGCGACAGTCTTAAAAACAGATTATTCAATAACGGGCTGTCCCCCGCTGAAATGGAATCTTTATTATAAAATAAGGAAGGAGCTTATATATGACTATATTATATATAACAGGATTTATTCTCGCGGCGGCGGGTATTATTATCGCCCTTAATATAACGCCGAAGCAAATAGCTTTCGACTTCATGAAGTTTTTGGGGCGCGACAAACTGCTTGCCGAAAGAATGAAGATAGCGAAAGGCGAAAAGAAAGAACCTAAACTTCAGGCTTTAATCACCGATATAAATTATTCCTTGGAAATAACGGGCAGCGCGGGAAAATTTAAATTTGTGTGCATTGCCTCGACTATTCTCGCGTTTGCGGCTTCCGTTTTATGCTTAGTGATCGGACAGTATTTTGTGCTTCCGGTAATGGTGGCGATTATAGCGATGATACCGTATTTATTCGCCAAAGCGCAGCTTAGCACATACAAGAAAAATGTTTCATTGGAGCTTGAAACTGCATTGTCAATAGTAACTACCTCTTATATCAGCAAGGAAGATATTATAACGGCTATTGAGGAAAGCCTGCCTTATACTCATCACCCCATTGCGGAGGTTTTTAAACGGTTTATCGGCCGTACTCGGCTTATAAACAGTTCTATTAAAATGGCTATACGTCAGATGAGGCAGGAAATAGACGACGATATTTTTCACGAGTGGTGCGACGTACTGCTTGAATGTCAGGAAAATATCGGCATGAAATATACCTTACAGCCTATTGTAGCCAAATATACCGATGAAAGAATTGTAAACGCGGAATTGGAGGCTGAGCTTGCGGCTGAAAAAAGCAGCTTTTTGATGATGATCTTTCTTGTGCTGGTTAACTTTCCCTTGCTGTATTTTCTCAACAGGGATTGGTTTCAGGTACTGGTCGATACCACTCAGGGTAAAATAGTAATAGCTATCGTGGCGCTTGTTTGTTTTTTAACGACGCTGAGAATGAGAAAGCTGACGCAGCCCGTAAAATTTAAGAGTTAAGGGGGGATAAAAAATGATTGTCTTTGTAAAATTGCTGTTTTACATAATATTTTTTATTTTTACGGTAACCGCCCTGTACAATATAGCGGGAATAATTTTTCGTCTGCCTACGGGACGGATAACCAAAACGCTGAAAAACGCTTCAATGGGAAATCAAAAAAGAAGCGGAAGCGACATAAATCATCAGATTGCGGTATTGCTGTCCAAAATAATCGTTATAAACGAATACAAACGGAATGAACTGGAGGAAAAGCTTGCCATTGCGGACATAGACGAAACGCCTGAAGTGTATAAGGCGCAGGGCTTTTTAATTATACTGGAATTCGGCTTGCTCGCAATTCTCCTTGCCTCCGTTTTTCCTGTTTTTGCCGCGGCTCCGATTATTATCGGCTTTGTAATGCACCGTAATCATAAAAATATTGTTACAAATGCGGTAAAGGATTTGCAGGAGCAAATAGATATCGATCTTCCGAGATTTGTTTATTCCATGAAACAGGAAATGTTGGTCTCTCATGACGTACTCACAATATTGGAACGCCATAAAAACGATTATTCGGATCACTGGCGAAAGCAAATGTCTATTACGGTAGCCGATATGCGTTCGGGCAATTACGAGGCGGCGCTTCAAAGACTTGAGGGGCGAGTTGGAAGCACTAATCTCTCCGAAGTGGTAAGAGGTCTTATAGAGATGTCCCACGGAAGCGATATGTCGGTATACTGGGAAACGCTTCAGGTAAGATTTTCCGAGATGAGAAAAGCGCAGCTGAGAAAAATCGTTAAAAAAATACCCGATAAGATTCATAATCTTTCCCTCTGGTTGATCGGCGCAATGCTTTCTATTTATATAGTAGTGCTTATAACGCAGCTTGCGGAAAGTATGTCGGTATTTATGTAAGGGAGGCAGAAATGAAATTCCGAAAAAAAATAAAAGACAATCTTTTTAACAAAAAAGGATACTCCCATATTACTTCAATCATAGGGTTTCTGATACTTATGATGTGTCTTGCCTGCTTTATGTCGGTAACTCCCGTATTCATAACAAAATTTTCTCTTGACAATTATGCCAACGAACTTATAAGAGAGGCGGAAATATCGGGAATAATAGGCACTGAAACCACTGATCGCCTTGAACGCTTAAACGATCTGAAGGGGTTATATCCAATAGTGTCATGGAAAGTAAAAGGAACCGATGTGTCGAGTTCAAGTAATAAAAAGATCAATTTGGGCGAAGAAGTGTCCGTTACCGTCAGCAAGGAAATATCCGTAAGCTTTTTCGGCGAATGGGAATTTACTTTGAAAAGTACCGCAACGGGATTGTCGGAGGTATATTGGAAATGAAAATAAAGCAGCGCCTGTTTAACCTCGGCTCCAAAAAAGGATTTTCCTATACTTTTATTGCTGTATTGCTTCTTTTGCTTATGTCGATTTCAATGCTTGTCTGGGAATTTGTACGGCTTGGCGTTATAGTATCCAACACCCGTGAAAAATTTGAGGATTCTTTGGTAGTGATCGCTACCGAAAGGTACAAAGAAATGTATTCATCATGCAGGGACGGTTACGCCGCTTCCTTTGAGTATGACGGTACGGGCTGGGCAAATAACAACAGGCTGTCGATTCCCGAAATAAACAATGAAATATTGCGCGAGCTTAATTCGGGAGAAAAAACGCAGGTGAATTCCGCTTCCGTTACTTCCTTTCTGCTTACCTGTAACAGAATGGGAAACGCCTACGGCACGCCGGACGCAAACAGCGGGATACGTTTTAAGGTATCCGGTACCTGTGCCGTAAACATACCTTTTAAGCTTCTTTGGTCGGATAACTTTAACGTGACAATCGAAGCGGAAACTCAGTGGATCTCACTGTACTGATTGAGGGAAAGGAACGGTTATAAATATGGATTCAAACATTATTATCCTGATAATTTTAGTTATAGGCAGCGCGGCTGCCTATTTTTATTTCAAATTTCAAAAGAAAAAGGAAAACGCACAGCTTGACCGATCGGCTCTTGCGGAAAAAACCGCGCAGGATTTCGTAAATGTCAGGGACGTAGGAGAAAATACGCTTTACACCATGGACGGAATGGTTTATTGCTACGTTCTGATAGACGGCATATGTCCCGAACTGTTTTCCGATTCCGAACTGAAGAATATTTCTCATAAACTGGCGTCGGATTTATCAAAGGTCAGACATCCTTGGAAATTTGTATCGGTTTCCCGACCAATCGATCTGAAAAAAACGCTTCAAGTTTATTCCGATACATATGCAGTCGCCGAAGAAGGCCGCAGGGCGCTTCTTAAACAGGAAATGAAAGAACTGGGCGATATGGCAAACCGCGGCGATACTCTCGAACGAAAGCATTACGCGATTGTTTACGGAAAATCGAATGAAGAAAGTAAAGTATTAAAATGCGCCGAAAATCTCGCGAAGATTTTTTCCGAAAACAGGGTGACCGCCTCTCTTTTAAACAAAAAGGGCATTGTAGAATTATGCAACCTTGTTAATATCCCCGCCTATTCTCATATAGAGAACAGATACGATTTTGACAATACGATACTTGAAGCCATGATAAGAAAATAAACGGTATTCGGTGCAAAGAGAAAGGACGGTCACAAAAATGAATTTTATAAAAAACAATACCAAAAATGAAAAAACCAAAACCGAACCCTCGCCAAAGACCAAAACAAGCAGCGCTCCTTTACGCAACAGGGGCTTGCTGTCGGCTATTACCCCCATAGGAATAGAATTTAACAAAAACGAATTTGCCCTCGGTGAAAACTATTGCCGCATTTACAGCGTTATCAAGTATCCCCCTGAGGTCTCGATCGGGTGGCTTTCAAGACTTACGGGAATACCCGGCACTATTGTTTCAATTTCCGTTACACCTATTGACAACGCGGATTTTTCCAACACGATGAGCAGAACCGTATCCGAATACCGCGCGGCGGCCGAAAGCACGAAGGATCAGCTCGAACGCAGCCGAAAGATAAAAGCCGCGGACGACGCCGAAAAAATAATGAAGCAGATAGATCAGGATAACGGAAACGCTTCGGGCTTCGGCTTGCAAATAATGGTGTTAAGCCGAGATAAAGAGGATTTTACGGATAAATGCTCCCGTATCGAGTCGGCGGCAAACGCTTTGGGCTGCCGCGTAAGAATATTAAGCAATCTTCAAAAAGACGCGTATATGCACCTTTCCGCCACATACCCGCAGCAAAAAATAATTAACGATATAATTGAACGTCCCTTTTTGCTGTCCACCTTTACGGGTGGCTATCCATACGCCGAAAACGGCTTTTGCGATACGGAAGGATATTATCTCGGAAAAAACAGCAGCGGCGGTATAGTGCTGTTTGACCTTTGGAAACGTTCGACTACCAGAACTAACAGCAATATTACCCTTGTGGGCGACAGCGGAATGGGAAAATCCACCGCGTTAAAGCACTTGATACTGTCTGAGGCGGCACGGGGTACAAAAATAATTATAATCGATCCTGAAGGCGAATATAAAGAAATATGCCTCTCCGAATACATAAAAGGGAAATGGATAGACGTTGCGGGAGGGCGCGGTGGAGTAATCAATCCTCTTCAGGTTCGCCCCGCTCCCAGAGACGACGATGAAGAAGAAAAGGGTGTTAAAGATCAAGGTGTTGATCTGAGTGGCGTAGGGGATCTGGCAATTCATCTAAAAACTTTGGACACATTTTTCAGCCTGTATCTGCCGAGCCTTACAGACAGCCACAAGGCGCTGTTGGAACAAGTTTTAATAGAACTGTACCGGCAATTCGGCATAACATGGGATACCGACGTTACAAAGCTGAAAAATGCCGTTTATCCTACCTTTACGGATTTATATAACCTTATTCACGGCAAAAAAGAAACCGATAAAAGTAAATTTGCTCTTTATGACGAGCTTGAACTGCTGTTAAGCTCCGCCGCTAACGGAGCCGACAGGGGCTTATGGAATGGACAAACGACCATTGACGGTAACAGCAACTGCATTTGTCTTGATACAAAGGCTGTTACAAGCATGGGCAGCAGAATACTTTCGGCGCAGTATTTCAACGTGCTTTCTTGGTGTTGGCAGGAAATGTCGAAAAATAAAACGGAAAGAGTTATGCTGATTGCCGATGAGTGCTGGATGTTAATTGACCCTCGCTGCCCCCAGTCCCTTGAATTTTTGAGAAACGCGGAAAAGAGAGCGAGAAAATATGAAGGCTCCGTTGTGGTATCAACGCAGCAATTGGTAGATTTCCTTGATCCGCAGGTGAAAATGTACGGGCAGCCCGTGCTTGATATGCCTACTATCAAGCTTTTATTCAGTTTATCGGGAAAAGGGTTGGAGGAAGCGGTAGAAGTTTTCGGTTTAAATACGGCGCAAACCGAGCTTGTGGGAAGTAAACAAAGAGGTGCGGCTCTTATGAATATCGGCGCACAGAAAATGAAAATTCAGTTTTCTTTCAGCGATGAACGTCTCGCGATGTTCGGAAAGGGCGGTGGTCGTTAAATGACAGCGCCCGAAGCGGTAATAGCCGCCGTTAAAGCGGCGGTAAAAGCCCTTTATGATAAAGACGAAAGAAAAAAACTCTTTCAGAAGCTTGGCGGTCTGATCGGCGGCGGAGTAATGCTTGTGGTTATGATTTTATGCTGTTTCCTGTTCCTTATCGGCGGAATATTCGGTTTGCTTGTGGATTCTTATATAAAAGATAATTGGAATATAGTAAGGAACAATATTTGGGACGTCTTTGAATCTCTTGACAGAACTGCAAACGGAGAAATAAGGGAATCTGTATACGATTTTATGCCGGATTTTTCAATCAATTTGTCCAAAGCCGCCATATCAGACAGCTATCCCCGCAGTTTGCTTATTTATGATACTAACGAATACGAAACAGCAAGAAAGGCTATGGAAGCAGCCGCCGAAGAGCTCCGAAATGTAAGAAGTGAAGGCGAATGTATAAGCATTTGCGACAATTACGGAGTATACTACACCGAAGGCCTGTATGAAGCGATCTGTGAGGACAGCACATTTTTTAAAGATACCGGACTTGAATCCGCGGCAAATTATTCTTATTTTGTTAATAAAATACTATCGGCAGCAGCACAAAAGAAGCTCAATAATTACAGATATACCGTAAGAGAATATAAAACCGATGACGGAAAAAAGAGAAAAACGCAAACTTTAACTGTTGTTGGTGAATATTCTACGGAAATTGTTGAATATAACACCGTTGGAAACGTTGAGTTATATCTTCCGAGCTTCCTTGCCTTATATCAAACCCGCCTTTGTAAAGACGTATATTCGGAAAATATTGACGACGAAGACGGTGAACGCTATAACCAAAAAATAGAAGAAAGTTTAGGCGGAAAAATAGGCGAAGCAAAAAACGAGGACGAATTGGAAGAAGCCGTGAAGGGAATATCCAACAGCGACATAAGCAGCGTTTTAAGTTTTATGCAGATAGCGGACTTAAAGCAAATACTACAGAAAAACCTTATAGAAGGCGGTGTTAACGCCGATATTTCCTATGAAAACGGTATTGACGAAAACAGAAATCCCTCCAGAAAAATGATAATAACCTTAGAAGCTCCCGACGATGGCGAATGGATGAAAATTTTTGAAATAGAGTCCAACGATACAAATAACAATACTGTGGAAGAATTTACAAATATAATTTCGCAGATATTGACAGAAGCGGACATTAGTGAGGCGGAATTTTACATTAATCTTGATGATTTTTTTCAAAACGCACTATTTATATACTTCCAAGGATTTTTTAATCTTCCCGTCGAAAGTTCGCAGCTTGTACAAGGCGGAAACGGTATAATAAGTAAATACGGCGATTATTCCGATCTGCATACTATGGGCTTCAAATACGCACGAACGGTTGAAACCGGCGTAACGCTTGCCATAGAAAATGAAGAGACCGAGGTAAAGATAGATTTGCTTCCGGGGGTTAAACGTGACTGCATAGAAGACATAGTAATATATGACATTTGGTTAGGTGGTGAACACTTAAACGGTGAGTATAATAACAGGAATATGCAATCCGCTTCATACGGCTGCAAT
This sequence comes from uncultured Ruminiclostridium sp., assembly GCA_910585505.1. Classification (GTDB taxonomy): domain Bacteria; phylum Bacillota; class Clostridia; order Oscillospirales; family Ruminococcaceae; genus Ruminiclostridium_E. Next base: position 595 of record CAJUFF010000095.1, on the reverse strand, counting down.
ATGATAACGTTGGCATATACCATAAATACCGGGCGGTTTCGACAGGATTACGGATTTTGCTTTCCTACCCCATTTGACCAATACGGTGAAGAAATGAATAATATGATAACTATGCTTGTTGAATACAGCTGCATGTCTGAGTGTTATTATCCGACAATTTCTTATCAAGTCGGAGATTCGGTAAAAGAGCAAATTGAAAAAGGCAAATTTTCCATAGGTTTATGCAATAACGGAAAAACCACCTCTTCGGAACAATACGCTTCAAGCAATTATGACTGGTACAGGCATAACGATAACAAACCGCACCTTACCATAAAAGTTGCCTTTTTTAACTATGCGGGCATTGATCTGTTCGATACCAATACAAGCACTTATTCCGGAATAACCGGAAGCAATTACGGAGATTATTGGTATATGAGCAATCCTATGCTTTGGTTTAAAGGGTTCAGGACTGAAGTCGAGGATGAGGCTTTGGCGGGATTGGCGGCAATGTAAGGATTGAGCAATGCAGAAATTCTTGAGAAATAATTTTAATTATGAAGCCAACTATAAAAAAGTCAATAGGAAAATGGAAAAAAGTTAAAAAAATTTTTTT
>CAJUFF010000094.1 GCA_910585505.1 uncultured Ruminiclostridium sp. | reverse complement strand
ACTCTGTTTTGACTGTAGACTTTGTTATATTTTGTCTACAGTCAAAACAGAGATTTGTATAAAAAGGGGTTGGTAACAAGCGTCTTGATATTGGGATTTATTTTTGCGGTATCGGTCTGTTCGTTTATAAAAGGAATTAAAAAATATCCTCTCAAATAAAAAACCGTGTTAAGAATCCCACAAGGTTTCGTAACACGGTTTTGTTTTTTCTCCTAATAAACGGAACAGATTTTCGATGTTTCCTTTATACCGTTATCTCCGTTTATCAGCTTTTCTCCCCATTCCTCCGACAGTTTATTACCTTCCCAATCCTCCGTAATATCCAGATACTCGACCCCGCCGCCGTTTCCTTTCCATGACCAGCCCAAATAGCCTATGCCGTTTTCGGTGCAATATTCCATAATGTAATCCTCGTCCACGTCTCCGTCGCTGTGGTTAAAACCGAACTCGCCCACCGCAACGCAAAGATCGTGCTTCGCGGCATATTCCAGATTTGTTTTTATAACGCGGCCGCTTTTTCCCGCCGCTCCGTACATATGAATGGAAAACATTGTGTTTTTTTGGGGATCCTCGTTAAACAGCTTTTCGCCGTACGTATCAATAGGCTGCGCAAACTGTCCCCAGCCGGGTGCGTCTATCATAATGGTGTTTTTTATCTCCCCGTCACGCAATGTTTTAATGGCTTCGGAATATCCGTTGTACCACAACTCAGGGTCGTCCCATGTGCCTACCCATTCGTTGGCTATGTTCAATATAACGTAGGCTTCGTTTCCCATAAGAGCCGATTTGATTTCAAGCCAGTATTCGGCAGTACTGCGGAGTCCTTCTATATCGTCCTTTCCTGTAAGGTCGTGTACCTCCAGAATGCAGATAAGCTTGTTTTCCTTACAGACATCTATTATTTTTTTCACGTCCTCAAGAGATATCCTGTCCCACTGCTGACCGTCGGATAAAACCACTCTTACTGTATTTGCCCCGGTTTTCGCGATAGCGGGGATTGCGATATCCAGTTTATCCTGAAACCATGAGTGCGCATGATTGATACCTCGCATAACAAATACGTTTCCCTCGGCGTCGTAAAGCTTTTGACCGTTTACCTGAAACCTGCCGGTTGCGGTCGGAGTTTGTTCGCCGTCGCCTGTCGTATTCCCGTCGGTTACGGCGGCCGAGCCTTCCATATTATTGTTTTCCCTGGGGTTTTGACCGCAGGCGGAAACAAACAATATAGAAGCCGCCAAAATAAGGGATATCAGACTTTGTTTAAATTTCATAAACGTTATTAAAGCTCCTTTTTAATAAAGACTTCCGTAATTTGCGCAGGCTCTGTAATCCGCGCTTTCCAAATCCTTTGTTCCGAAAGCGGTCCATGCGTGAGGACGGTAGATCCTGTCCTCGGAAATATTGTGCAGCGATACGGGGATACGGAGCATCGAAGCCAAAGTTATCAGATCGGCTCCTATATGCCCGTAGACGAATGCTCCGTGGTTGGCTCCCCAGTTGGCCATAACTCCGTATACGTCCTTAAAGCTGTCTTTTCCGCTAAGAACGGGGGTGAACCATGTGGAGGGCCATGTTTTGTCGGTTCGATCGAGGAGTATTCTGTTGACATTTTCGGGCAGCTCTACGGTATATCCCTCAACTATCTGAATGGCGGGTCCAAGTCCTTTTATAAGATTAACTCTCGCGAAGGTGCAGGGCATAACTCCCTTTGTGGAATAGCTTGAGGAGAATCCGCCGCCCCTGAAGTATCCTAAATTTGCGCAGGGCCAGGTAGTGGCTTTAAGACAGGCGTCGATGTCCTTACCGGTCATATCCCACCAGTTTTTCATACAATTTTCGCCATTTTCATTAAGGGAAGCGCCGGTGCCGTCCAAAGCCGCTGCGCCGCTGTTTATAAGGTGGATAAATCCGTTTTCGGCGATACCGTCTGGTTTCCATCCGGTTACCCTCTCCACCGCTTCGGGGGACCAATAGGTTCTTACGTCGGCGAAAATGGCAGCTTTTGAGGTGATTTGGTGCAGTAAAAGCTGAGTCACTCCGTTTAAGCCGTCGTTTTCGGTGGCGAAGGGAATGGGCTCGCGCTTTCCGTTCCAGTCAAAGCTTGTGTTCAAAATAGCTTCGCTGAAATCCGCGTTGGGCATAAAGTCCGTCCAGTTGCGCTGCCCCTGGAATCCGCCCAGTATAGCGTTTCTGCCCTTAGATTCCTCAATCCAGCCCATTTCCGCAAGCTTGGGATTGCCCTTCATTATATCCATTATGATACAGGTCATCTTTGCGATAAACTGCCAATTTTCCTCTTTTTCTTCGGGGGAAAGAACGGTTCTTTGATAGAACATTCCGTCTGTTGGATTTATATCAATGCCTTCCTTACAGTTTTCCTTTATCCACTTAAGGGCTTTTTCATATTCATTCTTGTCATATATACCCAGTTTTTCACGGCGGATTATTTCGCTCATATCCACCCATTCGGGGTGCATACCCAGATAGCTGCGGAAAAAGTCCTCGTTACAGTATGAGCCCGCGATTCCCATTGCCACCGCGCCGATATTTACATAGCTCTTGTTTCTGATGTCTCCCACCGCGGCGGCGCAGCGGGCGAAGCGAAGAATTTTCTCTTCCACGTCCTCGGGTATGGTCTTATCGTCGGCATCCTTTACATCGTGTCCGTAAATGGAGAAGCAGGGCATACCGATCTGAGCGTAAGCGCTCATTGCCGCCGCGAGAAATACCGCGCCGGGGCGCTCGGTGCCGTTAAAGCCCCATATGGCCTTTATTGTGTCGGGGTTTTCGTCGATTACCGTGGTGACGTAGCACCAGCAGGGGGTAACGGTAAGCGTTGCAACCACGTTTTCCTTGCTGAATTTTTCGTTGCAAGCGGCGCTTTCGGCTATGCCGCCTATTGTACTGTCGGCGATTACGCATTCGACGGGGTCTCCGCTTGCGTGGCGTACTTTAGCGGTGATCAGCTCCGCGGCGGCCTTGGCCATATTCATGGTCTGTTCCTCAAGGCTTTCGCGGATTCCAAACTGACGGCCGTCTATAACGGGTCTGATTCCGATTTTGGATAGCATTTTTTTATCCTCCTGTGTTGTTTTTAAAGCATTTTGGTTTTTAAAACGAAGTTTGAAACGTTTCGGTATCCCAATTTTTCGTAAAAGTGCGCGTGGAATTCGTCGTTGACGGCTTGAAGCTGGATAAGCATGGCACCCTTGTCTTTTACCCTTTTTTCAAGCTCCTTCATAAATTCCGTTCCAAGGCCTTTGTTCTGAAGCTCGGCGGCTATTACTATTTCAATAAGGTCATAAGCGAAGCCGTCGTCGTACTGCTCAAAATATCCCATGGCAAAGCCTGCGGGCTTTCCGTTTTCCTCCGCGGTGAGGCAGTAGGAATCCTCCCGTGAGAATACCTGATGAATGCGCTTGTAAACGGTTTCCTCGTTCCACTCGCCTTCTTCTTTGTTGTTGTAATAATCGATGAAAAGCGGTATTACTTTAGCAATATCCGATTTATTCATGATTTTGTAGGTCATTTTCTTCTCCTGACTTAGAAACTGTCCCCATAGGCATTGGCGCGCGTCTTTTCGGCATATTTTGTCGCTGACTGCGTTAAAAATCCTTGACGGGCGACAGTCTGCCTGCGGATTTTTGCTTTGTCATTAACAAAATATGCTCGAAAATCCGCACACCATTCCTATTGGAACAGTTTCTTTATTTACTCAGTTTGGTAAAGCCTTTTCCCACTTCCACTCGTACAAAAACTGTTTTATCTGCTGACAGGGTATCATTGCCCCATAGCTGAATCTTCCCATAAAATCGGTGCCACCGCCTATGTTGATACCCACGGTTTCGACATTTTCTCCGTTAAAGGATAAAACCGCGCTTCCGCTGCTTCCGGGGGCAATATAGGTGGAATGTTTTATTACATAGCTGCTTTCGGCTCCGCCGCCGTCGGAAAAACAGGTCATATCGTTTGAGAGAATACTGCCGAAGGTATGCACGAAGCTTTTTCCCTCCGGATTGCTTATTACCGCTATCTCCGCGTCCTTTTCGGCGTTTTTTTCCGCTATATTTACCGTTTCAAGCTTTTGCGCGGAGTGAAAGCTCAATACAGACAGATCGTATTCTTTGCTGTAATACTCTACCTTGGCGGCGGGGAACTGTTTGTAATATTCCAAAACTGTATCGGTATATTCGGAAAAAGAAGGAGCGGTATAGGGCTGTATCAGAAATTTTGTGTTTTCGTCCCCGTCGGAAACCACGTGATAAGCGGTGAGCGCGTAGTATACGCCCGCGTTTTTTTCAAAAATCACGCCGCTTGCTCCTGCGGAAAAGGTAAGCTCTTCCGTATCGCCGATTATCTTTGATTTTCTTTGAATAACGCGGATATTGGAGGTCAGTATGCCGCCTTTCAGCTTTTCTTCCAGATCTTCGTTTATCCTTGTCTTACACTCGTTTTCATACAGCGTGGGGAAAATGAAAAGCACCGAGGTTATTAATGCGGCGATGATAAGAGTAAAGATCAAAAGAATCTTCAGATAAAGCTTAGAGTTGTCTTTTCGATTCGACATAGACCGCCCCCATTAAAACAAATATTACAGCACCATTATAAGCGTTCCCGCTCCTATCAAAATACAGCCGATAAGGGATTTTGCAGTAAATTCCTCGTGAAGGAACACAAAGGCAAGCACTAAGGTTATTATTACGCTAAGCTTGTCAACGGGCACCACCTTGGAGGCATCTCCAAGCTGTAAGGCGCGGTAGTAGCACAGCCACGACGCACCCGTGGCAAGACCCGAAAGTATAAGAAATATCCAGCTTTTTCGGCTGATATTCATAAGTCCGCCCTGAGAGTCGGTTATAAACACCATTATCCACGCCATTCCAACCACTACCACCGTCCTTACCGCGGTGGCTAAATGGGAATTTACGTTTTCTATTCCCACCTTAGCCAAAATTGAGGTAGCGGCGGCAAAAACGGCGGATAACAGGGCATACAGCCACCACATAATATCCCTTCTTTTATTTCAGAACATATTTTTACTTAAAGTAATCCACTCCGCCCTTGAACAAAGGCTGAAGCTTATTTCCGTCTACGTTTACCGCGCATCTTTCGTCGCTTATGCGCTCGCTGTGACCCATTTTGCCTAACACTCTGCCGTCAGGGGAGATAATGCTTTCTATGGCGTGCATTGAGCCGTTGGGGTTAAAGGCGAGATCCATTGTAGGATTACCCTTAAGGTCAACATACTGAGTTACTACCTGACCGTTTTCTATAAGCTTGTTTATTACGTTTTCCTTGGCGACAAACCTTCCTTCGCCGTGGGAGATGGGTATGGTGTATATCTCGCCCACCTTGCAGTTGGCAAGCCACGGGGACTTGTCGGTGCATATTTTAGTGTAAACAAGCTGTGATTGGTGTCTGCCTATCGTGTTGAAGGTGAGTGTGGGGTTGTCCTCGGACAGGGGCTTTATTTCGCCATAGGGAAGAAGTCCTAATTTTATAAGCGCCTGAAAACCGTTGCAGATGCCTATCATCAGACCGTCACGGTGATAGAGCATATCGTTTATCGCGTCTTTTATCCTCGGGTTCCTGAAAAACGCGTTAATGAATTTTGCGGAGCCTTCGGGCTCGTCGCCTCCGCTGAAGCCTCCCGGTACGGCTATAATCTGGCTTCCGCCTATAAGCTTTGCGAAGACTTCCGCCGATTCTTCCATTGCGGCCGCAGTGAGGTTTCTTATAACGAAGGTTTCGGCTTCGCCGCCGTTTCTGTTGAAAGCGTCCGCCATATCGTACTCGCCGTTGGTGCCGGGGAATACCGGGATAAGCACCTTGGGTTTCGCCGTTCTGTTGGCGGGGGCGCAGGTTATTTCACATCCCTTGTCGTAAGCTATCGGATCGGGAGCTGGCTCGGTGGGGGTGGTGTTTTTGAATATGGGCTCCAGCTTTCCGTTCCACTTTTCTTCAAGAGTGGCAATGTCCAACACGGTATCTCCGCAGTATATTTTATATTCCTCGCAGGTTTCGCCGATATAAAGCATATTTTCGATTTCGCCGCTTGCTTCTATTATAAATCCGCCATAGCATGGAGTAAACAGCGTTTCGTCATCCAAGGCTTCAAGCTTTGCGCCTACTCTGTTGCCCAAAGACATTTTGAATATACCCTCGGCAATACCGCCGCAGGCTATCGACCATACGGAAATAGCCTTTCCGTCGGAAATAGCCTTTTCCACCGCTTCAAATACGGATTTTACGCTTTCAAAATCAGGAAGCATATTCTCGTCGTATTTGGGGCAGATGTAATAAAGCCTGCTGAAGGGGAGCTTTAATTCCGCGCTTGTTACCTTATCGGCTTTTGCGGTGGAAACAGCAAAGGAAACAAGAGTGGGAGGCACGTCGATGTGCTCGAAGGTGCCCGACATGGAGTCCTTTCCGCCGATAGCGCCGCAGGACAGCTCAAGCTGCGCCTTATACGCCCCTAAAAGAGCCGCGAAAGGTTTGCCCCATCGGGACGGGTTGTTCTGTGTTCTTTCAAAATATTCCTGGAAGGTGAGCCAGCATTTTTTTGAGGAGCCGCCCGCCGCAACCACCTTGCTTATGCTCTCGATAACCGCCAGCATGGCTCCGTGATAGGGAGACTGTTCGCTTATCATCGGGTTAAATCCCCAGCCCATTACGGAAGCGGTATTGGTGTTGCCGCCGGATACGGGAATTTTTGCAGCCATGGCCTGAGTGGGTGTCTGCTGCGTTCTTCCGCTGAAGGGCATTAAAACGGTAGCCGCGCCCACGGTGCTGTCAAAGCGCTGGATAAGTCCTTTCTGGGAGCAGATGTTAAGGTCGCTTACAAGGCTTTCCCAGTCTGAAGCGGTATTTTTTCTGCCTGTTGAATAGCTTACCTTGGGATTCGGAACCGAAACCTCTGTGTGCTTTTCCGCTCCGTTGGAATTGAGGAAATCGCGGGAAATATCGCATATGGTTTTTCCGTTCCATATCATTTTAAGGCGGGGTTCTTCCTTTACCACCGCTACCGGAGTGGCTTCAAGATTTTCTTTTCCCGCAAGGGCAATAAATTTATCCGCGTTTTCCTTTTCCACCACCACAGCCATTCTTTCCTGAGATTCGGAAATAGCCAGCTCGGTGCCGTCCAGGCCGTCATACTTTTTGGGAACCGCGTTCAGGTCTATTTCAAGACCATCCGCCAGCTCGCCGATGGCCACGGAAACTCCGCCCGCGCCGAAGTCGTTGCAGCGCTTTATAAGGGTTGTGGCTTCGGGATTTCTGAACAGTCTCTGAAGCTTGCGCTCTTCTGGGGCGTTGCCCTTCTGTACCTCCGCGCCGCAGCTTTCGAGGCTTTCCACGCTGTGGGACTTTGAGGAGCCGGTAGCTCCGCCGCAGCCGTCGCGCCCGGTTTTTCCGCCCAGAAGTATGATTATGTCGCCGGGGGCGGGCCTTTCCCTTCTCACATTTTCAATGGGAGCCGCGCCGATTACAGCGCCGATTTCCATACGCTTGGCCATATAGCCGGGGTGGTAAATTTCCGCGACGTGGCCTGTGGCGAGTCCTATCTGGTTTCCGTAGGAGGAATAGCCTGCGGCAGCGGTGGTGGTTATTTTTCTTGGGGGAAGCTTGCCGGGTATTGTCTTATCGACAGGAAGAAGGGGATCGGACGCGCCTGTTACGCGCATTGCCTGATATACGAAGGAACGTCCCGAAAGGGGGTCGCGGATCGCTCCGCCGAGACAGGTTGCCGCTCCGCCGAAGGGTTCTATCTCGGTTGGGTGGTTATGGGTCTCGTTTTTGAACATCAAAAGCCACTGCTCGTCCTTGCCGTTGTTATCAACGGTGATTTTTACGGAGCAGGCGTTGATTTCCTCGCTTTCGTCAAGGTCGGGGAGCAGACCGTCTTTTTTCAGCTTTTTTGCCGCAAGGGTAGCTATATCCATAAGGCAAACGGGCTTATTTCCTCTTCCCAGTTCTTCGCGGTGTATTTTGTATTCCTTATATGTATCGGAGATGTAGGGAGCATCGATCTGCGCGCTGTCAATAACAGTGCCGAAAGTGGTGTGACGGCAGTGGTCGCTCCAGTAGGTGTCTATCATTCTTATTTCGGTAATGGTGGGGCATTTGTTTTCGCTTTTAAAATAATCCTGACAGAATTTTATATCATCGTTGTCCATAGCCAGACCGTATTTTTTCACAAAGTCGGCAAGCCCGTTTTCGTCAAGCTCAAGGAAATCGCAGAGAGTAACAACTTCCGTGGGAATATCATATTTTATCTTAAGGGTGTCGTATTTTTCAAGACCGCACTCTCTGGCTTCCACCGCGTTGACAAGGTAATGCTTTATTCTCGTGAATTCCTCGTCGCTGATATTTCCGCTCAATACGTAAATTTTTGCGTATTTTACAACGGGGCGTTCGCCCTGACACAGCATCTGTATACATTGGGCGGCGCTGTCCGCACGCTGGTCAAACTGTCCCGGGAGAAACTCCACAGCGAAAACACGCTTTTCACTCCCGAAATCGGGCAGCTCGTAAAAGGTGTTGTCAACAGGCGGTTCGCTGAAAACGGTAGGTATGGAGCGTCTGAAGTTTTCTTCAGATATCTCCTCCGCGTCATATCTGTTGATAACACGCACGTCCGTTGCGCTTTCGATTCTCAGCGCGGTGTGAAGATCGTCCAGAACGGCTCTTCCTTCAATGTTGAATTCGGTTTTTTTCTCCACATAAATGCGATAGACAGCCATTTTGTTTTTCCTTTCTTTTGAAAAAGCTTATAAATCGGTATTTTTCCCAAATTATCCGTTAATGATATTATACAGCTTTTTTAGGTTTATTTCAAGTGTTTAAAGCAAATAAAAACGAATTAAACAATAACGCCCGTGCAAAAATTTTCTCCCGCATCGGTCAGCCTTACATTTACAATATCGTGTTTTGCCGCGTTTCCTCCGTAAATTCTCACGGGAATATAATTTTCAGTATATCCGTTGATGTATTCGGGAGAGGTACGGCGTTCTATGAGAACCTTTTGAACAGCGTTCATGTTTTTAGCAAAAAAAACCTGTTGAGCGCTTATCGAAAGCCTGTTCATTGCTTGATAGCGCCGTTCCTTTATTTCTTCGGGAATTTGGTTCGGCATTGAAGCGGCGGCGGTGCCTGGGCGTACCGAGTAAGTAAACACGTGGATACGGGAAAATTCAGTTTCTTTTGCGAAGGAAAGAGAGCGTTCAAATTCCTCATCGGTTTCTCCCGCGAAGCCCACCATTATATCGGTTGTTATGGCACAGCTGGGAAATGCGTTTCTTAAATTTCCGACTATTTTCGCGTATTCACCGGAAGTATAGCGTCTGTTCATCCGTTTCAGTGTTTCGTCGCAGCCGCTCTGGAGTGACAGGTGAAAATGAGGGCAAAGCTTTTTTATCCGCGACATTTTTTCTATCCCTTCCGGAGTCAGCAGCTCCGGTTCCAAAGAGGAAAGCCTTACTCTTTCTATAAGCGGATTATCCGCCGCCGTTTTAATCGCGTCAAAAAGCGAAAGCCTTATATCCGAGCCGTAGCAGGAGAGATTTATTCCCGTGAGCACAATTTCCTTGTGACCGTCCCTTGCGTGAAAATCTCTTTCCTCGGCTATGCTTTCAAGACGGCGGGAGCGTATGCGGCCTCTTGCTTTCGGGATTATACAGTAGGAGCAGAAACGGTTGCAGCCGTCTTCTATTTTGATGAACGCACGGGTCATATCGCTGTGGGCGAATCGCTCCGGTTCACGGAATACATTTTCGTGCGGACTGATCCGTACCGTTTTTTCTTTTTTTCTTATATATTCCGAAATCAGTGCGGTCAGGTTAAGGTTTTCCGCGTTGCCCGTTATAATGTCGGCGCATTCGTTCAGCGCGGCTTCTTCGGGAAACGCCTGAGGATAACAGCCCGTTACCGCTATTATTGCCGCGGGGTAAGTTCTCCTCAGCTTTGAAATAAGCCTTTTCGCTTTTTTATCTCCGTTTTCCGTTACCGTACAAGTGTTTACTATCACGATATCGGGAATATCGCCGTTTTTGGCCGTTGTAAATCCTTCGTAAATCATTGAGGCGGAAATTGTATCGCTGTCGCATCGGTTTACCTTACAGCCCTGTGTTAAAATTATAAATTTCATCTTTTCCTTTCGTTTCCTTACATTTGTTTATAATTTACAAAAAAGCATTTTTCTTTTTACTTATTATACATTATTTTGAAAAAAAATTCAAATTTTCCGAAAAAAAATCAAAACCTGCTTGACTTTGACAAAAAGTGATACTATAATCTCTTATGGGAATTGTCCTGCAATAAAGAAAAATCAAAGAGGCGGTCATTTATGAAAAACGTAAAAATTTCACTCCGTTCTTTTGAGGATATGAAAGAATTTAACAAGATAACATGTGGTTTTGATTATCCGATAGATGTGGCGAACGGAAATTATATCGTAAACGCAAAAAGCATAATGGGACTTTTTACGTTTGATACAAACAAAGATATTGACCTTATAATACATTCGGATAATTATAAGGATTATCTTTCAAGAATAGGCAAATTTTTGGTAGATTAACCAAAAATAAGTTTTATATGAAAAATTTTATTTAAATCACTTGATTTTTGAGAAAAAATTTGTTACTATTAAGCTATGAAGGTAACGTTGCAAAAGGCAATGGCACCCAAAAAAAGGAGGATTTTGTTATGATTGAGTACAAGGTAAAAATCAGCACCATCAATGACGTAAAGAAATTTGTCAACACAGTGTCCAAGTATGATTTTGACGTGGATCTCATTTCAGGCAGATATGCAATTGACGCCAAGTCCATTATGGGTATATTCAGCATCGATCTTTCCAAGGAGCTGGTAATGAAAGCTCATACGGATAACGCCGATGTTATCAAGGGTGATTTGGCGGATTACATCGTAGGCTGATAGGCGTTTTCCGTTGCTCTAAGATTGAAAATCTTGATTTTCGGCATCACGGATCGTTTTTAGCGTACGCTTTTTTGCTTGCAACTCTGATATAACCTCAAATCGGAAACAGGGCAATGTGCTTTGTGTCCGATTTTTTGTTTTATTGTATGGTGTTGTAATTATACTGCAATATATCATTATAATGAAAGGAGCCGTGTTTTTGAAGAATATGAAGCAATCTGCGGTTTTACTCACGCGGGAGGCTTAAGGCAACACCGCGCAAAGACCGCGCTGCGCGCTTTGCCGCGCATACGCTTG
>CAJUFF010000093.1 GCA_910585505.1 uncultured Ruminiclostridium sp. | reverse complement strand
TCCCTACACGACGCTCTTCCGATCTTTATTTAGGTAATCTTCGCTTTTTTTCAAAAAAAAACAAAAAATTCATTTCACCTCTATTTTTTTGCTTGCTTTGCTTAGTTTATTACTATGTGTGACAAGTTAACTACTCTTTTTACAAATGTTGACTCTATTTTATGAAACTATTTTTCTACTGCGCCCTAAAATGAAAATTGCCGCTTCCTGCATACGGCAATACGAAAAAAATCAAATGACGAAAAACCCACTATAAAAACATTTATTGCACTATCTTAATCTTAAAAGGGAAATAAAACGGGGAAACAAATCGACAAAAATATTTTTCACACAATTGAACAAGAAAAATACAACAGCAAAAATTCCCCTTAACAAAGGTATTTTTTGACTTTTTTTTATTTTTTTAAATCATCGTTACCAAGAAAAACACGTTAAATTTTATTCAAATTAAAAATTTTTTTAATTTGAATAAAATTCTTTTTCACAAAGAGTACAAAACTCGTAAGTCCGCTTTATATGCGGATTTGTTTGGGTTTATTTTGAGTTAGTTCATTTTTTTAATACATATGAACATTGCTTTTTTACCTTTTTATGAGATGATATTTATCGCAAAAAGATACAAAATTAAAAAAGCTAAGTCAAACATTATAATAAAAATTACTAAAAAAATCCCCTTTTTTACAAAAATAGATTGATGTTATTTTTCTTTGAGCTTTTTTATAAAAACAAGGAAAAAATACGTTTGTATGAATTATTGCTTTAATTTAACAATATAATTTGTTAAATCGATGTAGTGATAATTTGACAAATTACGGCATAAAATCACGTTGCCCAATCTGGGGATGAAAAGACGGCGTTTCCGATTTTTCAAATAAGGCATAGTATACTAATAACCATTTTCCAATTTTTAATTGGTTAACAGTATTACTCCCTTTTTAATGGTTTTTATGCTTATATATGTTTTTTTAACTTCATATTGAAATATAACTTAAGATATGTTATAATAAACACAAAAAGGAAGGATCAACAAAAAATGCGAATATTGGTAACATCGGACAGCCACGGAGATTACAGGCGCTTGGAAAAAACCGCAGAGAAGGCGACTCCTTTTGACGCATTCATTTTTTTGGGAGACGGTGAAAAGGATTTTGATATTGTAACCCGAAATATGACGGGAATAAATACTTACCGGGTAAGAGGAAACAACGACTATGACAGTTCGGTTCCTATGACAAATGTGATACGGATAGGCTCACACAGCCTGCTGCTGACACACGGATCAAATCTCAGCCTTTGGCACGGATTTGACAGACTTATTGAAATTGCAAACGAAAACAATTGTCAAGCGGCGCTATTCGGACATACTCACAGCAGGCATTACAGCTTTGAAGGAGGCGTACACCTTTTTAATCCCGGAAGCGTATCTATGCCCAGAGACGGTAAAGGCCGTTCCTATGGAATAATTACGGAGGAAAACGGAAAGCTTGATTTTTACCACTTTGATCTTTAATAAAGTCTACAACTTGATTAAAGACTGCACCATAAGCACTAATTTATGGTCATCTATAATATTTGTCTATACGTTGACCAAAGATTAGTATAAAACAGCACTTATAAAAATATTTATAAGAAGGAAAATAACCATGAAGGGATTTTTCGGACATTTAAAAACGGTTCTCAAACACAAAACCATAGTTTGCGGTTTTTGCTTTAAGTGCGGTCTTTACAGGCAAGGTTTGACGCATGATTTATCCAAGCTGTCGCTAGCCGAATTTATACCGGGAGTCAGGTATTTCAGCGGAAAGCGTTCGCCCAATGAACAGGAGAGAACTGAAAAAGGGTACAGTGCGGCATGGCTTCACCACAAGGGAAGAAACAGACATCATTGGGAATATTGGACGGATTATAAGAAAGGCGCGGGAATAATACCGGTAAAGATGCCGCTAAGGTATACTGCGGAAATGTGCTGTGACAGGATAGCCGCTTGTCGGGTGTATCACGGAAAAGAGTATAGGCAGGGGGACGCGTTGGAGTATTTTATTTCAAGCAGCGCGCCTAAATTGATGCATTTTGAAACATCGGAAAAGCTGAGGGAATGGCTGACGTTGGTAAGGGACATAGGGGAAAATGAGACGTTTAAAATTATTAAAGATGAAATAAAACAAGAAAAATATGAATAAAATACAATTTCCGTTCAAGTAAGTGTAATCACCAGCCTATTATGTTACACTGTACTTTAATGGGAGGTTTTAGCCAAAAAATATGATGATGGTATTTTTTATGTAAAAATACCATCATCATATTTTTACATTTTTGCCAATATACGATTAAGAAAATTTATACCAATCTATAATCAAGTTGTAGGTTTGATTGAAAATTACACCCTAAGCACTAATTCCCGATTGACAACAAAATTTGTCTATACTTTGATCAAAGATTACTGATTGTTTGAAAATAGATGAAATCTCGGATTTTTGACCCAAAATGGTTAACTTCAAAGAAAAACGCAGTCAAACCATCGTTTGACGAGGCTTTTTGACGCAGAAGATGACCATTTGAGGTCAAAAGATAGCCTTTCCGATTTTTAAAATAAGCCATAATATTAAACATGGCGTTTTCGTTAAAAATGCCGAATAAAAATACCTTTACTTCTAAAAAAGCCCAAAAAGTGTTTAAAAAACAAAAGGTTACAAAACGGTAACAAAATAGTTGCAGAATAAATTTGTTTATCTTGCACAATTTACCCATTGCCTTTTATTTGACATTTCCCAATAAATAGGGTATACTGTTCATTATGATTAAGAAACTTACAGGAGGATTCATGAAATCTATATTTCAAACAAAAGTCCTGAAGCTTATTTTAAAAATTCAGAAAAAACAGAACATACTTAAAAACCATACCGCGGTAAGCCTCCTTCTGGGTCTCGCCTCGGTAAGCGTAATGATCCTTATGACGGGTGCTCTGTATTTCAGAAACGAAGCGCGTATTTATGACGGCGGCGAAGTGTTCCGTACTTTTACAATGTATGATACCCTTGAGGAAATTTTAGAGGAACAAAATATTGAAATAGGCGAATTTGACCGGGTAGACTTCGGGGGCATAAAAGACGGCGAAGCGGATATCGTTATCCACCGCTCGCTTAATATACCGGTGGAAGCGGATAAAAATACGGTTCTTGTGGAATGTGCCTACGACGAATCCGTTAAAGACGTTATAAGCCGCTCCGGACTTAGGATCAACGAACAGGACGTTATCGAACCATCGCCCGACACTTTTTGTTCCCAGCTTTTAAGCGCGGTAAAGGTACACAGAGGTTATCCGGTATATATAGCCGTCGACGGAACGGTCATGGAACTGTCCGCTTATCAACAGACAGCGGCTCAGATTATTGAGAGAGCGGGAATAGTGCTTGAACAGGACGACTTTATGGACTGCGATCCCGACAAGGTGATAGAAGAAAATGAAACCGTAACCGTGACGAGGGTCAGATATCAGGAAATCGAGTCCTACGAGGTAGTACCCTACAATACGGTTACAGAAAAAAGCAATCTTGTTTCAATGTATACCAGCGAAACCACTCAAAAAGGTGTAAACGGCACACGCACAAACGTAAGCAGGATTAAGTTTATTAACGGCGTAAGAGTAAGTGAAACTGCCGTAAGTTCCGAAATCACCAAAGAGCCGGTTACCGAAATAGTAAGCGTCGGCACTGCTTTAAGGACGCCTTACAGTAAAAAAGATTCCTCTTCCCTTATTCTTGAAAACGGCTTGCCCGTTAATTACGATTCCGTACTTACGGGAAAATCCTGTGCATACACTGCCCCTATCGGCAGCGGCACGGCAAGCGGCAGAAAGCTCGAAATCGGCACCGTAGCGGTTGACCCCTCCATTATCCCCTACGGCTCCGAGCTTTATATAGTAAGTACTGACGGCAGCTATGTCTACGGTTACGCAATTGCCGCGGACACGGGCGACCTTACCCCCAACGGAGTTCTTGTTGACCTTTATATGGGTAACAGCGAGGATTATTATCCCGTATCTGTAGAATACGGCGCGAAACAGGTTAATATTTACGTGTTAAGCAGGGGAAATTAAGGTTTGTGACGGTTTTGTGAAAAATACCTTGACGTTTTTTTCGTCAAGGTATTTTTTACTAAAAAATAATGATGTTTTTTTAACCGTATTGAAAGATAATTGGTGAGCGGCGCAGCCGTGCGAAAATCGATTGGGATATTACGGGTGTAAGAGCAATTTTGACCGATGAGGGACAGAAGTTAGATTGAAATAATAATCATAAATTAAGCTGTCGTATCTTATTAACAAAATTTAAAATTCTCAAAAAATAACGTCATATTATTTTTGCTTAATAAAAAATTTACCGCTAAAAAAATCAACAAGTGCAAAACGATAAACAAAGGAAAACTTATCATAAATTTTTTCTTCCTGATTTTATGACGGATAAGAAGCATAGTTATGTACATGGTAAGTGCACCCCCCAAAAAACCGAATAAAATCAGCGCTTTTTCGGAAACACGATGACGGGGAGCGGCTTTGACGGCTATTTTATCGTAAACCGTTATTATCATGCCGATAACGCTTATGATTGAAAAATATATAAGCTGTATTTTTATTGATTGGGGCATCAGGCTTTCTCCTGTCGGAAGTTCCTTTAATTATTATAGTATAAAATCAGTATTACCTCACCAATACGTTCAGCAAATCAAAAATCCACATTACAAGCGGCAATGTTCCCGCCGAAAGCACCGTAGAAACGGCAAATATCTCCCCCGCATACAGGCTGTCCTTATTAAAGCTTATGGCAAACATGGTACAGATAGTGGCAGCGGGGCAGGCCGCGGCGGCTACCGTTACTCCCATTACGGTTTCGTCAAACGGAAACGGCAAAAACAGGAGTATTGTAAGCACCGGGATAACAATAAGCCTTAACGCGCTTATATAATATACCTTAAGCTTTTTCAGAGCGCCCAAAAGATTGGTTTGCGCTATTGTAACTCCCGCCACCAGCATACCTAACGGAGTAGTCATCGAGCCTGTATAATCCAAGGTTTGCTTAATAACTTCGGGTAGGTTTATTTGCAGGAAAAACAGAGCCGCTCCCACCGCTATTCCTATTAAGGCGGGACTTGTGAGAGCCTTAAGGGTTTGCTTCACCCCCGCTTCGCCTTTTATCATTACAAGACCGTGAGTCCACACCGCCACATTGAACAGGGCATAAAAGGCGGTAAGAAAAAATACCCCCTCTTCTCCGTAAAGTCCGTTGATAAGTGGGATCCCCATAAAGGCACAATTGCTGTATATGGCGGAAAAACGCTCTATTGCAAGTTTTCCGTTATCGTCTCCCGTCTGTTTTTTTCCTTTCGGGAGACAGATATAGCCCAATATCACCGCAAAAACTATCGCCATTACTGCCAACAAAGAGGCGTAGCCCAGTCTATGAAGCCGCTCCATGTTCAGCTCCTGCTGAAAGGAGGCAACCAACAGGGCGGGTGTGGCTACCTTAAGAGCTATATCGGAAATTCCCTTGTTTATTTCATTACTTATTATACCGGTTTTCCGGCAGACTATGCCCACGCCTATGAGCAAAGCCATTATAATAATCCGCGATATAATTTCCATCAGTCGTAATCTACCACGTCAAGCCAGCTCAGCATTACCGCTTTCTCACTTTCCGATATATTTTTCTCCCCCAATCCACAGGCGGCGATAAGGGGAAGCCATTCATAAACATACTGCCTGTCACAGCCCGATTTCTGGCAGAACAGGGTTATGTAACGCTCCGCAAGCTCGGTTGAAATAAGCGTAAGCTTAAGATAGGTCTTAGCCACGTCTGCTCCCGCGTTCCCTCTTGAAGAAGCCACCCAGTCCAATACCACCACGTTGTCCATTCCGTCAATCACAACGTTTTCGGGGCCGAAATTTCCATGACAAAGTTTACTGTGCTTGGGCATTGAGGCTAATCTTGTTTCCAGCTCATATCTTTTAATATCGTCGATAAAGGGAAGCTTTTTTATTTCACGGCTTATTTTATGCTTAAGCTTGATTATATCTCCCACTACGCGGGAATTTATATTAAGCTGAGTATCCAACATAATATTAAGGTAATAATCCTTTTTGGCGGGGTTTTCCTCCATAAGCTCCTGAACCGTCTGTCCTTCTATATATTCGGAAAGTATCGCCAAACGGTCGTCTATCCGCTCCACGCCGTAAATTTTCGGAACTCTTATTCCCTGCTCCTCCGCTTTCGTCTGGAGCATTGCTTCATAAAAAATCTGGGTGCGGGAAAAAGATTTGTCAAAAAGCTTGTAGGCTACTCCGTCCTGCTCCAGAACCTCTATTTTGGAGGTGTGGGCGATGGTTTCGCCGTTTTTTCGTAAATCCTGATATTTCATATTAGCTCCTTTCCTATATCAAAGAACTATGTTTTTATTCTTCCGCCTTAGTATTCCTTCCCACAAAAAACGAAACCGCGCCGCCGGCCAGGAGCGTAAACACGCCTATAAGCGTATCAAGGTTAAGGCCGAATCCTTTGGGAAGTATGACGTACAATGAGCCCGCACACAGCCCCAATATGGCGCTGAATACTATCAGTCGGTGTTTTTTCAGAAGCAGCCTTATAAGCTTGGCGCCGAATATCAGACCTAAAAGTACGCCTATGGCGGTGGGAATAAGCACGGCAAAGTTAAATTCCTTTACCGCGTTTATGACCGTGGCGTATGTACCTAAAAGTACCATTATAAAAGATCCGCTTACGCCGGGGATTATCATGGCTACCGCCGCCGCAAGGGAAGCGAGAGTTATCGTGACTATAAAAATGGGGGTTACGGTATAGCTGTATTTGGGAGTCAATATAAACGCGCTTTCCGTTGACCAAAGCTTAAAGCTTACCGATTCACCGGGCTTTATTTCACTGTTTTCAAGAGGTGAGATTATCTCATCGCCGGATTTTCCGAAAAGCTTATCGGCAAAGCCTTGACTTCTATCTGCTTTAACATTTCCTTCTTCAATATGCCAATCGGTTATCCCGCTTACATTCTTCAGATCCCACTCGTTTTCAATCCGCCATTCTGCGATTGTCTGACTGCTGTTGTTGGTGAAAGTTACCTCGTACACGCAAGGATCGGCTGTTTCCTTTACCGTTACGGGTGCGGGATCGACCGAATTGTTTTCAAGCACAGCAAGTCCGATAACCAAGGCAAGCGCTCCCAAAAAAGGAACGGCGCAAACAGGCTTAAACTTTTCTTTGACGGTGGCGTTTCTTATTATAAGCGGTATACTGCCTAAAATAAGACCGATAAAGAACATATAAGTTTCGGTTGGAAAGTTCTCAAAAAACCACGTTATGATATTAGAAAATCCCACTATTCCAAGAGCGGCGCCTATTGCGAAAAAAATAAGAAATTTTATGTTTTTCCTTATCTCCTTAAAGTCCAGCGCCAGAGCGCCGCAAACCTTATCGTAGCAGCCGAACGCCACTAACATGGTTCCCCCGCTTACCCCCGGAATAACGTTGGCTATACCGAACACCGCGCCGTAGAGTATTCCCAGAAGATTTTTCATTCAAGATTTTTCCTTTCGTCTTGTTCTTTTTTTCTATGTTTATGCGGTTAAGCTTTTTTTAATGTTACCGAAACCAGTTCAAAACAATTGTTGATTCTCGGTATTATCACCTGATTGCCCAAGCCTCGGCTTACCGTCATTTTTGTGTTTTTTCTGGTGAAAACGCCTTCGGTGTATACGGGAAACAATCCTTGTCCGGGAGAAAAAACACCCCGATGAGTAAATGGGATCCGAAACTGCCCTCCGTGGGCGTGCCCTGAAAAAGCCAAAGAAACACCGCAATCGGAATAAATTCCGAATCTTTCGGGACGATGAGCCAACAGGAGAGTAAAAGCCTCGTTTTCGGCAAGGGCTTGCAACGCCTGTCGCTGGTCGGCCTCGCCGCCGCACAGATCAGAAAGTCCTATAACAGTGATTTTTTCCCCATTTCTTTCTATATAGGTTTTTTCGTCGTCCAACACCTTTACGCCGTATCGGATAAGAGCAGGTTTTATTTCGCTGAGATATTTTCCAGTTCTTATTTCGTGATTTCCGTTAACATAATAACAGGGAGCTATTTCTACTGCGCCTTTTACCAAATCCAAAGCGTTTTTTGTACGGTCGGAATCTATCAGATCTCCCGTTATTACTATAATGTGGGGATTTTCGCCTTTTATGGCTGCGAGCAGCTTCTGTTGTTTTTCTCCGAACAAGTTGTCGTGAAGATCGGAAACATGTACTATCCGAAAGCCGTTAAAGGTGGGCGGCAGATCTTTATGTGCCACTGTGTAGTGAACGGTTTCAAAACGCAGATTATCGTATATAAGCAGCGGAGCCAGGATTCCCACCGCTATTGATATTGCGGTTATTATTGGGATGGTTTTGTTTTTCGCCATTTTTATGACCATTCCTTCCTCTTAAGGAGCCTTTGCGCCGAGCTGTCCGTAGGGCTGAAAGCATTAGGAATACAGACACGTGCATTATGCTTTGAAAACAGATTTTATTTTACCGAGTTGAATTTTTTTACAAACTCCGCCCAGAACGTAAAAATCAAGGTAACAAGCAAGGAAATTAACAATACTGCCACATTCGGAGCCGCAAATCCGAACGCGCCGTTCAGGTAAGGTACATATATTATAACCAATGAACACAGAAAAATGACCCCCGCCTGTACTGTTCCCGAAAAACCGTGTTTCTCCCGCACCGAAGCGAAAAAGGTATTCTTTCGGGAAGATAGGGTAAAGCCTTCCAGCATAATTCCCGTCGTCATCATCATTAAGAATATCGAGCGATGCACCTCTACCTCAAGATTTAAGGTAAACAGATAGAACAGCACCATAGCCATCGCGAGAGTAGCTCCCAAAATAAGCGCTTTGGGATAAAAAGTACTGTTTACAACTCCCTTTCCTATAAAACCGCTTGCGGTAAAATCAGCCTTTATGTCAAATGTGTTCCCCATAAACATAGACGCCGCCATGGGGAAAATCACCGCTGACAGAAGCACCGATAAAACGGGAGTAAATACGGCCGTTCCGCCGATAGCCATTACAACCGCCGCAAACAGAGCCAAGGCGAAGTGCGACGCCAAAAGAAGTGCCAACGCGCTTTTCAGATTTCTGTGTATCTGTCGGCTTTCCTTTACCGCTTCCGCTATGGCAAGCAGATTGTCATCGCTCATAAGCATATCACAGCTTTCCGCAGCGGCGGGTGAAGCGGTGCTGCTCACGGAAATACCCACGTCTGATTCCTCAAGCATTACCGTATCGTCGATTTCGCTGCCTACCACCGCAACTATTTCACCTTTTGACTTAAGCAGATTAACTACCTTTATACGCTCCTCCGGAGTAATCTTGGCAAAAATCCCCACGTCCTCGATATCCGGGTCAAAATCCAGCTCGGAGCCGAGAACCGTTTTGGTGCTCTGGAGGCCTATCTGTTTTCCTATGGCAGCCGCCGTTTCCTTTCCGTCTCCCGTAAGCATTATTACTCTTACTCCCGATTTGACGCAGGATTTAACGGCGTAAGGCACCGTATCGCGGGTAGTGTTTTCCAGCGCAATAAGCCCTATATAATCATACCTTGCTTCGGAAAGCCGTTCGGGAGCCGCCTGTCCTTCAGGAAGCACCGTAAAGGCAGCGGCCAAAACCTGATGCCCCTGTTTGGCAAAGGCCTGTCTCTTCTGCTGGATATAGTGAAGCTCGTTGGGATCCACTGTGCACAAAGCCAATACTTCTTCCGGACTGCCCTTTATGCACAGTAGCCTTTGTCCGTTTATACGCCAGAGATTCCCCGCCATCTTGTTGCTTTCAGCAAATGCATAGGAAGCCTCCCTTTCGTTATCGAAAAGGGATTTTATATCCGTCCCGCTAAATGTGGAATACAAAAGAATGGCTTTTTCGGCGGGAGCGGTTGGCGCCGGCTCGCAGGCCAATACGCATACGTTGTTGAAAAGCTTGCGTTCATCGGTAAAAATGTCCGCCACTTCCATATGATTTTTTGTAATTGTGCCTGATTTTTCCACTAAAACGCATGTTATGGCGCTCAGCTCCTCCATTGCGGCTATGTTTTTGACAATGGCGTGCTTTCGGTTCAGCCTTCCCGCGCCGTTAAGATAAAACAGTCTTACAAGCTTATCCGCCTGAGACGGAACGAAGCACATTCCCACCGATATGGCCGGCAGGATAATCTGTACAAGCGCATCGGTCAGATTTTTGATTTCCTCCGCCCTCAGAAAACATAGAAGCGCCGCCACTATTGTTTCAAGCAATCCCATTGCCAATATAACGAAAATAGGGAGTTTCACCTTTTCCTCAAAATGTGAGGATACGCGAGTTTCTTCTCTTTTTACCGCTGCGTCCTCTCCGGTGGCAAACACTCTCGCCACAAGGCTTCCGGTCATAATAACCGTGTTTTTGTAAACGCATGTGGATTTGGGGAGCGTGCGGCTGCTGTCCACTCCTGTTTTTTTGGTAACGGGGGTAGGATCTCCGGTAAATACCGCTTCGTTTACAGTTAAATCCTCCGCTTCCAGAAGATGCGCGTCGGCGGGAACCCTCTCTCCCCCCTGAAGTACTATAATATCGTCCGGCACCAGATATTCTTTTCTAACAAAGGTCAGTTCTCCGTCTCTTACAGCCCGAAATTTCATACCGCCCAACTTTTTAAGGGTAGTTTCCTTTTCATACAGCTTCATTTGCCATATAACATCGCCGACGGTCAGCATAACGGTAAGCAGAAGCATCACCGCGCCCATAACGTATTGTCCTGCCAGAAACAACAATATCACGGATATGATCCAAACGAAAAAGCGGGGACAAAGCATGGCTTTTTTTAAACTGTAAGAACTGTCCGCGCCGGAGTCCTCGTTGCAGCCGTACATTGAAAGACGCTTTTCTGCTTCCTCGGAGGTAAGTCCTTTATATTCGGATTTAAAATTCAAGATTTGTGACATCTTATGTACCTTTCCGTTTACCAACGCGGATAACTCCGGACTCAAAACATTTTCAGCCCGGCAGGAAATGTTCTTTCTTTTCTTTAAAGCGCAGCTTATATAATAATGGTATAACGCGTTGGATATATCTTCTTATATTATTGCACATTTTAGCAAAAAAATCAAGGGGAAAACCGCAATTTCTGGGGTGATGTTGTATAATAAAACTTGACGCCAAATTCTCAAAGAAGTATAATGCAAGTAAAAGGATGGTGTCAAAAAATGAGAC
>CAJUFF010000092.1:10993-11340 GCA_910585505.1 uncultured Ruminiclostridium sp. | reverse complement strand
TTAAATAAACAGTGACCAAATCAGCGGAAGTTTATATTACGTTTTTGATTGATTAAAAGCAATCAGTCAGGAATTTGTTTATTCTGCAAGAAATATTCAGCCTCGGACAGCTGGGTCAGACGCCGGCGGCAACATTGTTTGCCTTATTGATTAAGCGCAAAAGACGCTTTCGTATCTCAATTTAAATGTTGAGGATATTCGCTTTGAGTTTGTCTCTTAGGTATACCGATTTACCTTAAAGGACGTCTTAATATCAATAAGAGTAGTAAAAGTAACGGTTATTTCTTGCTGTATAGACTCTGAAAAAAGGCGGGCTCCCGCTTATGATATTATATACGCTCAAAGCC
>CAJUFF010000092.1:5283-10983 GCA_910585505.1 uncultured Ruminiclostridium sp. | reverse complement strand
ATTTTGGGCGTTTTTTGTTAAATAATCAAAAAATACTACGAGAGGAAGCCTTAATATTTTATTTTTAAGGGCGATCGGTAAATAAAAGGAATGGAAAACAAGCTTCGACTCTACGGTTTCAATAACCTTACAAAATCTCTCAGCTTCAACATTTACGACGTTTGCTATGCCAAAACCGAAAGGGAGCAGAGGGACTATATCGCTTATATAGACGAACAATATAACAGTGAACGCCTGACCTCCATACTGATGACTCTGACCGAAATGATAGGAGCGCACGTGCTTAATGTTTCAAGACAGGATTACGACCCTCAGGGGGCTTCGGTAACCTGCCTTGTGGCTGAAGGCTCAAAGCTGAGCAAGCTTTCGGGCGAAACCGAAACGGTAGTGGCGCATCTTGACAAAAGCCATGTCACCGTACACACCTATCCCGAATATCACCCCGAAAACGCTATAGCTACTTTCAGAGTAGATATAGACGTGGCCACATGCGGAAAAATAACGCCTCTGTCAACACTCGACTACCTTATAGGCAGCTTTGACAGCGACATAATAACCATGGACTACCGCATAAGAGGATTTACACGGGATATAGCGGGCAAAAAGCTGTTTACCGACCATAAAATAACCTCGATACAGGACTACATCGACGACAGCATTATCAAAAAATACGACGCGGTGGACGTAAACGTATACCAATCCAATATTTTTCACACCAAAATGCTGATAAAGGAAATCGATCTGCAAAATTATCTTTTCAATCAGGACGTTTACGAGCTGCCGCCCAAGACAAGACTTGACATCACCAATAATTTAAGACAGGAAATGATCGAGATATTCAGCGGCAGCAATATATACGGATAGAATCCCATTAAATTTTTCAAAGGAAAAAACAAATGTCGAATTTGAATCAGGACAGAAGCCCCATAGAAGCGGCTCTTGAGGAATTTCATCTTAACAGGGTGGTGCCCTTCGACGTTCCGGGTCACAAAAGGGGAAAAGGGAACACGGAGCTTACCGCCTTTCTCGGTCAGCGCTGCATGAGCCTTGACGTAAACTCCATGCGTCCTTTGGATAATCTTTGCCACCCCGTATCCGTCATAAAAGAGGGGGAGGAGCTTGCGGCGGAAGCCTTCGGAGCGGGATACGCCTTTTTTATGGTTGGCGGCACTACCTCGGCCGTACAGGCGATGGTGTTCACCGCCTGTAAGCGGGGCGATAAGCTTATACTTCCGCGAAACGTACACAGAAGCGTTATTAACGCCATGGTATTAAACGGCGCGGTACCCGTGTACGTTGATCCGGCCGTGGACAAAAGGCTGGGAATTTCCTTGGGAATGAGCGTAAAGGATCTGGAAAAGGCGATAAAGGAAAACCCCGACGCCAAAGCCGTATTTGTCAACAATCCCACCTACTACGGAATTTGCAGCGATATAAAAACCATAACCGAGCTTGCCCACAAAAACGGTATGCTGATGTTAGCGGACGAAGCTCACGGCACGCATTTCTATTTCGGCGATGGTCTTCCTTTAAGCGCCATGGCGGCGGGAGCGGATATGGCGGCGGTAAGCATGCACAAAAGCGGTGGAAGCCTTACCCAAAGCAGTTTTCTTTTAACGGGAAAAAGCATGAACAGCGGCAGGGTAAGACAAATAATTAACCTTACCCAGACCACCAGCGGCTCATATCTCTTGTTGTCCAGCCTTGACATAAGCCGAAAAAATTTGGCGGTAAACGGAAAGAATATTTTTAAAAAGGTCTGCGCTTTAGCCGATTACGCAAGGGGCGAAATAAACCGCATTGGCGACTATTACGCCTTTTCCGGGGAAATAATAAACGGCGACAGCATTTTCGATTTCGACACCACAAAGCTTTCGGTAAACACCGTGGACACGGGACTTGCGGGTATAGAGGTGTACGACCTCCTCAGGGACGAATATGACATTCAGATAGAATTCGGCGATATGGACAACCTTCTTGCCTACATCAGCGTGGGAGACAGAGAAAGAGACGTTGAAAGGCTTGTGGGAGCCATGGCGGAGATAAGACGGCTTTATAAAAAGGACAAAACGGGTATGATGATATCCGAATACATTCCCCCAAAAGTGGAAATAACCCCCCAAGAGGCGTTTTACGCCGAAAAGGAATCCCTGACTTTAGACCAAGCGGTGGGACATATATGCAGCGAATTTGTAATGTGCTACCCCCCCGGCATACCGATTCTGGCGCCGGGAGAAAAAGTGACCGATGATATAGTAAGTTATATAAAGTACGCCAAGGAAAAAGGAAGCTTTTTGACCGGAGCGGAGGATATGAAAACGGACAGCCTCAACGTGATAAAATAGAAAGGGAGCGAACAAGCAATGGATCTGTGGTTCAGCGAATATCACACAAAAAACGTAAAGCTTTCCATCAAGGTAGACAGACAGCTTCACAGCGAACAAAGCGATTTTCAACGGATAGATGTTTTTGAATCCGAGGAATACGGGCGGTTTCTCACCCTTGACGGCTATATGATGCTCACCGAAAAAGACGAATTTATTTACCACGAAATGATAGTACACGTTCCCATGGCGGTAAATCCAGATATAAAAAGAGTTTTGGTTATAGGAGCGGGAGACGGAGGAGTTTTAAGAGAACTTACCCGATACGAAAACGTGGAGCAGATTGATATTGCGGAAATCGACCAGCGTGTTGTCGAGGTGTGCAAGGAGTATCTTCCCGGCACCGCCTGCGGCTTCAATGACAAAAGGGTGAACGTGTTTTATCAGGACGGTCTGAAATTTGTCCGCAGCTGCGAAAACAAATATGATCTTATTATAGTGGACAGCACCGACCCCTTCGGTCCGGGAGAGGGGCTGTTCACAAAGGAATTTTACGGCAACTGCTGCAACGCGCTGACTCAGTCGGGAATAATGGTGAATCAATGTGAAAGCCCGTTCTACAACGAAGACAGGATCGCCATGCAGAGAGCCCATAAGCGCATAGTGGAAAGCTTCCCCATAAGTAAAGTATATCAGGCTCATATTCCCTCTTATCCTTCGGGGCACTGGCTTTTCGGTTTCGCGGCCAAAAAGCATCACCCCATAAAAAGCTTTGACCCAAAGGCATGGAAAAAGTTAGGTATAAAAACAAAGTACTACAATCCCATGCTGCACATCGGCGCGTTTGCGCTTCCCAATTATGTTCAGGAGCTTCTGGAAAACGTGGAGGGTATAGTTTAAAAAATAAAACATTTAAACACAAACAGACAAATAAAACAACACGGACGGAAACAAGAAAGGTATATCATAAAATGAAAAAAAGCCTTAACGTCGAGACCTTCATATCCTGCGACAAGAAATATTCGCAAGCCGATACGGTTATTTTCGGCGCACCATTTGACGGAACCACCAGTTACCGCCCCGGCACACGCTTTGGAGGAAAGCAGATAAGAGCCGAAAGCTACGGTATAGAAACCTACAGCCCGTATCAGGACAGGGATCTGGAGGAGCTTAAGGTATACGACGGCGGAGAGCTTGAACTTCCGTTCGGAAATACCGAAAAAGCGCTTGAAATGATAGAAAGGTACGCCGCCGAGGTGCTGAAGGACGAAAAAATTCCGGTTATGATAGGCGGAGAGCACTTGGTAACCTTGGGAGCGGCAAGAGCGGCGGTCAGAAAATACCCGGATTTGAACATTGTTCACTTTGACGCTCACGCCGATCTCAGAGACGAATACCTCGGCGAAAAGCTTTCCCACGCCTGTGTTCTGCGCCGCTGCCACGAACTGACAGGGGACGGAAGGATTTACCAATTCGGTATAAGAAGCGGCGAAAGAAAAGAGTTTGAATTTTCGGAAACACATACGTATATGAGGAAATTCGATTTGAGCGGTCTCAGAGAAGTGTGTGAAAAAATAAAGGGAAAACCCGTTTATTTCACAATTGACCTTGACGTTCTCGATCCGTCGGTATTTCCAGGAACGGGCACTCCCGAAGCAGGTGGAATAAGCTTTAACGAGCTTATTAACGGTATCGTAACGGTAGGGGGGCTTCTAAACGTAGTAGCTGCGGATATAAACGAGCTGTCCCCTCCCTACGACCAGTCGGGAATAAGCACCGCCGCCGCCTGCAAGGCTCTGCGTGAGCTTCTGCTGGCTATTCACAAGGAAAAGATATGACAGAAAGGAATGTGTATGAATAAGCTTTTAGACAGACTCTCGTATAAATACGGACGTTTCGGCATACCCAATCTTATGCTGTATGTGGTTATAGCTATGGCGGGCGTGTTTATCGTTGAGCTGTTTGTACCGAATATGCCTTTGTCCTATTTCCTGTTTTTTGACAGAAGCAGGATTTTAGCTGGAGAATGGTGGAGGATAATAACCTGGGCTATAATTCCCGACAACACAAGCATAGTTTTCATTATATTCAGCCTTTATATAAACTGGATGATAGGAAGCGCGCTAGAACAGCAGTGGGGCAAGTTCAAATTTAACGTCTACTATTTTATGGGCGTGATACTGACCATTATCGGCGGCTTTATAACGGGCTACACCTCCAACACCTACCTTTATTTCGCCATGTTCTTCGCTTTCGCGATGCTTTACCCCAACCACCAGTTTCTGCTCTTCTTCATTATCCCCATAAAAGTAAAATGGCTCGCTTTAGTAGACGCGGTGTTCTTTATATTTACTTTGATAATGAGCATTATCGCGGGAGATATCTCCTCAGTGGCAGCAAATATCATATCGATTCTTAATTTTATACTGTTTTTCTTCGACGATTTCAGAAGATTTGTCAAGAATCAGATTTATTACGCCAAGCACAGGAACAATTACAGAAACAATAAATACTGGAAGTAACCAACTAAGAAACTGTTCCAACAGGAATGGTTTCTAAAAAATATTTTGTGTGAAAGGAAAATAAAATCATGGGAAAATGTCCTATAATCGGCTGCGGCGGAGTTGCGGGAGTAGCAATACACAAGTGCTGCCAAAACGACGGCGTATTTGAAGGGATAATGATAGCCAGCCGCACCAAATCAAAGTGCGACAAAATAAAAGCGGAAATAGAAGCGGCGGGAAAAAGCAAAACCGTTATAGAAACCGCTCAGGTGAACGCGGACAACGTTGACGAGCTTATAAAGCTTATCGAAGGGTATAAACCCGACGTGGTTCTGAATCTGGCGCTTCCCTATCAGGATCTTACAATAATGGACGCCTGTCTCGCCACAAAGACTCACTATGTGGACACCGCCAACTATGAGCCCCCCGAAACCGCCAAATTCGAGTATAAATGGCAGTGGGCCTACCGCGAAAAATTCAGAGAGGCGGGGATAACCGCCCTTTTAGGCAGCGGATTCGATCCGGGCGTAACCGGCGTTTTCTGCGCCTATGCTCAAAAACACTATTTTGACGAGATAAACTATATAGATATTTTGGACTGCAACGGCGGCGACCACGGCTATCCCTTCGCCACAAACTTCAACCCCGAAATAAATATCCGCGAAGTAAGCGCAAAGGGCAGCTATTGGGAAAACGGCGGCTGGGTGGAAACCGAACCCATGGAGATAAAAAGGGTATACAATTTCGAGGGAGTGGGCGAAAAGGATATGTACCTGCTTCACCATGAGGAGCTGGAAAGCTTAGGCCTCAATATAAAGGGAATAAAGAGAATACGCTTCTTTATGACCTTTGGCCAAAGCTATCTTACGCAC
>CAJUFF010000092.1:0-5273 GCA_910585505.1 uncultured Ruminiclostridium sp. | reverse complement strand
ATCTCACCTGAAATGTCTCGAAAACGTGGGAATGACCTCTATTGATCCAATAGAGTACGAAGGGAAGCAAATTATACCCCTTCAGTTCCTGAAAGCCGTACTGCCCGATCCCGCCTCATTAGGTCCCCGTACAAAAGGGAAAACCAATATAGGCTGTATCATGCAAGGTAAAAAGGACGGAAAAGACGTTAGGTACTATGTTTACAACATCTGCGATCATCAGGAATGCTATAAGGAGGTGGGAAGCCAAGCGGTAAGCTATACCACAGGCGTTCCGGCAATGATAGGCACAATGATGCTTATGACAGGACAGTGGAAGGGCGCGGGAGTTTACAATATTGAAGAATTCGACCCGGATCCTTTTATGGACGCGCTTAATCAATGGGGCTTGCCTTGGAAAGAAAGCTTTGATCCGGCGCTTGTGGAGTAAAAACAATATATGAACGAATATACTGACATAAAAACACCCTCATATATAATAGACCTCCCCGCTCTGACCAAAAACCTTGAAATTCTGAAAAACGTTGAAGAACGTTCGGGTGCAAGGATACTTTTGGCGCAGAAATGTTATTCGGTATACCAAACTTACCCTCTTATCGCGGAATATATAAGCGGATGCACCGCCAGCGGCCTGTTTGAGGCACGTTTAGGCCATGAGGAAATGGGGAAAGAAAATCATATATTTTCCCCCGCCTATACGGAAAGCGAATTTGACGAGATACTGAAAATATGCGACCATATAAGCTTCAACAGCATTGCCCAGTGGGAAAGATTCAAAGAAAAGGTTTTCGCTTGTCCGAAAAAAGTATCCTGCGGAATAAGGATAAATCCCGAACACTCCACACAGGAGCACGGGATATATGATCCTTGCTCCGAATTTTCACGCTTAGGCGCAGTAAAAAGCAGCTTTGACGGATTTCCCGAAGGTATAGAAGGACTGCATTTCCATACGCTCTGCGAACAGAATTCCGATGCACTGGAGGAAACGGCTAAGGCTGTCGAAGAAAAATTCGGTGATTTCCTCCCTAAAGTAAAATGGCTTAATATGGGTGGAGGACATCATATTACACGCCCAGACTACGATATCGAAAGACTGATAAGAGTAGTGAGACACTTTTCCGATAAATACGGAGTTCAGATATATCTGGAGCCGGGAGAGGCGGTTGCCTTGAACGCGGGGGTTCTTGCGGCGACGGTTCTCGACATAGTTCACAACGGAATGGACATAGCCGTTCTCGACGCCTCCGCCGCATGCCATATGCCAGACGTTCTTGAAATGCCTTACCGCCCCGAAATTGAAGGAGCCGGAAAAGCGGACGAAAAATCTTATACTTACCGGCTTGGGGGCAATACCTGTCTCGCAGGAGATATTATCGGGGAGTACAGCTTTGACAAACCGCTTAAAGAGAGGGATATGCTGTTTTTCAAGGATATGGCCATATATTCAATTGTGAAAAACAATACTTTTAACGGAATGGCGCTTCCCGATATATGCGTTTGGAACGGAGAAAAGGTTGAAGTGCTGAAAAGATTCGGGTACGAGGATTTTAAAGGAAGGCTATAGACGTCTCTGAAAAATTTTGATATACCCCCATACTTATCAACCGAGGGTTGATATTGTTTTTCAACCGGCGGTAGAAAAATACACTTATTCCAACCTATCTTTTATTGACTACACAGTAAAAACGTATTATAATTATATCGTAATAAAAAAAGGCAAATATTGTCTTTCGGAAAGGAACGGAAATGATAAATTTTAAAAAAGACTACTACGCTGACGTTCGAATCGAGGATCGATTCTCCACCGACATCAGATTTCTGAACGGAAAACTCAGCGAATCAAAGGAACGGTTGGAAAAAAGAGCTTTTCTGCGCGTCTACGACGGAAAAATGTGGTACTATTCCTCAACCACCGATACGGAGCATATCCAGAAATCCCTCGACGAGCTTTACGAGGTGGCGGAGCCAAACCCAGACATCGAAAACGATCCAGTTGTGAAACGCTTTGAACGCAATACGGATCACCTCAGAAGCTTTAAAGAGAATTCGGTAAGAAATATCTCCATTGGCGAAAAAACCGAGCTGCTGAAAAGCCTTGCTCCCGTAACCTCTATGGAAGAATGTATGTCAATGCCTATTGGAAAATATCTGGACAGAAACAGTCTTTACGAGTTTAAATCCTCTCTTGGCGCCGATATCTCCTACGATTACCAGACCTGCGGCGTGGTGCTTTTCTGCGATATGGTAGAGGGAGAAAAGAAGTTCAGCGCAATGTGGCAGGAGGGCGACACCGATTTCAACAGCCTTAAAACAAAAACCGAAAGAGCCGAAAACGAGTTTAAAGAACAGGTTGAATTTATGCGCAATTCCGTTCCAGTGGAGGAAGGCGATTACCCTGTGGTGCTCTCACCTTTGGCGGCGGGAATATTCGCCCACGAATCCTTCGGTCACAAGTCGGAATCCGACTTTATGCTATCCGATGAAAGCATGAAAAAAGAATGGGAGCTGGGAAAACAGGTAGGCTCACCTATCCTTACCATCTCCGAATGCGGCGAAATACCGGGTACCGGATACACGCCGTATGACGATGACGGAACAAAGGCGAGAAAAAATTATCTTATAAAAGACGGAATGCTTGCGGGAAGGCTCCATAGTGCCGTTACCGCCGCCTCCCTGGACGAAGGCGTAACCGGAAACGCCCGCGCGGTGGACTGCACATATGAGCCTTTGGTGCGTATGACTACCACCTATATCGAAGCGGGAAAAGAGAACTTTGAAAGCCTTATCGCCCCCATAAAGAAAGGCTATTACATCAAAACAATCAAACACGGTTCCGGTATGAGCACCTTTACCATTGCTCCATCGGTATCCTATGAAATAATAGACGGAAAGTTAGGTCGACCCGTCCAGATAAGCGTTATAACCGGAAACGTCTTTGAGACCTTGGGTCTTATAGACGGACTTTCGAATACTATCGAGCTGAAATCCTTCGTATCGGGCGGCTGCGGAAAAATGGAACAGTTCCCCCTTCCTGTAGGCTTCGGCGGCCCTTATGTCCGCATATCAAAAATTAAGGTTCAGTAATAAGAAAGGTTGAAATATATGGAAAAAGAAAAGCTTATCTGGAAAACCAACGAAATATCCCTTAACGTTACGGCGGGAAAAATAGATTCCTACCGCCGCACCGAGGAAACGAAAAATACGGTCAGGGTTTACGAAGACGGAAAAATCGGTATAGCTGGCTCATTGGGCGAAATTGACGAAGCGGCGCTTACCGAGTCGGCAAAAAAAGCGCTTGCCTACGGCATAGAATACCCTTGCGAGCTTCACAGCAATACAATTAACGCCGACGACGCTCACGAGATATTTTCCCAAAAAGAATTTATACCCAAAATGCAAGGATTTTTGGACAGAGTAACAAAAGAGTGTCCCAATTTCACCATAAGCGATAAAATAAAACTTTCCGAGCTTCGCCATACTTATGAAAACAGCAAGGGGGCACATTTGTTTTCCTCCTCAAGCTGGATGGAATTTTCACTTATCTTTCAGAATAAGGGCGCGGGCAACCTTTTTGACGCAGATTATGAAGGATATGTGGGAGAATTTGACGAGGACGCTGCAGTAAGAGACTGTAAACTGCTTCACGACTCCTTTTATAAGGAAGTCGATATTAAAGAAGGAGTATACCCCGTATTTATGCTTTCGGAAGTGCTCTTAGGACGCACCATAGACCACTTTTTCGCTAACGCCTACGCCTCTGGCGCCTCACTGCTGAGCGGAAAAATCGGCGAAAAAGTGTTCAACGAAAAATTTACAATGTATGACGACAGAAGCCACGCCACCTGTCCTCCCGCCTGCGTGTTTGACGACGAGGGAGAATTTGCCCCCGATTTTAAACAAGTTTTTGTAAAAAACGGGGTACTCACCAATGTACTCACCAACAAAATGTATTCAAAAATCTTTAATCTCCCTTCGGCCGCTACCGCGGGAGCCACTTACGACGGAGTTCCGCAGTTTACGGCGCTGACTTGCTGCACCGAGCCTACCGCAAGCTCTGCCGCGGAAATCACCAAAGAAAAAGCGATACTTGTAATGATGGCCAGCGGCGGTGATATGACCCCCGCAGGACATTTTGCCACTCCCGTTCAGCTTGCCTTCTTAGTGGAAAACGGAGAGATCGTAGGAAAGCTTCCCGATATAGGAATTTCCGGAGAATACTTCGAGCTGTTGGGAAAAGATTATTTAGGAACGGCGGAAAAGGCGTTTTTCCCTTCTCTGCGTAAGTCTTATATGGCTTGCAGAATGAAGGTTACCAAATAAATAAGATTTACAGGGGACGTTCCGAAAAGAACGCCCCCTGTAAACGAAACAATGGAGAAAACGCCAATGAAAGATACAAAAAAATTAAGGCAACACCGCACAATGATTGTGTGTGGATTGCGCCGTCAGATTTTTCGTCAGCTTGTATAAATCCGACGCAGGAATACCGGCGTATTTCAAGGAGGATTTGTGCAAGATGACGGAAAATATGCAAGCAAGTCGCACTCAAAGCCGTCAGGCGGTCATTGCGCGGTGTTTCCTTAACGCTGTATCATAACGGGTGGAACCCTACGAAAGGCACTCCATAAAATTTTGTGTAAAAGCAAATCCAATCAGTCAAGATCAGGGCTTGCAAAGCAAGCATGATTTGGGATTTCCTCTTAATTGCCAACTCCCGCAGGCTGTGGCGGTATGCGCGCCGAAGGCGTGAATACCGCTCAGCCTGCGGGAAAAATATTAAGAGAGGAAATCATGCTATTGGGACGACAAAGAAGCCCGTCACCATGCGAAGTAGTTGTTGACCTTGGAGGAAAAGGCAAAAAAACATCCAAAAACCTGGCTCTATTATGCCAGGAGACTTATGGCGGTTTTGGACAGAGTTGCATAAGGGATCAACACAGCCCTATACAACTATGTAAGCTGTCTGAGAGGCACAGGGGAGCCAATCGAGTATGAAGCCCCAGATCTTTTGGCCAATTCTGCTATCTTTCTGGCGAAAATGGCAGTACGGCGAGGGCTGGAGGTAACCATTGACACTATAAATCTGACCATCACAAAGCGGCCGAGTACAGCAATATAGGCATTAACCGCTTAACTGAAATGGTAAATAACTCTATGTACCCGTTTGTGCTTAATATAGGAAAGAAAAAAATGATAAAAAGAAAGGAATTTGAAAAATATACGTAAATTCTCAAAGTAAATGCAACAGTAGCAAGGAAGCTGCATTAAGTGCG
>CAJUFF010000091.1 GCA_910585505.1 uncultured Ruminiclostridium sp. | reverse complement strand
GAGTATTTCAAGGAGGATTTGTGCAATCTGACGGAAAATATGCAAGCAAGCCGCACGCAAAGCCGTCAGGCGGTCATTGTGCGGTGTTGCCTTAAGTTTTTAATTATTTTACGTATTTATTTTTTGCTTCTCTTAACGCTTCGCCCAGACCTTCGGTTCTCCAGCGCAAATTTATTCTGTCAATCTCTTCTCCGTTGTCCCATAATAAAGGACATATACCGTATTTAAGACAATATTCAGCCACCTTTATAAGATAAAGCTTTCTGCAATCCAAATCCTTATCCCGCAATGTACAGCCGTATTCACCCAAAATAACGGGAATACCCTTATCAATAAACCTGTCTTTAAGCTTTTTCATCTGTCCGTCCAGATATTCAAAGTCTTTTTCGGTTCCCCATGTTCTTTGATATCCGTAAGAGGTTTTTTTATTTGCTATGGCAAATTCGGACGGGGAATAGTAATGAAGCGACACTGTTATCCTATCGTCGTTGGGTAGTACAAAGCCGCTTTCGCCGCAGGTGATGTCTATATCGGTGCGGTAACCCGCCAGCAGCAGATAACGGTCGGCGTTTCTTTTTCCGCTGTTGCGGATAAGAGAGGTAAATTCGGTGTTTATTCGGCTTATAAGCTCGCATCCCTTGGCTTCGCCGATATCTTTGAATTCCACCTCGTTCATTGACTCAAAGATAAGCCTATGGGAATAATCGCCGAATTCGGAGGCGATCTGCTCCCACAGCGCCTTATACCTTTTCATAACACCTTCGTAATCGGCCTGGGCGGTATTTATCCATTCTTCGTCATGGTGAAGGTTAAGTATAACATAAAACCCCTCGTCCATACACCAGTCTGTTATCTCGCGCACCCGATCAAGCCACGGTTTGTTTATTTTATAGCTTTCCGGGTCGATGTGGTTTATCCATGTGACAGGAAGGCGTATTGTATCAAATCCCTCCGATTTTACAAACGAAATAAGTTCTTTTGTGGTTCTAACGTTATGCCATGCGGTCTCATAGTCAAGATCGGTTTTTGCTTTTGAGCTGTTTATGGGATCTAAGGTATTGCCTAAGTTCCAGCCGATACCCATGGCTTTCACAAGCTCGGCGGTGTTTTTGAAATCTGCGTCCTTTTCTTTTATGTCCACGATTTTTTAGCCTCCTTTATGCTTTGGTTTTGTTTAAAGGGATTATAGCATAAAAGAAATGAAATGTAAAGAGAAAAAGACGTTTTTTATTAAAAATCATTCGCTTAACGACAAAAGCGCTCTGGCAATGCTTCCGCCTATCAGTTCCCCGCTGTACAGGGCTTGTTCAAGCGTATTTCCCTGTGAACCGACCTCTATAAGAAGAGAACCTGTGGTCAGATGCTGATTATACTGACAGTACTCAAAAAGAATGGGACGAGTAATGCCGTTGTTTTCCTTTTCCATATACTGCTGAAGCAGACAGGCAAAATGAAAATTCTCCAGATAATTGGGAACATAATAATAGCCGTCCGAAGCGGCGGAAATTATCATCACCTGAGCCGCTTTTTTTCCGTTTATTTCGTTTACCGCCGCTATCGGGGTGCCGTCCTCCTCCACTATTCCGTCCCGATGTATGTCCAATACCACTTTTATGGAGGGATACGCTGCTAAAATATCGGTTATAGTTTCCTCCGCCCTGTCATATGAACCGTTGTATGAAGGATAATCGTGAAGAGTTCCGTCGTGCAGCACACATATACCGTTTTCCGCCAGTTTTTCCGCTATCTTCCGTCCCACCGCCACAACGCTCTGGGAAGCGTCGGCGGTACGGCAGGTATAGGTCTCGTCCTGAAAGCTTCCGTCTCCGGTAAGATAGCTTTCACAGGCATGAGTGTGCATTATCAACACTTGCGGCTGATCGGAATAGGCTTCTATTTTAATATCGGTGGGGATATTCATTTGTTCCTTAAGAAAATCATTGTCAAGCTCGGTGCAGTTTCTCACCTGTCCGCCCTCATTAAGCCAAAGAAAGTTTGCTCCGTTGTTTGATTCAAAGGTCATATGCTCTACCTGCAAGTCGCGGCTGTTGAAAACGGAGAGATCTTCCTTTTGTTCGCTTATGTTTTGAGTTATTATGTAGCTTTTTCCGGTGGAATCCGTTTCCGGAGAAGATTCCGGAGTCTGAACGGAAATTGTTTCAGAAACCGTTTCGGATGTGATATCCGGAGACAAGTCCCAATCGGATTCGGAAGTCGAATCCGAAATCAACTCGGAAATGGATTCGGCAGAAACAGTTTCCTCCAAATCAGATTCCGAAGTTGTTTCGGTCGGCATTTCCGGTTCCGCAGAGGTTTCCTCCGACTCTGACTGATCGGAAGAAGTCTGCGCCTGATCGTAGTTTTCTCTTTCCTCCGATTCTTTTTTTGGGACGATTTTCCCGCTGTGAGTCAAAGTCTCTTCCGTTCCCTCCGGCGACGGCTTATACAAGATCAGATTTCCGTTTCCGATATCCTCCGTTTCCGCAAATGCGGGGGAAGCGGTAAAATTAACCGCCGCCGCCACAAGTTTACTCATATCGGGCGGGCTGTTGACCGCTCTCGTTACAACAAACGGCAAAGCCCCCACCGCAAGAGCGGAGGCGGCAAACTTTAAGGCTGCATTCTTTTTCATTTCCGTTACCTGTCCTTCCTTGAGGAAGTTTAAAATAATGGTAGATAAAGATGTGTATAAATAAAATTTTAAACTTCCGTTATTGTTTCTGTCCTGTTTTGTTAATGTATATGGAGGAAGGACGGGACATATGACTTTTTTTAAAAACTAAGCATTTCGATTTCCTCTTTGGTAAGCGTGGGATTAAGGGCAGAGTTTACACCCATGGCAATTATTTCCGAATAACGGCTTATTACTCCGTCAATATCTCTCGGAGTAACCATCATTGGGTAATTGACCTGGTCGGTAACGCTGTCCAGATCTATTACGGTGGGAACACCTACCGCTATCACCTTACTGCCTATCACCTCCTTGTTAAGAGGTCGGCGGCTGCCTCCTACGCCGCTGCCGGGGGCTATTCCCGAATCGGTGATTTGTATGGTGGAACCTAAGCGGGAAAAATCTCCACAGGCTAAGCTGTCAATGGCTATAACCGCTGCGGGAAGCACGTTTTTGGCAACAAAATTAAGGCAGTCGGCGCTTTCCAGACCCGTTTGCCCCATCACTCCCGTTTCTATCACTACCACAGGGCGTAGCCCAAGCTCTTTGAACTCGTCGGTAGCGGCAAGGTGCGCCGTGGCGGGGATACGTCTTACCGTTCGCGCTCCCAAACTGTCGGGAGTCACTCTTTCGTTGCCCAGACCCGTAACCATTACTTTTTCCCATGACATTGACGGTTGTAAAAGCTCCTTTATGCAGTGCGCCAAGGCGCATCCCAAGCGAATTTTATCCTCGTTTTCACAATGAAGTGTTATATATCTTCCCTTTGGCTTTCCTATAAGTTTACCGCTCTTGCTTCCCAAGGTCACGTCGGTTGCCTTTATTCCTTCGTATACGACTTCGGTTAGCTTCACGTCGTTTTCGTCAAGATCGGCGGCAAATTCCACCGCCAAGTCGCTTCTTTTTCTTTTCATTGCTTTTTCCTTTCAACAGCGGTTGTTTATTTTTAACAATAAAAACACTTTGTATAACTGATTTTTTCTATTCTTTGTGAAAATATACCAATATTTCAAAAAAAGTTTAAAAAGCCTTGAATTTTTCTTTTTTTTGTGGTAAAATATATCGAGCAGAAAAGAAAGAATTGCTTTCAAATAAACAAATCCTGTTTATTGTCTTTAAAAAGCATTGAATTTCATATTTTTATATATGTAAGGAGGTGTAACGATGCCTAACATTAAATCTGCCAAGAAGAGAGTTCTGGTCTCCAAGGTAAGACAAGCCCGCAACAAGGCTGCAAAGACCCAGCTCAAGACCGTTATGAAGCAGGCGAGAGCCGAAGGCGCAACCGCCGAAGCAAGACTTACCGCCGTTAAGAAGCTTGATAAGGCTGCAGGCAAGGGACTTATCCATAAAAACAAGGCCGCTCGTCTTAAATCGAGAATGGCGAAAAAGGCTGCCGCTTCCGCATAATTTTTTTGATGAAGCTATATAATCACTGCCGGAATTGCAAAGCAATTCTGGCAGCTTGTTTAAACTACACTTTAAAACAATACCTTGTATCTTTTGGGATACAAGGTATTGTTTTTATTTTATAAAATCTGTTTTATACTATGGCTTGTTTGAAAAATCAAAAACGCCGTATTTTCGCCCCCAAAACGGTCATCTTCTGCGTCAAAAAGGTCTCGTCAAACGACGGTTTGACTGCGTTTTTTTCCTTGAAGCTAACCATTTTGGGTCAAATACCCGCCATTTCCTCGCGTATATTTTTCAACGATCTCCGCTGAGTCCAAGCGCACTCTTCCAAGCGAACCCACCGATCTTTCCACAGACTTCAGAGGGGATATCATTCTGCTGATAAAATAATACGCAGTTATCGCAAGTATAAGCATACTCGCTATACAGATATATAAGTATTATCCTAAGATCGGCCGCAGCGGAAAGTACCTCCGAAGATCTGTCCGACATTATGAATACCCATCCGTATTCACTTATATCGTTAAAGGCGGCATACTACCTTTTGCGCAATCATTCTTTTGTCTCCTTTTTTTTATTTATAATGAAGCGCTGCCAAAGCAGTATTTTATTTAAACATATTTCAGCGTAATTTTCAAGTTAATATTTTTAAGGCAACACCGCACACAAAGCCGTCAGGCGGTCATTGCGCTGTGTTGCCTTAAGGGAAAATGACATATGTTTTTTTATTGTTCAAATCCCTCAAACAAAAAGTCAAAGCTTCCCTTAGGCGTTTTAAGACAAGTTTCGAGCACTCCCGCGAAAATTTTCAGTTTTTTCTTCAGCGAACCTTTTTCGTCCCTTGAGCTGTCTAAAAAAAC
Source organism: uncultured Ruminiclostridium sp. (assembly GCA_910585505.1). GTDB lineage: Bacteria > Bacillota > Clostridia > Oscillospirales > Ruminococcaceae > Ruminiclostridium_E. Next base: position 6,436 of record CAJUFF010000091.1, on the reverse strand, counting down.
GGTAAGAGCGGCAACCATTATTTCCGCGCTTTCCTTCGGATACTCCACCTTGATGGAGCCTTCTTCAAGTCCCTGCTCCAGAAGGACGGTAAGGATAGGGGCAAGTTCCTGTACGGCTACTTCCTTGAGCTTATTGTGAAGCATGAGATCATCGCTTAGGTGAAGAGTTATAATAAGGTTTCGGCGGCTGTCGGCAAAGTCCTTTTTCAGAACACTGCGAAAGAGCTGCTTTATTCGTCCCAAGGCGGTCTGTTCAAAATTTATGCAGTTAAGGTACTCTCTTATTGCTCTTCTGAAGCTTCGCTCTATAAGGCTGTCCAATATTTCGTCCTTGCTTTCAAAATAATAATAAATGCTGCCCTTTCCCACATTTGCCTCTCTGGCAATGGACTCCACCGAAATATCTTTAAAAGGCACCTTGCACATAAGTCTCTCAAGAGCGTCGTATATAATCTCGCGCTTGTCCTGCTTCATTCTCTCTTTCCCTTTCCAAATAATTCACAGATAAAATATATTTTTAATGTCCTTATTTGTATTGTATCACAAATTTAAAAGAATTTCAATATTTTGTTTAAAAACGCCCTTGACCTTTAAAGCCAAAAGTGCTAAGATATATTTAGAGAAATTCGACCGTCGGTCGAAAAGTGAAAAAGGGGGGATAATATGACGCTTGCTTTGATTGCGGCCGCCGCCGGTGGATTGTTGGCAGTGGGCGCCTCTGCGTGCCTTATCGGCGCAAGAGTTTTGTTTAACCGCGTTATTCCGCGTCAAAAAGAGGTTCGTGTTGACATAAGCGAAATGGCTGACGGTGATAAATGGGAGGAATACATAAAAATCATTCATCGGGAAAGAGATAAGCTGCTTCAAAGGAAATCGGAGCACGTCAGCGTAATTACACGGGACGGTCTTACCCTCCACGGTGATTATTTTCCTTCGGAAAAGCCTTCGCATCGAACCGCCATATTGGTTCACGGCTACACAAGCTGCGGCATGAACGATTGCCCAACTATGGCGGAATATTTTCTTGAAAGGAACTGGAACGCTCTTATAGTTGACCAGCGATCCCACGGAAAGAGCGAAGGTGATTATGTGGGCTTTGGGATACTTGACCGATTCGACTGTCTTAAATGGATAGATTACATTACTGAAAAGTCGGGCGGTGATGAGGAGATTGCGCTGTACGGCGTATCAATGGGAGCTTCAACCGTGCTTATGGCGAGCGGGCTGGATAATTTTCCGAAAAGCGTTAAGGCTATAATTGCGGATTGTGCTTTTACTTCGCCTTACGATGTGTTTAAGCACATTTTGAAACGAGACTATCACCTGCCGCCCCATCCGATAATGGACATTAACAACAGACTTTGCCGTAAAAAGGCGGGATACGGCTTTGGCGACTGTTCGACTCTCGACGCGGTAAAAAAGGGCGCGTGTCCCATTCTGTTCATTCACGGCAAGGAGGATAAGTTTGTCCCCACTTATATGTCTCAACAGAATTACAGCGCCTGTACGGGTGAAAAGGAGCTTCTGATTGTGGATAACGCGGGGCATGCGGCTTCCATGTATGAAAACACGGAACTGTATATGAAAAGCGTAACGGAGTTTTTGGATAAATATTTTGACTGAGTACGAAAACGTTTTTTGTGTTATTGCTCCCTTAAAAATTAAAAGTTACCACAAGGGCGGTTATTTTTATAAATCGCTCACATATTTTCAAACAAATTTCGACCGCCGGTCGAAAAAACAGAAAGGTCTATATCAAATGAAAGAATTTATCATCAACGGCACGGCAATGAAATGCTACCCTCTCACCGCCGCTCAACGACTGCATTTTTATACCATAAAATTCGCTAAACCTCAGGTTTTAAACATAGGAACCGGTCTTTACATAAAACAGGACGTTAACTTTGACGTGCTTAAACAGTCAATACAAGAAGCGATCTCCGACTTTGACTCAATGCGGCTGCGTTTTATACAGGACGAGGACGGCACGGTATATCAATACGTTATCCCCTATGATGAAAGGGAAATCGGATTTTTTGATTTTTCGGGCTGGAGCGAAAGCGACGCCCATGAGGAAATGACCAAGTGGACGCATAAGCCGCTGGAGCGGTTTAATTCGGCTATGAACCGAGTTGTTATGATAAAATACCCATGCGGATATAACGGAATTTACCTTAAGGTCGACCATATGACAATGGACTCAAGCTCGATAATCGAGTTTAATAAAAGGGTATTGGAGCTGTACTGCGCCAAGGCTTACGATTATCCGCATCCCAAGCCGCTTCAGTCCTATATAAAAGCTGTTGAACACGATCTTGAATATGAAAAAAAGAGTAATGCTTCCCATAAAAAAGACGAGGAATTCTGGAAGTCTCAGATAGAGGGCGACGAACCAATGTATACCGATTTCACCGGTCCCGGAAGACTGATCACCCAACGGCGGGAAAGCGGAAATCCGGATCTCAGAAGCGCGGTTATTACATCCAACACTCTTGACGCCGCTATTTCCGTTTATCATCTTGAGGGAGAGCCTTCGGCGAGACTTCTGGATTTCTGCGCGGAAAACAAGGTGTCCATGGCCAGCCTTCTGCTTATGGGGCTTCGCACCGTTCTTTCAAAATTCAACAACGATGAAAAGGACGTTTCCGTAAAAACCAACGTGGCGCGCCGCGGAACGCTTCTCGAAAAACACAGCGGCGGCACGAGAATACACTTTTTCCCGCTGCGTACTATTCTTGAGCCTGAACAGACCTTTATCGAGGGCATAAGAACCATTCAGGCGGAGCAAAATAAGATATTCCGCCACGCAAACTATGACCCCATAGAGCTTACCATGAAGCGGGCAAAGTACCGCAAATTTGCTCCGGGCGCCAGCTACGAGAGTATTTCGCTGACCTACCAGCCGCTAACTCTGCGGGAAAAGAACACGGAAATGCCCGATATAGATTACAAAACCTTCTGGTACTCCAACGGAGTGGCGGCTCAGCCCCTTTATCTTACGGTGATGCACCGTCCCGAAGACAACGGTCTCAACTTTAATTTCGAGTACAAAAAAGACGTGGTAAGCGACAGCGAAATGGAATTTTTATATTACTATTACTGCCGCGTTTTGTTCAGAGGGATTGAAGATAAGACGAGAACGATCGGACAGATTCTTGAAATGATATAAGAAAGGCAGATTATAAAAATGCTTGAAGAGCTTAAAGAAATGATGTGCAATTATATCGAGGCGGAACCCGAATCAATAACCCTCGATTCGGAATTTATAAACGATCTCGGTTTTAATTCCTTTGATTTTATGTGTCTGTTGGGGGAAATTGAGGAAAAATACGGCATACATGTCGACGAAGAAGAAATTATAGGACTATCCACCGTGAGAGACGCAATAGAATATATCGAGAAGCTTAAAAAAGCCTGACAGGCCGAATGAAAGGAACGCGGGAAATATGAAAACATTGTTTGATCTGGTAAACGCGGCGCGCGAAAAATTTGAAAACAACCCGTTCATTAAAGAAAAAACAGCTTCGGGCATAAGCGAAATCACTTTCGGCGAATTTTACGCCTGCGCCCTTAAAATAGCCGCTTTTTTAAAGGACAGCTTCGGAAAAAGCGTGCACTCGGCGGTGATAGGCCCCACAAGCGGTTATTATCTTATGAGCCACATAGGCGCTATGTGCGGCGGGAACGTAAGCGTTCCCATCGACGCGCTTTTATCTGTAAGCGATATATGCGAATTGCTAACAAGGGCGGACGCGGACGTGCTTTTTTACGACAAAAGATATGAACAGGCGATTCCCGCCGTAAAAGCGGCCTGCCCGTCGGTAAAAATGTTTGTGGCGCTGTCCGGGGAGACCGAAAACGGTCTTACCGTTGGGGCGATACTTGATAAATACCAACCTTTGGTTATGTCCGAAGAAGAGCTTCCCGACGAAAATACTCTTGCCGCAATACTGTTTACATCGGGTACAACTGGAAAAGCGAAGGGCGTTATGCTGTCTCATGGAAATTTTATCGACAATGCCTTTTGCTGCGATAACGAAAGCACCGACAAGGACGTTTTGCTCACCGTGCTGCCTATTCATCACGTGTATTGCTTTACCTGCGATATACTTTTGTCGCTTCGCTACGGCACCACCGTCTGCGTAAACGATTCGCTGATGAAGGTGGCGCAGAATCTTAAACTTTTCGCCCCCACTATCATTCTCTTGGTACCAATGATAGCGGCCACCATATGCAAGCAGATAAAAAACGCCGCTAAAGCTAATCCGGATATCCCAGTACAGGCTATCGCGCAAAGCGTTTTCGGCGGCAGACTTAAGATAATTTACAGCGGCGGCGCCTACTTAAGTCCCGAACTAATTTCGGAATACGAAAGCTTTGGTATAACCATAGCACAGGGTTACGGAATGACCGAATGCTCACCCCGGATAACCTCCGGCGATCTGTCCCGAAAATCAAACGGAGACGTAGGGAAAATAGTGCGCGGCTGCGAGGTAAGAATAGTGGACGGGGAGATAACGGTAAAAAGCCCTTCGGTAATGAAGGGATATTACAAGGACGAAAAGGAAACCGCCGAAACCGTAAGGGACGGCTGGCTGTACACGGGAGATCTTGGATATACAGATGAATACGGACGGCTTTACATAACCGGAAGAAAGAAAAATCTAATCATTCTTTCCAACGGCGAAAACGTTTCCCCCGAAGAGCTGGAAAAAAAGGCGGAAGCTTTCGGAATCGCTCAGGAGCTTCTTGTTTACCCCGAAGACGAGATATTGACGTTGGAGCTGTTTTTGGGCAGCGAGCTTTACAAAGGCAAAACCGAAGAAGAGACAATAGCGGAAGTAAAGGCAAAGGTAGCCGAAATCAACAAGACCCTGCCTTCCTCAAAAAATATCCGCCGGATAAGAATAAGAAACGAGGAGTTTGAGAAAACCACCTCAAGAAAAATAAAGCGGAATCAGAGCAGGCAGGGAGACATTATATAAAACAATAACAGGCTTTACGTGTAATTTAATGTAAAGCCTGTTATTGTTTTCAGAGAAAAATGATAAATATTAGGGCTTGTTTGAAAAATCGGAAACGCCGTCTTTGCCCCCCAAAAACGGTCTCTTACGCGTCAAAAAGCCTCGTCAAACGACGGTTTGACTGCGTTTTTTCCATTGAATCTAACCATTTTGGATCAATAACCCGTCATTTCCTCTATTTTCAAACAAGCCCTAATCTTTTTGGATGATCAAAGATTAGCGATTAAGATTGGTTTAAATCGGTATAAACAGCATTACACAATGCCACAAACTGATTCATATCCAATTCCTCCGCCCGTGCGGTGGGGCTTGCTCCCACGGATCTTAAAATATCCGAAAGTTTTTCTTTGGAGATTTTAAGATCCGACGAAATAGGATTTACCATCTGTTTTCTTCTCTGAGAAAATGCGGCTTTCACGATGCGGAAAAAAAGCTTTTCGTCCCGTACATGATACCTCGTTTCATCTGCAATATCAAGCCTTATAACTGACGAATCCACGTTGGGACTCGGAGCAAAGCTGCCTCTCGACACTCCGAAAAGCTTCTTGGGAGTACTGTAATAATTTACCGCCACTGTCAAGGCTCCGCTTTCCCTACTCCCCACTTTTGCACAGATACGGTCAGCAGCCTCTTTCTGCACCATAACGGTTACAGATCTTATCGGCAGCCTTTCCTCCAAAAGCCTCATTATAACGGGAGATGTTATATAATAAGGCAGGTTGGCACAGACCACTACCTCTTCGCCTTGGAATTTCTCCTCAAAAAGTTTTTTTAAGTTAATCTCGGTTATGTCCCCGAAAATAATTTCAACATTGTGAAAATCGGAAAGGGTTTCTTCTAAAATCGGTTCTAATCCCTTATCTATTTCCACCGCTACGGTTTTTTTTGTTCTCAGCGCAAGCTCCTTTGTCAGCACTCCTATGCCCGTGCCTATTTCAAGAGCGCACACTTTTTCACCGCAGCCACCCATTTCCGCTATTTTGGGGCATACCGAGGGATTAATAAGAAAATTCTGACCCAATGATTTTGTGAATGAAAAGCCATGACGGGAAAACAAATCTCTTATAGTGCCTAAATCGGTAAGCTGCATATTTTAAATATCCTTTCCGTATAAAAATTATGAAATCTAAAAATATCCTCATAAATATTGGCAGTTTTACAATGAGTTAATTTTTCGCTTTTTTTGTTATTATATCACAATACGATGGTAATGTCTACCGATTTACTGCAATTCTTCTTTTTAAAAAAGTTTAATTATTTCTTTTTTGGGATTCAAAGAGAAAATATTTAAATAAGCAAATGTTTTCTTCGGGCGATCCCAAGCTGTCTTATACTAATTCCAGATCAAAGTATAGACAAATTTTGTTGTCGATCGGGAATTATACTAATAACCATTTTGACACAGGATAAAA
>CAJUFF010000090.1 GCA_910585505.1 uncultured Ruminiclostridium sp. | reverse complement strand
CTTGCATTATACTTCTTTGTGAAAATCGTGTCAAGTTTTATTATACAACATCAAAATAAAGAACCTTTTTTTACAAGATTTTGCACGTGTCTTTTCGGCAAATTTTGCCGATTACCGCGTTGAAAATCCTTGAAATACATCAAGTATTGCGGATTTCCGCCTTATACTCGACAAAATTTGCTCGAAAATCCACGCACAAATCTTGTGAAGACAGGTTTTAAAAACCGACAAAAGCCGAGGCATTCAAGAAAAAAATTCAATATACGGTGATACATATTATGCTTGAAAAAAATGTCAGACTCCTTATTCTTCCCCTGCTGCTGTCGGCCGCGCTGAGCTTTGCCGCGTGCAGCTCGCTGTCGGAAGATGTTCCTTCGGATACGTCCACTCCGCTTCTTATTTCCGGCGAGCCTTCCGAAGAAAGCGAAAAAATTTCGGAATCGGAACAGCAAAGCGCTTCCGAAGAAACAAAGAGAACGTCCGCCGAAGAAATAACGACGCCTTACGAAGGGGAACCCGGCACAGCACGGCAGGAAATCCCTCAATCCTCCGATACGGCTCCGAATTTTTCCGATACCGCTTTGGGCGAAGAATCGCCGCAAACCGACGGAGCTTCGTATTCGCAGCCTGTCTCCGCAAATGCCGAAAATTCTGCGGCCGAACCTTTTAACGAGCCGGATTCGGAATCCGCTTCACCGCCTGTTTCGACAACGCCGTTTGTGCCCGAAATCTCGCCCGTTACCCAAGAGGCAACCGTGCCGCAAACCGATCCGCCCATGACAACGGTACCCGCCGCTACGGAGCCTACGACAACGGAGGCTGTTTTAACTTCGGTTTCCGATTCCGAACCTGTTTCCGTCGCTTCCGAACCGACTGCCGAATCTCCTTCCGACCCCGCTTTAACGGGAGGGAGATACGAACAGAGATACTGTACCGAAAAAGAGTTGGACTTCGCTGACGAGGTGTTTGAACTCACCAACGCGGAAAGAGCCAAAAACGGACTTGCTCCGTTTGAAAAAATGGATATTCTTAAAAACGTGGCGCTTACGAGGGCATGGGAGCTTACGGTGGAATATCGGGCGGATCATACCCGCCCCGACGGCACAACGTGCACGGGAGCCTTTAACGAAAACGGGATAATCTACGGCGGCTGGGGCGAAAATATCGCCGCAGGGCAGGATTCGCCCGAAAGCGTTGTGGACGCGTGGATGAACAGTCCTTCCCACCGCGCCGCCATTTTAAACAAGGATTACACCTATATGGGCGTAGGCTATTACTACATAGAAGATGATCACCAGAGCTACTATCATTTCTGGACTCAGGAATTTTATCATTATTAAACTCTGTCGGATATTCCTCGTCTCTCGGTTCAATGTGGAATAATACTGTTAACCAATTAAAAATTGGAAAAATGTTTTTTTGTTAACATTGCTTCGGGTGTAATAACTGTTTTGACTATGATTTTATCCTGTGTTAAAATGGTTATTGGTATAACACCTGCCGAACCTCGGAATTGCTTTGCAATTCGTCGGCTTGTTAAAGCTGCGCCGAAAAATAAATAAACAAGTCTTTGCGGAAGGTTGGCTGTTTTTTGCAAAGGCTTGGTATAACGTTTTAAAAATTCGCTTGGTGAAACCGGCGGGGACATTTTGAGAAAACATAAGGGTATTGCTTTTCCCTTGGTTTTTGACATTAAAAGAAAGGTCAAAAAATGGCTGAATTGCTGAAAGTTTTAAAATTTTTGTGTATAAGTGCGTTCAAAGCTCTTTGCCGTATCAGGTATAAGGGCTTATACGCTTTTTTAAGCGGAGTTATGATTTTCTCCGTCTGTTTTGCGGGAAAGGGAGAGCTGCACGGCGAATTTGCCGACAATGCCATGACTGCCGCCGAGGCGGGAGTTTTTACGAATAAAGCGATATCCTTTTCGTCTGATTTTTTGGGAGTAACGGAGACGAAGGCTCAGCGGGTACCCTATGAAGTTTATACGTCGGAAGCTTCCGTCCTTAGCGGAAAAACCGCGGTTTATGACGAGTTTGAAGCTTCCGACGCTGTTGGAACGGACAACCCGTATCATGCGGAAACATTCTTGCTTTCGCCGGACGAAGGTGATTCCGACAATCTTAATTCCGATAATTCCGATTCGGGAGTACTGACCGAAATTGACACCGAATGGGATTTGGAATCCGTATCCGAGAGCGATCAAAACGGCATAAGCGCCCCCGAAGAAGAGCGCGCCGATGAGGAAACCGACGAAAGATGGACCGAAACAAAGGTAAGCGGAATAAAATATATAAACACCGACAAAATTTACAGCCGCACGGACGCGATAGAAGGCTCCGAAAAAATAAAGCTCTACCGAATAAACGATACTGTCAAGATTGCCGCAATAACGGACACTCACTATTACAAAACGGAAAGCGGCGAATTTATCCACGAGGATTACATAAGCGAAGAAGAAACGCCGAAGTGGACGGAAACCGCCGCCGAGAGCGTTATGTACATAAGCAGCGGCGGCATATACAGCCGTAAGGAGGCGATTGAGGGTTCCGAAAAGGTAAACCGCTACAATCTGAACGATACGGTCAATATAGTTGCCGAAACCGATACCCATTACTGCAAGTTAGACAGCGGAGAGTTTATACACTCGGATTTTCTCAGTCCCACCGAGATTGTCGAATATCCGTTAAGCGGAGCTTACGGTCAGAGAGCTCAGACGGATTGGGAACGCGACCTTGCGCAGCAGGTGTTTGAGGTGGTAAATGCGGTGAGAGCCGATTACGGTTTAAATCCGGTTAAACAGCTTGACAGCCTCACCGCCGCCGCCACCGAAAGAGCGTGGGAAGCCACCTTTAAAACATCCCACACTCGCCCCGACGGCACCAAATGCTTTACCGTACTGGACGAGTACGGGCTTTCAAATCCTTCCTCCAAAGCGGAAAACATTGCCAAGTGGTATCCCACGGCACAAAAGGTTGTGGATTGCTGGATGAACGATTATGCCCATAGAGTGAATATTTTGGGAGATCACGAGTATATGGGAGTGGGGTGTTATTATATTGAGGGAGATTATTACGGATATTACTGGACGCAGATGTTTTATACGCCTTAAGGCAGCCGTTGTTTTTTTCTGATTTACGTATTTTTAATGCGGCATTGTATATCGAATGAAAATTATGTGAAAAGGCGGAACTTCCTTTAAAAAAGGCGGTTCCGCCCAATTTTGTAACCAATTTCCCATTGCAATTTTAAAAAAATTGGTGTATAATATATTTTATCGGGCGGAAAGCCCGCGTGTTTCAAAAGAAAGGAAATAAAAGTATGTTCCATATCGGACTTGACGTTGGTTCGACAACGGTTAAGATAGTTATCCTTGACGAAAACGGCGAAATTGTACATAAAAAATATCAAAGACACTATTCGGACATCAAAAAAACCTTGGCGGAAGTATTGTCCGAAGGTATAGACAAAATCGGCGAAAGCGGCGCTACCGTGGCGGTTACGGGAAGCGGCGGAATAAACGTGGCCAAATGGCTTGACATACCCTTTGTTCAGGAGGTTACCGCAGGAGCGGTGGCTATAGAAAAGCTTATTCCTCAAACCGACGTGGCTATCGAGCTTGGCGGTGAAGACGCCAAAATAACCTATCTTAAAGGCGGCATAGAACAGCGCATGAACGGCACCTGCGCCGGCGGTACCGGCGCTTTTATCGACCAAATGGCGGCTTTGCTGAATACCGACATAACGGGTTTAAACGAGCTGGCGAAAAAAGCGGAAACCATTTATCCCATCGCCTCCCGCTGCGGCGTATTCGCAAAATCCGATATTCAGCCGCTTCTGAACGATGGGGCGAAAAAAAGCGACGTAGCCGCCTCGGTGTTCCAGTCGGTGGTGAATCAGACCATAAGCGGCTTGGCCTGCGGAAAGCCCATAAGGGGAAAGGTCGCATTTCTTGGCGGTCCGCTCCATTATCTTTCCGAGCTGAGAAAGCGTTTTATTGTAACGCTTAACCTTAAGGACGACGAAATAATCTTCCCCGACGACGCGAATCTGTTTGTGGCAACGGGCGCGGCGCTGTCGGACAGCAGGGGGGGAGTGGAAACCTCCGCTCTCAGGAAAAAAATAGAAGGACTTTCGAGCGTACAGTCCCACGAGGTGGAGAGACTTTCTCCCCTCTTTAAAGACGAAGAGGAAAAACAGGCGTTTCTGGACAGACACTCCAAAGCGGTAATCCCCACCGCCGACTTAAGCGCTCACAAAGGAAAGTGCTATCTGGGCATAGATGCGGGTTCCACAACTACCAAGGCCGCCCTTATAAACGAAAACGACGAAATACTCTATTCCTATTACAATAACAATATGGGCGATCCCCTGAAGTCGGTAATAGGCATATTAAAGGAAATATATTCCTTGATGCCAAAGGACGCTTACATAGCTAAGGTAACCGCCACGGGTTACGGGGAACACCTTATAAAGGCGGCGCTTAAGGCGGATTTCGGCGAAATAGAGACCATGGCGCACTATAAGGCGGCGGAGCATATGCTTCCCGGCGTGGAGTTTATTCTCGATATCGGCGGACAGGATATGAAGTGTATAAGGGTTAAGGACGGGGAGATTCAGAGTATTCTCCTTAACGAAGCCTGTTCCAGCGGCTGCGGAAGCTTTATAGAAAACTTTGCCGTGGCTTTGGGAATGACCAGCGCGGAATTTGCCCAGCTGGGGCTTACCGCCGAGCACCCCGTTGACTTGGGCTCCCGCTGCACCGTATTTATGAACAGCCGAGTAAAGCAGGCGCAGAAGGAGGGGGCGAGCGTTGCGGATATTTCCGCGGGCTTAAGCTATTCCGTAGTAAAAAATGCGCTGTTTAAAGTAATAAAAATACGTGATCCCAAGGACATGGGAGAAAAAATAATCGTACAGGGCGGCACCTTTATGAACAACTCGGTGCTGAGGGCATTTGAACTCACCTGCGGAAGAGAGGCGGTAAGACCCGACAAGGCGGGGCTTATGGGAGCCTACGGAAGCGCACTTATCGCCAAGGCGAGAGACGATGGTCAAGGCTCGGCGATAGCTGCTCTCGATAAGCTGGAAGCATTTACCATTACAAAATCCACCGCCCGCTGCGGACGGTGCAGCAACAACTGTTTATTAACAATAAGCAAATTCGGCGACGGCACAAGGTTTATTACCAACAACCGCTGCGAAAGAGGCGCGGGCTTAGGCGCCAAAAAATCGGAGCTGCCCAATCTTTTCGATTATAAATACAGGCTTTTGTTTGACAGGAAATCCCTTTCGGCAGAGGAAGCGAAAAGGGGCGTGGTGGGACTTCCAAGAGTATTGGGAATGTACGAAAACTACCCCTTCTGGCACACGTTTTTTACCGAACTGGGTTATAGCGTGCTCCTGTCCCCTGATTCCGGCCGCGAAATATACGAGCTGGGAATGGAAACAATGCCCAGCGAGTCGGTTTGTTACCCCGCAAAGCTGTCTCACGGCCATATAGAGTGGCTGATACAAAACGGAGCCGGAATAATTTTTTACCCTTCCCTGCCCTACGAAATGGACTGCGGCGGAAAGGGCGACAATCACTATAACTGCCCTGTGGTGGCAACCTACGGAGAGGTAATCAAAAACTCAATTCCGGAACTCAGAGAACATAAGGTCAGCTTTATGAATCCCTTCCTCCCCATTTACGATAAAGAGCGTATGGCGGAAAGACTTGTTGAAGAACTTTCCCCTTTGGGTATAAAGGGAAGCGAAATAGGAACCGCTTTGGCGGCGGCCTACAAAGAGGACGGAAATTTCAAAAACAAGATGCGCGCGAAGGGCGAGGAAGTTTTGGCTCTCCTTGAAAAAACGGGGCAAAGGGGAATCGTCTTAGCGGGCAGACCCTATCATATCGACCCGGAAATAAATCACGGCATACCCGAAATGGTAAACGGATACGGCTTTGCGGTGCTGACCGAGGACAGCGTGGCTCATTTGGGCATAGACAAGTTAGCGCGTCCTATCAGGGTGGTGGATCAGTGGATGTACCACAACAGGCTGTACAATGCCGCCGCCGTAGTGGGAGAGAGAGATTATCTGGAGCTTGTGCAGCTTAACAGCTTCGGCTGCGGTCTTGACGCGGTTACTACCGATCAGGTTCAGGAAATAATGCAGGGTTACGGAAGACTGTACACAGTGCTCAAAATAGACGAGGTAAACAATCTGGGCGCGGCGAGGATACGCTTACGCTCCCTTATCTCCGTTTCAGAGGAGAGGCTAAGGGACGGCTATCACAGCGATTCAAAGTACGACGGCTACCACCGCCAGCCATATTTCACCAAGGAAAGCAAAAAGACCCATACGATTTTGGCTCCACAGATGGCACCTGTTCATTTCGAGCTTCTGGAACAGGCGTTCAGGTATTCGGGCTACAATATGGTTATTCTTAAGAATTATACAAAGGATATAGTAGACAAGGGCTTAAAATACGTGAACAACGACGCCTGCTATCCCACCATACTGACGGTAGGCTCGCTTATGTCCGCTCTGGACAGCGGAAAATACGATCTTGACAACACCTCTGTGCTGATTACCCAAACGGGCGGAGCATGCCGCGCCACAAACTATGTGGGAATGATAAAAAAAGCCCTTAAGGAGGGCGGATATCCTCAGATCCCCATTATTTCGGTAAATATGGTGGGCATGGAAAAAAATCCCGGCTTTAAGTATACCCCTTCCCTTATAGTTAGGGCAATGCTGGCTCTGGTTTACGGTGATACCTTAAGCCGCTGCCTGTACCGTGTGAGACCCTACGAGGTCGAAAAGGGCAGCGCCAACAGGCTTTATGAAAAATGGAACGAAAAGCTCAAAAAGTCCCTTAAAAGCTTAAGCATAAGCGAATACAAGAAAAATATAGCTGCCATTGTAAAGGATTTCGCCGAGCTGCCTACTCTCGATATCGAAAAGCCGAGAGTAGGCATAGTGGGAGAAATATTGGTAAAATATCACCCTGTTGCGAACAATTTTGTGGTTGATCTTGTGGAATCAGAGGGAGCCGAAGCGGTAGTGCCCGATCTTATGGGCTTTATCTACTTTATAATGGATCACGCCAATACACGAAAAGAGCTTCTCACCGTCTCCAATTCCCGCTATTTCTTTATGAATAAGCTTATAGGATTTTTAGAGCACCTTCAAAAGCCCTATCTTGAAGCGGTAAAAGACACCAAGTTCGGAAGTCCCATGAGGATCTCCGAGATGAGAAAATTGGTGGACGGTATTGTCTCCACCGGCAATATAGCGGGAGAAGGCTGGTTCCTTACCGCCGAGATGGTGGAGCTTATGCACAGTGGGGTAAACAACATAATCTGTATGCAGCCCTTCGCCTGCCTCCCCAATCACGTTACGGGAAAAGGCGTTATAGGAGAGCTCAGAAGAAGAAATCCTCTTTCCAATATAATAGCCGTCGACTATGACCCCGGCGCCTCGGAGGTAAACCAGGTAAACCGCATAAAGCTTATGCTATCCCACGCTGTGAGAAACGGAAATAACGGGGATAAGACGGAGATAAAGGTTGAGGTTAAGGATAAATATTCGGAGCTTATAAATGTGTAATACTATATACAAAATGAAATTTGTAATTATTTGCAATTATAGCAATCCAACAAAAAGATAAACATAGGAGCGAAGCGGCTAATTGTCCTTTCCGCTTCCCTTTCGGAGTCCGAAAGGGAAGTAGGGGAGTCCGAAAAACGGGGGCAACGCCCCCAAAGCTTGTATACTTTTTGAACTGTTTGTAATTTTGTTTAAACTTCTTTTGGATTGCAATAGTATAAAATCACATTGGAAGAAAGGACAAAAAAATGGCAGAAGTCAGATTCAGCACATCAAACGACAGCAAACCCGAAGGCAAAAAGTACGGAAAATTCGTTATTATCGCCATAATAATATTTTTGCTCATAGTGGTGCTTTTTAATTCCTTCAGCATAGTAAACGAGGGCTATATAGGCGTTAAATACCGCTTCGGAGCTATCACCCGCGCGGATATGACCGCGGGACTAAATATGCATATTCCCTTTATCGAGGAGATAGTTCAGGTAGATACAAGGGAGCAGGTTTATGCCGTTACAACCGATGCGTACACCAGCGACACACAATCGGTGCAGTCGCTTCAGCTTAAACTCAATTACTGCTACGACAGCGCAAAGCTCAGCAATATCATAAGAAACATAGGCATCGCCAACGTAGAGACCAAGCTGCTTGTACCAAACGTCCAGAAAGTAGCCAAGGACTCAATAGGAAAGGTAAAGGCGGAGCAATTGGTGCAGTCCCGCGCGGACGTAACCGCCGAGATACAGAATTCCCTTACGGAAATACTAAGCGAATACGGCATTGTGGTAACCGCCTTCGCAATAGAAAATCTCAACTTTGACACAGCCTTTGAGGAATCCATTCAGGCAAAGGTAATAGCCGAGCAGGACGCTCTTAAAATGGAATACAAGACCAAGGCCATAGCAGAAGAGGGAAAACAGACTGTTATTGCCGCACAAGCCGAAGCGGATTCCAAGAAAATCGCCGCCGAAGCGGAGGCGGAGGCTATCAGACTTATTCAGGAGGAGTTGGCCAATTCTCCCAACTACACAGAATATCTTAAAGTAGAGCGCTGGAACGGCGTTCTGCCACAGGTGGTAAGCGACGGAATCAATCCGTTTGTGGCTCTGGGATCTTCCTCCGGTACGGCATCCGGAGGAACCGCCGCAAGAAACACCGCCCCCTCCACGGTTCCCGAGGCGGCTGAATAAATGACAAAAGAACAGGATATAAAAAATTATCATGAATAATTTTACTCAAGTAAAAAAGCAATGTATAGACAGATTTTTTTCGAGAACCAATTCCAGACAGCGCGAGGCAATTTATCAGCTTAGCGGCGCGGTTCTCATCATTGCGGGCGCGGGAAGCGGCAAAACCACCGTTCTGTGCAACCGCATCGCCAATATGCTTCTTTTCGGCAAAAGCTTTCACACCGAGTTTGACCGAGATTTTTCTCGGGAAGACGAAGCCTTTCTTTTAAGCTACGCCGACGGAAAAGAAGAAAATACGCCCGAAAGCATTGACCGCCTTTCAAGACTGTTAGGCTATGAGCGCGCCGCTCCGTGGCGCATAATGGCGGTGACCTTTACCAACAAGGCCGCGGGAGAGCTGAGGGAAAGGCTGGAGCGTATGAACGCCGGGGGAAAAGATGTTTTCGCGGGTACCTTCCATTCCGCCTGTATCAAAATGCTGAGACGCGGCATAGAGGAGCTGGGCTATAAAAGCTCATTCACAATCTATGACACGGACGACAGCTTAAGGGTTATAAAGGAGGTAATGAAATACCTCAACATTTCCGACAAAGCCTTCAGCCCGAAAGAGTTCCAAAGCAAAATCAGCCGCGCCAAGGACAAGCTTATTTCCCCCGAACGCTTTCCCGTATTCGGAGAAGGGGGAAAGCCCGATTTCAAACTGGAAAAAGCGCGCGACATCTATACCGAATATCAGAAGCGCCTTAAGGCAGCCAACGCCCTTGATTTCGACGACATAATCATGAAAACCGTTGAGCTTTTGGAAAAAAGACCCGCCATACTGGAACGTTGGCAGAACAGTTTTGACTACATAATGGTGGACGAGTATCAGGACACCAATATGGCTCAGTATAAGCTTATTTCCCTTCTTGCGGCGGGAAGCGGCAATCTTTGCGTTGTGGGCGACGAGGATCAGAGTATTTACCGTTTTCGAGGAGCCACCATTGAAAATATCCTTAGCTTTGAAAAGGAATTCAAAGCCAAAGTGATTAAGCTGGAACAGAATTACCGCTCCACCGAAACCATACTGAACGCCGCCAACACGGTTATATGCAACAATACCCAGAGAAAGGGCAAAAACCTCTGGAGCGAGCTTGGCGAGGGTGAAAAAATAAAGCTCAGCACCCTTCGCACCGAAACCGAGGAAGCTAACTTTGTGGCGGAAAAAATACTGGAGTTGAAAAAAGACGGGGGGCAGTTCAATCAGAACGCGGTTTTGTACCGCACCAACGCCCAGTCAAGAAATATAGAGCTTTCCCTCTCCAAAAACGGCATTCCTTACCGTATAATCGGCGGCACTAAATTCTATGAGCGTAAGGAAATAAAGGACATTATAGCATATCTGAGCGTTATTAACAATCCAGCCGACAGCTTAAGGCTGAGCCGAATAATAAACGAACCCAAAAGAGGAATAGGCGACGCCACACAGACAGAGCTGTACCGTATAGCCGAAGGACTGGGAATAACGCCGGTAGAGGTGATGGAGAGATCTTCGGAATTTGCCGCCATTGAAAAGAAAAGCAAGGTGCTTGAATCCTTGGGAAGAATGTTCCGAGAGCTGAGCGAAAACGAGGATAGGCCTCTTGACGGGATAATCGACGACATTCTGGTTGAAACGGGATACGAGTCAATGCTTCTGACACAGGGGGACGAAGGCGCGGCAAGGCTTGAAAACATTAAGGAGCTTAAATCCGGCGCCATTGCCTTTATGGAAGAAAACGAGGAGCACAGTCTCTCCGATTATCTTGAAAACATTGCCCTTATAACCGATCTTGACAGCTATGAGGCGGGAGAGGACAGGGTAGTGCTTATGACCATGCACGGCGCGAAGGGGTTGGAGTTTGAAAACGTATTCATAGTGGGAGCGGAGGAAAACATCTTTCCCTCCTACCGCTCGCAGCTTGACAGCAGCGAGATAGAAGAGGAGCGCCGACTCGCCTACGTAGCCATCACCAGAGCGAAGAAAAGACTCTTTATCTCCAACGCGAAGCAAAGACTGCTGTTCGGTTCCACACAGAGAAACAAGCTTTCACGATTCGTGGGTGAAATTCCCTTGGAATATCTGGAAGTCACGGACAACACACTCGCGGCGGACGTCGAAACACAAAGGACACGCAAGCCTCCGCGAATCGGCTACCTGCAACAGGAGGCGCGACACGCGCAGGTGGAAAAAATGGCTGCCCGTATTGCTTCGGCTCACACCGAAAGCTTTACGGCAGGCGACAGGATACGTCACAGAGTTTTCGGCGAAGGCACCGTTATCACGGCGAAGACAATGGGCAACGACACTTTGTTGGAAATAGCCTTTGACACGGTGGGCACCAAGAAAATAATGGCCAATTTCGCTAAGGTGGAAAAAATTTAGCGGGAAAGCAAGGGCTGCGAAAGTTATTCCGACCTTTGGGACTGATGCTAATTCCCGATAGACAAATTTTGTTGTCTATCGGGAATTAGTGCTTATACTGTTAACCAATTAAAAATTGGAAAAATGGTTTTTAATTGGTTAACAGTGTTTCGGGTGTAATACTAACAATCATTTAAAATATAGACAAAATACAGAAGATGTGCTATAAT
>CAJUFF010000089.1 GCA_910585505.1 uncultured Ruminiclostridium sp. | reverse complement strand
GCCGTTTCTTGTCCTTTCTAACCTTTTCCACTACTTTGGGGGTTGAGCCTATTTTAATACCTTATTAAATTGCCGAAAATGAGGAATTTAAAAAAACCTTAAAAACTTTTTATTTTAACATGAAAGGCTTAATTGTAATAATGGATATTTTAATACATGATTTAAGCGGCGAAGAATTTCGTTCTATGTTTGGCGAAGCACATAACGATGTCCGTATTATTGCCGATACGCGCACAATACGATATTGCACTGGCTGCTTTAACTGTTGGATAAAAACGCCGGGCAAATGTGTATTAAAAGACGGATACAGCAATATGGGCGAACTGCTTTCAAAATCGGAAAAGGTAACAATTATCAGCCGATGCTTTTACGGCTCTTACAGTCCGTTTGTAAAAAATGTTTTAGACAGAAGCATTCCCTATCTGCTCCCTTTCTTTAAAATAAAAAACAACGAAACTCACCACAAACGGCGCTATCAGAACAATATCAGGCTGGAAGTACATTTTTACGGCGAAAATATCACCGAGAAAGAAGCGGAAACGGCCAAAAAGCTGGTTAAAGCAAACTGTATCAATTTTTATATCAAGAATTACGAAATTTCATTTTCAAGGTCATTTGATGAACTGCGCGGAAAGGTGAACGCCATATGAATATATGTATTTTAAACGGCAGCCCGAAATCGAGCAAAAGTACGTCCGAATTGCTAATCGAATATTTAATGTCATTTACCGGGGAAAACGAGACAGTAACATACAACGTTTGTAAATCCAACCTATCGGAAGAGCAGTTTTCACGGATACAAAGCAGCGACGCGCTTGTTTTTGTTTTCCCTCTGTATATTGACGGTATCAATTCCCAATTGCTGCGCTTTCTTATCGAACTTGAAAAAAGAGGATTCAACAATAAGAGCATCGGCGTATACTGTATTATAAACAACGGGTTTTATGAGGGGCGGCAGAATCTTATAGCCGCCGATATCATGAAAAATTGGTGTAAAGCCGTAGGGCTGACCTACGGTCAGACGCTTGGCGTCGGGGCAGGGGAAATGCTTCCTTTTCTTAAGAGCATACCTTTGGGTCACGGGCCTAACAGAAATCTCGGAATTGCGATTAAAAAGCTGAGCCGCAATATACTGTCCGTGAATCAAGGAGAAGATTTATTTTTTTCACCCAATTGGCCGCGATTTCTCTGGAAGATAGCTTCTTCCTATAATTTTTGGTATCCGCGCGCAAAAGGGAACGGATTAAAAAGAAAAAGATTAAAAGACAGAGCGGATTAAAAGGAAAAAAGGATGACGGTAAAATACATAGAAAGTGTAAAATTTACGGGAAAGCTTCCCGAAAATACTTATCTTTCCGGGATACCATCCGTAAAATGGCTGTCCGAGGAAAAAGAACTGATTTTCAATTCCGATATTACCTTTTTTGTCGGCGAAAACGGCGCGGGAAAATCAACGCTTCTGGAAGCCATCGCCCTGGCCGCAGGCTTCAACCCCGAAGGCGGCTCCAGGAATTTCAGTTTTTCCACCCGCGACACCCATTCCGCGCTTTACAAACACATTACCCTTTCACGCGGCTATATGCGACCGAAGGACGGGTTTTTCCTGAGAGCCGAAACCCTGTATAATTCCGCTACCTATATGGAGCAGCTGGACGAAATTCCTTGCGGCGCGCCCTTTGTTTCTTCCTCATACGGTGGCTCGCTTCATAAGGAATCCCACGGGGAAAGCTTTCTCGCCATAGTGCAAAACCGATTTTTCGGAAACGGTCTTTATATCCTCGACGAACCCGAAGCGGCGCTGTCGCCTTTGCGCTTGCTTACTCTTATGCGGCTAATAGGCGATCTGGCGGAAAACGATTCCCAATTTATAATCGCAACACACTCTCCCATTCTCATGGCAATGCCCGATTCTGAAATTCTTTTCTTTTCCGACGGAGGAATACGCCCGACGCCGTATAAGCAAACAGAGCATTACCAGATAACCAAAAGATTTCTTGACGATCCCGAAAAAAATCTCGCCATGATTTTTTCAAATAATGCCAATAAAAAAAATTAAAAATTTTTGCAACTTTTTTCGTTTGATTTGTTTTATATTTTATACTAATCCCTTTTCAAACTGTGAGATTAGTGTTTCGGGTGCAATCTTTAATCAAGCCTACAACTTGATTAAAATTAGATTATAAAAGGAAGTGAAGAAGTGAAATCAATACAAAAAAAGCGCCTCAAATGGAACACAAAATGCGTCCTTTGCCTTTTGCCAAGCCTATTGGGGACATTAGCGTTTTTTGTGGCGCCATTTATAAGAGTTATCTATTATTCCCTTATCGACAACCAGTTCCGAAAAAACTTTGTGGGTTTTGATAATTACATAGACACTCTCGCCAACGAATATTTTCTCCTTGCCCTTAAAAATTCTCTTTTGCTGATAGTTATATGCGTGCCCATAGTCGTGATTCTGGCTCTTGCGGTTTCCTTAGTTCTCTCCTACGGTATCAGATGGGTTAGGAAAACGCGTGCAGCCTTTGTACTTCCTCTTGTGATACCCACCGCAAGCATAGCTTTAATCTGGCACAGTGTTTTTGCTTCGGATACCTCGGTGCTTCCCGTTTATCTTCTTTTCATATGGAAGAATACGGGAATATGCGTGGTTCTTCTTACAGCGGCCTTTACCTCCATTGACCCATCTCTTTTTGAGGCGGCGAAATTAGACGGCGCGGGAAGCTTCACACTGCACAAAAAAATAACCGTTCCCATGGTAATGCCCACGGTTTTTTTCGTCTCCTTGCTCACCATAGTAAACAGCTTTAAAATATTTAAGGAAATATACCTTTATTACGGGACGAATTATCCTCCCGACCACAGCTATACACTTCAGTATTACATGAACAACAATTTTCTTAAGCTGGACTATCAGAGTCTGGCTGCCTCCGCCGTTTTAACCTCCGTATTGATATTCGGCATAGTTATGGCGGGAATGGCGCTTCAAAGGAGGTACCGTCAATGAAAAAGCTTATCGGAATAATATTTGCCGTTCTTTCTGCGGTGTTTCTTCTCCCTGTTGCCGCTACGGTATTTCTTTCCTTTTATTCCGAGGGGGGATTAACGCTTGAGTGCTATAACGATCTGCTTTTCGACTGCTTTGTGTTTTATCCCATGTTCTGGAACAGCGTCCTGTATGCCGCGGCAATAACACTGATTCAGCTTCCGGTGGTTATACTGTGCGCTTTTGGATTTACATGGGCGAAATTCAAAGGAAAGGGAGTACTTTTCATTTTCTACATAGTTCTGATGATGATGCCCTTACAGGTAACCATACTTCCAAACTACATCGGGCTAAGGGATATGGGCTTGATAAACACGCAGTGGGGTATCATACTTCCAATGATATTCTCCCCTTTCGGCGCGGTGGTAATGCACCAGTATATGAAGGGCACCGATTCCTCCGTAATAGAGGCCGCACGGCTTGAAACCAACTCGGTTTTCCGGGTAATTCTCGTAAGCGTTATACCTCAGCTTAGAGTATGTATATTTGCGGTAGTACTGTTTGTGTTCGCCGAAAGCTGGAATATGGTGGAGCAGCCTATGCTGTTTCTGAACGATAAAGGCCTTAAAACGATGTCCGTATTTATTTCCGAATCGGGAAGCTACGCGGGCGCGGTATTGTTTCCCGCAGCGGTCATATTTCTTATACCCGTGCTTTTGCTGTATCTGTTTTTCAGCGACAGCCTTGAAAAGGGACTTACATTGGGGGAACTATCATGAAAATTATCGCAAAAAAAACAACCTTGATATTTACCGTACTGTTTTTCGCAATAATGCTTTTTCTGACTTTTTTCGCCGAAAGCATACACATCTCGTCACTGCCGCAGGTTGAAGCGGCGAGAGCGGAAACGCGGCGCTTTTCCGTAACTGCGGTTTCGGCGGACGGAGAGGTCGCGCAATACTCCTCGGAAAAGACCGCCGTTTCGGAAAAAATGCTCGGCGAAGGAATATTCGTGGTTTATACAGCCGAAAAAAACGGTACCAAACGAAGCTTTGTACGTCTGGTATTCCCGGAGGTGGGCGAGAGCAGATCTGACGACGGATATCGGGAAGTAATATCGGGAATTAACTACGGCGACAGAATAATTATGTCAACATCGAAAGAGCTTTACGACGGCTGCGAGGTGAACGTAATAAAATGAATATAAAAATAAATATCGAGAAAAACAGAACCGAGCGCAAAAACAAGCTGTTCCGAGGTTTCGGAATGGTAAGCGCCAACAATTCCTCAAGACTTCTTATAGATTATAAAACCGAGCATCCAAGGCGCTACCGGGAAATTATGGAGCTTATTTTCGGTGAAAAGGGACTTAATATACGACATCTGAAGGTGGAGTTGGGCTCCGACATAAACTCCTCATCGGGTACCGAGCCATGCACCAAAAGATATATGGACGAAAAAGCGCAAGTAAGACGCGGCGCGGCGTTTATACTCGCGGCGGACGCAAAAAAGATAAACCCCGATCTTACTTTGGATATGCTTTACTGGAGCGAACCGAAATGGATATCCGATATCGGCGCGGAAAACGACAGATACGAAGCCCGCTATAAATGGTTTAAGGACACTCTTAACGCCGCTTATGAGGAGTTGGGGCTTAAATTCGATTTTGTAAGTCCCAACCGAAACGAAAGGGCGGTGGAGCCTGAGTGGATAAAGTACTGCTCAAAAAGGCTCAGGGAGGAAAGGGACTGCCTTTACGATTTTTCAACGATAAAAATCGTTGCTGCGGACGAAGAGGGAGGCTGGCGCATCTCCGACCTTATGCTTGACGATAAGGATCTGCTTTCTGCGGTGGACGTAATAGGGAGCCACTATACCAGCCACTGTTCCGAAAACACCCGCGTTATATCGGATAAATACGAAAAAGAGGTATGGTTCAGCGAGGGCTGTCCTCCCATGAGCTATTCGAGAGGGACAAGCCGTTTCGACGGTTCGGGTCTGAGCGGTATAAACGGCGTTCTTGACATCGCCGACAGAATAATCGCCATGTATCCCTGCGGCTGTATGACGATGTACGAGTTTCAGCCTGTTGTTGCCGCTTATTACGACGGAGTGACCTACGGGTACAAGCAGCTTATTTCCGCGAAGGAGCCTTGGAGCGGCTGTTACGGATTGGAAAGCGGCTTTTATATGGCTCTTCACTTTTCCCTTTTTATTAAACCTGGCTGGGCGTTTGCGGACTCCGCTTGTATCTGCGACGGGGAAAAGGGCGGAGACGGCCACGCAATGATAAATACCGTAAAAAGCTGCATGACCGCTTATGATAAAGAAACGGGCGATTACAGCATGGTTATTTGCAATTCGGAAAACGCCGAAAAGGTGTACGATATAAATACAAACGGAATCGAAAAAGCCGGAGAATCCCTTGAGGTATGGGAAACAAGAGGATGTAATCAAAGCGCTTTTGAGGAAAACTTCGACTATGAAGAAAACTACTTTAAAAAAATCGGCGAAATAACGCCGATAAAGTCTGAAAACGGATATAATCTTCGGATAAAAGTCAAGCCTTATTCATTGGTGACCGTTTCAACCTTAAGGGTTAAGGCTCCCATATTCAAGGCGATAAGCTCAAAAGTGCTGCCCTTACCTTACCGAGACAGCTTTAACTATGACGAAAGACGGCGTTTTCTTGTTCCGGAAACTCCGAAATATACCGCCGATCAAGGGGGAGCCTTTGAGATAACCGATCATAACGCGGAAAAGGCGCTGATACAGACGATAACTCCCGATATAAAAGCGGAGGAGTGGGGCGCCACGCCCCTTCCCGTTACAAGCTTCGGGGACGACAGATGGTTCAATTACTCGGTAAGCGTCAAGGTGCTGCTTGCTTCCGACAAAGCTCCCGAAGAAAACTTCGCGGGAGTGGGTCTGAGGTACAACTCCGCCTGTAATGGTATAAGCGGCTGCTCGCTCCTGATATACCAAAACGGGAAAATTGCGGTGCGGGAAAACGATTTTGTCAAGGCGGAATATATTCATGACAATTCCGCCGAGGATTTCGATCCGAGCATTCCTCACAGCTTGAAAATTTCCGCTTTATACGATAATATGAAATATTATGTCGACGAAAAGCTTATTTTGTCCCATGGTGGAGACGACTGTATTTCAGCGGGAAGAGCGGCGTTTTACAGCTATTACGCTCAAAACCTCTTCTTTGATTTCGCTGCGGAGAAAACCGACGAATTTCCTTATATAAGACGGTTTGACGATACGGATCCCGAATTTGTGTATTACGGCAGCTGGGAGCACAATCTTATGAGCGGCTTTTCCGATTACAAGCGCACCGTATCCAAGGGAAAAGCGGGAGCGGGCTTTAAATTCACCTTTTCGGGAACGGGCTTCGCGCTTTTCGGAGAAAACGAATACGCGCTGACCATGCTTTTGGTCGACGGGAAAAAGCTTGAAAATCCCCCTCCCGACCTTTCGTGGTCAAGCCTTTCAAAAAGAGAGCTTTTCGCCGAGACGAAGGCTCTGAACCGTCAGACCTTTGAAAACATACCCATACCCCGCACGGAAAACCGAAGGCATTTTTTGTCGGTAAAAGGGCTTTCCAACACAAAGCATACTGCGGAAATAATAGTTTTAAGGGGAGAATTGAAGCTGGACGGGGCGGAGGTATTCGTAAAAAAAATTTAAAAATAGAGAAAGGAACCGCGGAATGTATAAGATAATGATAGTTGAGGACGACTCGGAGCTTGCCAGCCGGATGAAGAAAAAGATCGAATCCTGGGGCAACGAAGTATACTGCGCAAGAGATTTCGGCAATATAATAGGGGATTTTACCGGATTTGACCCACACATGGTGCTTATGGACATTTCGCTCCCCTTTTATAACGGTTATTACTGGTGCGCCGAAATAAGAAAAATTTCCAACGTACCCATAATTTTCGTTTCCTCCGCTTCCGACAATATGAATATAGTAATGGCCATGAATATGGGCGGAGACGATTTTATAGCCAAGCCCATTGATCCGGACGTAATGACCACCAAGATACAGGCGGTTTTAAGGCGCGCTTACGATATGGCGGGAAAAATTCCCATTTTAGAGCACAGGGGCGCGGTGCTTAACCTTAACGACGCTTCTCTTACCTATAACGGGGAAAGAATCGAACTTACAAAAAACGAATTTCGCATACTTCAGACGCTTCTGGAAAACAAAGGAAAAGCGGTAAGCCGCGATACTCTTATGATAAAGCTGTGGCAGATGGATTCATATGTGGAGGAAAACACTCTTACGGTAAACGTCACAAGACTGCGAAAAAAGCTGGCAGGCGCGGGGCTTCCCGACTTTATAGCCACCAAGGTGGGAATAGGGTATATAGTGGAGCAGTAATAAGAAAGGGAGTTTTTTGTGAAAAAAGAAAGTATCTTTGTAATTTTTATCAAATATGTTGTGCAGCACCGATACATTTTGGTGCTGTCCGCCGCGGCGTTTATCATCTGTGCCGCGGTATTTTTTCTGTACGGTCTGGAATCCGAAGGACTGTTTTACGCCTTCGGGCTTTGCGGAGCCATGTGCGTGGCTGTCGGCGCTTTTCGCTTTGCTCACTACGCCGTAAGATACAGGGAAAGGAAAAAGGTCATAGACAATATAACGCTTACTGCCGAAGTGCTCCAAAAACCGGAAACGCCACTTGAAGAGGATTATCAGAGTATGATATTCGCGTTAAAAAAAGCCCTTGACGAAGAGATAACCAAAAAAGACAGCGATCTTCGGGAAAGCCTCGAATACTATACCACATGGGTGCATCAGATAAAAACCCCAATTTCCGTAATGCGCATGATACTGGAGGGAGAGGATACCGACGAGCACAGAGAACTTTCTCTCCAGCTTTTCAGAATAGAACAGTATGTGGAAATGGTGCTTAACTATATAAGGTTGGGCGGAGGGTCGGACTTTGTGTTTAAGGAATATGAGCTTGACCCTATTATAAAGCGGGCGGTACATAAATTCACCCCTCAGTTTATACGAAAGCATATCAGCTTGAAATACGAAAGCAGGAACGTTAAGGTAATAACCGACGAAAAGTGGCTTTCCTTCATGATAGAACAGCTTCTCTCCAACGCGGTGAAATATACCGAAAAAGGGCAGGTGACGATTTCGGTAACCGACGGTCTTTTTCTTAAAATCGCCGACACGGGCATGGGAATAGCCGAAGAGGATCTGCCGAGAATTTTTGAAAAGGGCTTTACCGGATATAACGGAAGGGCGGATAAAAAATCCACCGGACTCGGACTGTATCTTTGCAGACTCACGGCGGAAAGGCTTAGCCACAGAATTTACGCCGAGTCGGAGGTGGGAAAAGGGTCGGCGTTTATGGTGGACTTGAACAGGTATGAGGTGACCGAATAGTAAACGGTAAACCACATTACAAAACTGTCACTCCCTAACCGCCTTTTGTAACTCAAAAAGATTTTTTACCCAATCTGTTTTTGATATAATAAAGAAAAAAAGAAAAGGAACAATCGAAAATGGCAATATTGGAAACAAAAAGTCTGAGAAAAACTTATCTTTCCCTGTTTGGCGGAAATCAGGTTCAGGCTCTGACCGACGTATCGTTCTCGGTGGAGCGGGGAGAATATGTGGCGATAATGGGAGAGTCCGGTTCGGGAAAAACCACTCTGCTGAATATACTGGCGGCTCTGGACAAACCCACCGGAGGGCAGGTTTTGCTGGAGGGTAAAAGCGTAACCGACATAAAGGAAAAAGAGCTTTCCGCTTTCAGAAGAGACAACTTAGGCTTTGTCTTTCAGGACTTCAACCTTCTCGACACTTTTACGGTACAGGATAACATATTTCTCCCCCTTGTGCTCGGCGGAAAAAGCTTTTACGAGATGAACGAAAGGCTTAAACCGATAGCGCGCCGGCTTGAAATAACGGAGCTGCTTCAAAAATATCCCTACGAGGTGTCGGGCGGACAAAAGCAGAGAGCCGCCGTGGCGAGAGCTATAATCACGAATCCGAAAATAATTTTAGCCGACGAACCTACGGGCGCTCTGGACTCCCGCGCCACCGACGGGCTTCTCAACATTTTCTCCGAGCTGAACATGGAGGGACAGACCATCTTAATGGTCACTCACTCGGTAAAAGCCGCCAGCCACGCGGGAAGGGTGCTTTTCATAAAAGACGGGCAGGTGTTTCACCAGATTTATCGGGGCGGCTGCACAAACGAGGAAATGTACCAGAAAATTTCCGATACCCTTACGGTAATAGCGACTGGAGGGGAAAATCATGAGTAACAAAGGCGAAAGAACGGCCAAAAAAATGAGCAAAAGCTTTTATTTTAAGCTTGCGGCCGAAAATATAAAGAAAAACTCGAAAACCTATATCCCGTTTATGCTTACATGCATAATCACCATAGCCATGTTCTACATCATTTTGTCGCTGTCGGGAAATCCGGGGATAGCGGCCATGCGCGGCGCAAGCTTTATCACAATTTTTATGTCAATCGGAAGCGTTACGGTGGGAATTTTTGCGGTAATATTCCTTTTCTATACCAACAGCTTTCTGATAAAGCGGCGCAAAAAGGAATTCGGACTTTACAATATTTTGGGTATGGAAAAAAGGCATATTTCCGCCGTGGTATTCATCGAAATATTCTATACGGCGGCAATAAGCCTGATTATAGGCCTGCCGGGCGGAATACTGCTGGATAAGCTTATGTATCTGATAATATCCAGACTGCTTAACGTTGAAGTGACTTTGGGCTTTTACGTTTCGGTAGAGTCGCTTATAGCTTCGGTAATTTTTTTCGGGGCAATATTCTTTTTCATCTTCCTCAACACTCTGAGACAAATCTGCTTTTCCAATCCCATTGAACTTTTAAAAGGGGAATCCATGGGGGAAAGGGAACCGAAAACAAGGTGGCTGATGACCGTACTGGGAGTCGGCTGTCTCGGAGCGGGATATTATATCTCGGTGACAACGCGGGATATCGCCAGCGCCTTTATGCTGTTTTTCTTAGCGGTAATTCTCGTTATTTTGGGTACTTATATGCTGTTTACCGCGGGCAGCGTGTTTATTCTTAAAACCCTCAGAAAAAACAAGCGCTATTATTATAAAACGAAGCACTTTATCTCGGTATCCGGTTTGATATACCGAATGAAACAGAACGCGGCGGGGCTTGCCAATATCTGCATTCTGTCCACCATGGTGCTGGTTATGATATCCTCTACCTCCTGCCTTATGATGGGAATGGATGAAATATTAAAGGAAAACTTTCCTTATGATTTAACCTTGGAGGTAAGGCGGGCTTATTGGAGCGAGGACAGCGAGGAAAAGCTAAGTCAGTTTGACGAGGCGGTCGATATAATCACAGAATACGAAAAGGAAATATCCCGAGCCGACTTTCTGTACGTTATGGACTTTGTAGGTTATTTTCAGGACGGCAAAGTCTCGTTCGAGGGAACGTCTTCACCGTATTTCCTTTGTTTTGTCACCGCCGAGGACTACAATAAAGCCTTCGGAGGAGAGCTTGTCCTGAAAAAAGGAGAAATAGCCGCCGCGCCTTTAAACAAAGACGACGCGAATTTTAACTCCGAGAGTATCAATCTTTTCGGCATTGAATGTAAAATAAAAGAAAAAGCGGACTATTTTTATGCCCACAACGGAGACAATAACGTAATAGCCGAAAAAGCGGCAATAATTCTGAGCGATATTGACGCGATGCACGAGCTGAGCGATAAATACCGCGAATTCTACGAAATATCGGAAAGCGGTTACAGGGGTGATAAGGTAATAAATATAAATTTTACCGCCAATGATGAGAAACGGCATAATGCGATACTTTCCGATTTAGCGGAAAAAACCGGCGATTTTGTCTTGCTGACAAGCCGTGCGGACGGAAAATACAACTTTCTTGATCTATATGGCGGACTGTTTTTCTTGGGATTGTTTTTGGGTACTCTTTTCATTATGGCGGCAGTGCTCATAATTTACTATAAACAGATATCCGAAGGCTACGACGACAAAAAGCGCTTTGAGATAATGCAGAACGTGGGGCTGAGTAAAGGAGAGGTAAGAGCTTCCATACATTCACAGGTGCTTACCGTGTTTTTTCTGCCGCTTGTTATGGCGGGGATACACATGACAGCGGCGTTTCCGATCCTTAAGTCGCTGCTGGAGGGAATGGGAATGACAAAAACATGGCTGTTTTTAAGCTGCACGGCGGTTAGCTTCCTTGTTTTCGCCGTATTTTATATAGTTGTGTATCTGCTTACCGCAAGGTCGTATTATAAAATAGTAAGCCGCGGGTGACAAAGGCGGGATACCTGATTTATACTATTATATTATATATGTTATAAAAAAAGAAAAAATCCGAAAATAATTTCGGGAGAGAAATTTTTAATAAAAGCCCTTGCGGACGGCGAGCGGAATTTATAACAATCTTTTATTTTCCACAAGATTGTTATAGTATCACGACGCGCTTACCGCAGGGCTTTTTTGCAAAGATACTATGTAATACTAAATCCAAATAAAAATCAGACAAATCCATCGACCGGAGCATTCCTGCTCTACGTTATACTAATACTAATAACCATTTTGACACAGGATAAAATCATAGTCAAAATGGTTA
>CAJUFF010000088.1 GCA_910585505.1 uncultured Ruminiclostridium sp. | reverse complement strand
ATTATAGCACATCTTCTGTATTTTGTCTATATTTTAAATGATTGTTAGTATTAATACTAATTCCCGTTCGACAACAAAATTTGTCTATACTTTGATCGGGAATTAGTATTAAATAGAAAAAGGCTTCCATCCCATCATACAATATTTTGGGTAAGGAAGCCTTTTTATTATTTAAATTTTATGGAGTAAAGGTTTGCGTGTTCGGATATTCTTATCTTAAGATCATGGACACCGCTTATTTTCTTTTCAAGCGCGATTTCATAGCTTTTAAATTCTTCCCAATACACAAACGGCTTAAGTTCGGCGTTTCCTACATTTTCACCGTCTACCTCAAAGGAAATTCGGGTTGCCGTACCGTCGTTGGAGGCTTTGATTCTTATTTTTTCGCAGCCTTCAAAGTCGCAGTCATAAAAGATGATTTCTCCGCCAAAAATCCTTGTACCCTTAACGTATTCCTTTAAAGAACCGGGGATGGTTTTTATTGAAACTCCGTTTTTGTCATCGTAATTTACGGCAAGAGTTTTCTTATAAAGGTTTCTTGGTGTACGTTTGTCGCCTGTCAGAAAAGTTTCCGTACTTATGGCGATATTTTCGCTGGAACGTCCGGCGTAAATAAGATATGCTCCCTCGTCAAAGCTGTAATCCTCCTTTTCCGTATCCCAACGCGCAAATTCCTTCTTATCTACCGTAAAGTCAAAGGTTACGCTTTCTCCGGCTTCAATACGCTTTCTTTTAAAGGCGCAAAGCTGTTTCAGAGGTCGCTTGAATCTCGTTTCTTTTTCGGAAAGGTATATCTGAACCACTTCGTCGCCTCCCGTTTCGGAAACGTTTTTCACCGTTACGGATATCTCAAAGCTGTTCTTTTTGTCGCTTACCTTCAAATGGTCATATTCAAAATTCGAGTAGCTGAGTCCGTGTCCAAAGGGATAGAGAGGCTGTCTGTCATAATAAAGATATGTGGATTTTGTTTTTATAATATCGTAATCGTTTATGGATGGCAGTTCCTCGGTTGATCGGTACCAAGTAACGGGTGTTCTGCCCGCGGGGTTATTGATTCCGAGTATCGTTTCCGCAACGGCATTGCCCATTTCCGCACCTCCGTGAGCGGTATAGATTATCGCCGGTAAGGTACAGTCAAGCTCGGATATAGCGTAAGGGTAGCTTGAAACGATGCACATTATTGTATTGGGATTGGCTTTAACGGCGCTTTTTACCGTCTCGTTCTGGAAGTATGGCAGTTCAATACTGTCTCTGTCATAGCCCTCTCTCGCTATTATAAGAGGGTGATTGCCCACACAGGTTATAACACAGTCGCAGCTTGACGCAATATTGGCAGCGGTGATTATGCCGTCACTTATTATTTCCTCCGTGAAAATCTGATCTTTTTCGGTTCTGCTTGAGTCCTTGGCGGCAAGTAATCCTTTTTCGTTCACATGAACATATTTGTTGTTCCAACTTTTATAAGCTACTCCACCGCTTGTGACATAAGGCTTAAGTATGGGCATAACAAACCATGTGAAAAGGGAAGTGCAGCTTGCCTTGTACGTTCCTTCAAGGTTAAGATATTTTCCGTTTTTTACGGATTTTAAAACAATTTCTCCGCCCCAGTCCTCTTTAACGAAATGGCAGCTTTCATCGTCGGAGGTTCCGTTGGCGGTAACCGTTTCGTCCTCGTTTACTTTTAGATACATTCCAGTAGCCGAAGATTTTATCGCAATAACATCGCGGCAGTCGTTGTATATTATCTCCGTTTCCGGCAAAAGTGATTTAAGCGCGTCTAAAATAGTAACATAATATGAGCTTGTACCGGTGTACCAGTCGCGGAAGCTTTCATTTCCGTGAGCCCCCAAAACAGCCAGCTTTTTAATATTCTCTTTTTTAAGAGGGAGCATTCCGTTGTTTTTTAAAAGCGTTACAGCTTCTCTCGCCGCTTGAAGGTTGAGCACTCTTGACTTGAAGCAGTTTACGCTGCTCTGAGGAATATGTAAGTATGGATTATTTTCCGGCGGGTTAAATTCACCCAATAAGAATCTGGGACATAGAGCGTTGTACACTGCCTTGTCAAGCTCTTTTTCTGTAAGAAGTCCGCTGTCCAAAGCGCATTTTATTGACCGGGTAACAAGTGCCGGATCCTCACACATAAGATCGGTGCCGTTTTTAATGGCAAGCGCCAATGTTTCTGCGTGGTTTTTTGTGTATTTATGTTCGTTTACCGTTTGTGAAACGTCCGCGCCGTCGGTTACGGCGTATTTCATACCCCACTGTTTTTTACAAATGTTGTTTACGTCGGGATTGATCATGGCTGGAAGTCCGTTTATCTCATTGTAAGAGGTCATTACTCCGAGTGCGTAACCTGCCTTGATGGCTGGACGGAAAGCCCGGTAATAATATTCGTGCTTTGTTCTCGGTTCAATATTTGAACTGGAGGAAGCTCTGTCCTTTTCGTTGTTGTTTGCGTAAAAGTGCTTTAAGGACGGCGAAGCGCGGTAGTAATCCGGGTTAGTTCCAACCAAGCCTTTTGTATACGCCTTAACGCTTTCCCCTGCGAGAAAAGGATCCTCTCCGTAACATTCCTCGTTTCTTCCCCAGCGGGGATCGCGGGCGAGGTCAACGGTGGGACCAAATAATATAAGATGGTCATGATCTGTATTGTGTTCGTAATAACGCAGCTCTGTACCCGCTACCTTACCTATTTTTTCCATAAGCTCGGGGTCAAACATAGAAGCCATTCCTATCGGCTGGGGGAATACCGTCGCGGGTTCGTTTTCATCGTGAGAAACATATCCTCTGGCAATTTCCGTTCCTACTCCGTATTTCTTTATGCCGAGCCTCGGTATGGCGGCTTGGCTTGTGGGAATAAGTCCTATTTTTTCTTCTAATGTAAGAAGCGAAATCAAGGATTTGATTCTTTTTTTCAATGGGAGGGAAGTGTTAAGATAATCATGGTTGTTCATTTTTTCACATCCTTTTCTTTGCTTAATTTTTTGCAGATCATTCTTGCAATTTTGTATACATCGCCGCATCCCAATGTGATAATCAGGTCGCCTTCCCGCGCGTTTTCGCACACATAGTCGACCACCTGCTCAAATTCCGGAAACCAGACGCAGCCATCGATTTTTTCACACAAATCCTTTGCATAGATATTATAGGTATTCTTCTCGCGGCTTCCCATAATTTCGGTAAGCACTGTTTTATCCGCGATGGAAAGAGCGGAAGCAAATTTATCAAGGAAAGTATAGGTTCTGGAATAAGTAAAGGGTTGATGCACCGCCCATACCCGCTTAAAGTTCATTTTTTTTGCGGTGGACAGTGTTGCGGCAATCTCCGTCGGATTGTGGCCGTAATCGTCAACAATTGTTATTTTGTCGTATTCGCCGTATTTTTCAAACCTCCTTCCCGCGCCCTTGAAATCGTCAAGTCCTTTTTTTACGCCATCCGCATCCGCTCCAGAATAGTAAGCGGCAGCGGTAGCGGCAAGCGCGTTTACAATGTTGTGCTCCCCCGGTACGTGTATAACCGCGTGGCAGAATGGCTGTTTTTTGTGCATTATAGTGAAGTGTGTTTCGAGATTTCCTTCGTTTATAATGTTTTCGGGATACCAGTCGTTTTTTTCGCTGCGTCCGAAGGTTATAATATCCTTATTTGTAACTCCGTTGAGAGCCTTTGCTGTGTTGGGGTCATCTCCGTTGATTATAACTGCTTTTGAGGCATTTTTACAGAATTTGTTAAATGATACAATTATATTGTCAAGATTTTTAAAATAATCAAGATGATCCTCGTCAATGTTAAGCACAACCGCAACATCAGTGGAAAGCCCCAAAAAGTGATCCTGAAATTCACAGGCTTCGCAGATAAGAGTATCGCCCTTTCCGGCCAATCCGCTGCCGCCTATGGCCTTGAGCTTTCCGCCTATCACGGCGGAGATATCAAGGTTATCCGCGAGCAGTATCTGAGTTATCATCGAAGTAACGGTAGTTTTTCCATGAGTTCCCGAAACGCATACCGTGTTCGGATAACCGGAGGTGAGAAGCCCTAAAAGCACGGCTCTTTCGACGGTAGTAACTCCGCTTTCCCTTGCAGCTATTAGTTCCGGGTTGTCGTTCATTATGGCGGCGGTGTATACAATAAGGTCGGCTCCGTCTATATTTTCGGCTTTTTGACCCAAATATACGGGTATCCCCATTTTTCTGACCATATCGAGTGTTTCGGTTTCGTTATTATCCGAGCCGGTAAGGTAAAAGCCTTTGGAATTGAGTATTTGCGCCAGCGGGTACATACCGCTGCCGCCTATTCCTATAAAGTGTATGTGTTTTTTGCCTGTAAGAAAGTCTTCCATACTTTTTCCTTTCAAGAGGGGATCAAATGTCCGCATAATCTTCCGTTTTTGGTAAATATCAAAAAATTATTCCGAACGGAACATATACCTGTTTTATGAATATTTCCGCCTGCCGCGTGAAAACCTATTATTACATTCTTATTACAGGAAAGGAACGCAATAAAATGAATATCAGCGATGTCAGAATAAGAAAAACCATGAATGAAGCAAGGCTTCGCGCCGTTGTATCCTTAACGGTGGATAATTCTCTTGCGATACACGATATCAAGATAATACAGGGAGATGAACGACTGTTTGTGGCCATGCCCAGCAGAAGGGACGACGCGGGAAATTTCAGAGATATAGTTCACCCCATCAGTCCGGAGGCGAGGGAGGAGCTGGAGCAGGAGATACTGTCGGTATACAACAGCTTTATTTCCTCAGGCTCTCACGTTCAAGAAGGAGCTTAGTTTTAAGAAGCGCAAGCTGTGTTTTGGCGTCGGTGATTTCGCCGTTCATTACCATTTCCACAGCCTTTTCAAAGGGTATTTTCTTTACATCAAGAAATTCGTCCTCATCAAGCATTTGTTCTGCCTGGGAAAGTCCCCGGGCAAGATACATATGAATGATTTCCGTGTCATAGGCGGGAGTAGGCAGAAGGCAGCCGAGATAATCGTATTTTTCGGCGGTGCAGCCTGTTTCTTCTTTAAGCTCGCGTTTTCCGCAGGCAAAAGGATCCTCGCCCCACTCCAGCTTTCCCGCAGGAATTTCCGTAAGCACTTTATGATGAGGGTATCTGAGCTGCGTTACCATAATAACTTCGTTGTCATCGGTAAGCGGAACGACGCACACTCCGCCGGGATGCTTTATAACTTCGCGGATTACTTCACTGTTGTTTTCAAGGAGCGCCTTATCCCTGTAAAGCTTAACTATTTTTCCGTCATATACAAGACTGCTTTCCAGAGTTTTTTCATCAAGATGCATCTGTTACAAGTCCTTTCTTTATTTAATAAACCACGGCGCCGTATTTTTCGCACATTTCATCAAGCTCTTCCTTTGGAATCAAGGTGTCACTGTCTATCAGCGCAATGCCCTGATATAGCATAAGAGCCATTCTCAGAGCCAGAGGATCCTCCGATAAAAACATAACGGGCAGCGTGGACATATTTGCGTTGCGTGCAAAGTCTATGGCGTCGTCATTGGAGTTTATTTCGACCCGCAGTATATCGCATGAGGTTTTACAGATATCGGCGATAGTTTCTTCCATATCGGGAAGGCAGCGTATAGGTTCCGATATTTCCGTGGTATCCGCTTCCAAAAAAAACGTATCCGCGTAATATGTGAAAACAAAAAAGTCATCATAAGGCTCAATTTCCGTATCGGAGAAGCTGCTTACATTTTTTTCCGCAGGCTTTGGATTTACGCTTTCAGTGATAATATACTTGAATTTCCCGCATCCGAGAATATCCGGAAATTTGGAGCTTTCCCCGTTCAGATCGGCAATCAGCGGTATTTTGGCATATGGGATAAGTTCTTTTGCCGTTTCGGAATATATTTTCGGATTCTCGCTTTGTATCCCGAAAGCATCGCTGCCCATTTCCTGAGCTGTTACCATTCCTCCTAAGGCGGAAATTCCTCCCGTTTCGTCCTAATCGCCGTTTGTAGGTGAGATTACAGTGAAAACAGGTTTTTCCGTCTTTTTGCAGGAAAGCAGCGCGGCTCTCATATCCGACATCGAGGAAATACCCTTTATAATGAACAAATCCACATGCTCATCCAAGGCGCGAACCTGTTCGTCATAGGCGGAAATAAGCTCGGTAAAGCTTATTTCGGAAAACGGATCAATAAAAATACCGCTGGAGCCTATTACTCCCGCAATCCTTCTGCCTTTTGCCGCAGATGAATGTTTTACGGCTTCGGCGATCATATGGTTTATTGTAGCGCAGTTTAAAGCGTCTAAATCTGTTTTTAACTCCGAAAGCATAAAACGGTTCAGTTTTTCGGTAGGCAATCCAAAAATATCCACATTAACAATATTGCCCGCTTTTATGTCAATATATTCCTTATTTTCCAGAACTTCCGTACAAATTTTATTGTCGGCTCTGTTAAAAAGCTCCGGAAACAGTATTTCGGATGCTGCAAAAATGCGGCATCGTTTATGACCGTCGTCCGTATTCATCTAAATGTTCCTTTCTTATGTGAGCCTCTGAAAACCTCTGTCAAAAGCAAAAACGGACGGGATGCGACGGATACGAGGAAAGCCGGAGAAAGCGGGTCGGCGCCCGTCGAGACGGGTTGACGAAGTAGGCGGCTTGCCATGTCCGTTTTTGCTCACAAGGATTTTAGAGGTTCCCTTATGTTTATCACATTTTTTCGGGAGCATCCACTTTAAGCAAATCAAGCAAATTTTTAATTACAATCTTTGCGGCAGTACACAAAGAAAGCCTTGACTGCAATACCTTTTCTTCCGTTCCCTTAATGGGACAGGCGTCGTAAAATTTGTGAAAATGCTGTGCAAACTCCACAAGGTATCTTGTAATAACCGATGGGTTATATGTTTTTGCCCCCTCGCTTATAACATCGGGAAGAGCGGCTATGTGTCTTATAAGTTCTATTTCCGCCTTTTCGGTGTAAACCAGTTCCGCTTCGGGAATAATTTTACACTCGTTTCCGTCTTCTTTTTGTTTTTCCAATATACGGCATATTCTGGCGTGGGCGTACTGTACATAGTAAACCGGATTGTTGGAGCTTTCCTCTATCGCAAGGTCAAGGTCAAATTCAAAATGAGTATTGGGGTCGCGGAGATTAAAGAAAAATCTTGCCGCATCCATGGGTATTTCGTCAAGCAGCGTGGACAGTGTGATGGCTTTGCCGGATCTTTTGGAAAGTTTTACCGTTTCACCGTTTCTCACAAGTCTGACCATCTGCATTATCACTACGTCGAGCCTTGACGAATCAACGCCCAGAGCCGAGAGCGCCGCTCTCATACGAGGAACATAACCATGGTGATCCGCGCCCAAAATATCTATAGCGGTATCAAACCCTCTTTTGACAAGCTTATTATAATGGTAAGCTATGTCGGGTACCGAATAGGTGGGTACGCCGTTTGCTCTTATAAGCACCCTGTCCTTGTCGTCTCCAAGCTCGGAGGATTTAAACCAAAGTGCGCCGTCCTGTTCGTAAGTATAGCCTTTTTCTTTAAGAAGTTCAATTACCTCCGCAACAGAGCCGTCATTATGGAGAGTACTTTCTTTAAACCATGTGTCATATTTTATCCTGTATTTCAGCAGATCCTCTTCCAGTCCCTTTATGTTTATGGGAAGGGCATAGTCCACAAGTGCCTGTCGGCGTTCTTCTTCGCTTGTGTTTAAATATTTGTCGCTGTATTTATTTGCAAAATTTTCCGCATGGTCGATAATATCCTGCCCGTGATATGAATCCTCCGGCATTTCAACATTATCTCCGAAATGCTGACGGTAACGTATATCAAGGCTTAAAGCAAATTTATTTATCTGATTTCCCGCATCGTTGATATAAAATTCGCGCTCAACATAGTACCCCGCATATTGAAGCAGTGAAGCGAGGCAGTCGCCCAAAGCGCCGCCTCTCGCGTTGCCTATGTGCATAGGACCGGTAGGATTGGCGGAGACAAATTCCACAAGTATTTTTTTCCCCATGCCATCGTTGGTTTTGCCGTAATCCTCTTTTTCCCTAAGCACCGCGTTTACCGTTTCGGCAAACCAATTTTTGCTCACAAAAAAGTTAAGGAAACCGGGTCCCGCAAGTTCGATTTTTTCAAAAACGGTACCTTCCAGCACCGCGCTGTCCACTATCAGGGAAGCAATGGTGCGGGGGTTCTGCTTGAGCGTTTTGGCGGATACCAAAGCGGCGTTGCAGGAAAAATCCCCGTGGGTTTTGTCGTTCGGTATTTCTACGGCAAATGCCGGCAGAGGTTCGGCAGGCAGCTTTCCTTCTGCCACGAGTTTGCCCAATGCGCTCATCACTATTTCTTTTACGTCGTTTTTTGCGGTTGCTACGGTGTTTATCATTGTTTAAGCTATCTCCTTATAATTTATATTTTATACTTTGCCGTTACATTCCTCGACATTTACAAATATTTCGTTTTCCGACAAAAAGTCCGAATTTACATCTATGGTATATTTCATGTACAAATCACCGCCGTTGTCGCCGATGCCGTTTTTAAGCTCGTCGGCGTTGATGCCTATCATAAAATCGCCAAATGGGGTTCCGTAATGTCCGTGATGCTTTTTTCCTTTTTCTATAAACAATGTTGAACTGGCTTTTCCCGTTCTTGACATTTTCACAAAACTGTCGGTTACATCAAGAGCCACCCTGCAGCCTTCAAATCCCATCACTTCGGTTTCATCATAGACTATCCGATACCCGTCGCTATCTTTTAACCTTGAAAGCTTTCCGAAGGTAAAAAGCTCGGTTACTTCTCCGTCTTCTTCGTCTGCGGACTGTATTGTTTTTATTTTTATACGGACTTCCTTATTCATTTCCCGCTCCATTCTTTTTAATGTTATGGTGTAGTTATGCTTTGGACTCCAGCGCGTTGTTAAGCATTATTTCAAGTATTTCCGAGTATGTAAGTCCTTTTGCCGACAAAAGTGAGGTAAGCGCGCTTTCTTTGTTAAAACCAGGTACTGTGGACACCTTTGTGCCGTACAGCTTATTGTCTCCGGTAAGCAAAAAGTCTATCAAGGAGAAGCCCTGACAGTCTATTACGCGAAAAGCACGTTTTGCGGCAGATTTTATTTTTTCCGTCAATTCGTCCGGTATATCTGCGGGAACTATAAACTTTGCCGTTTTCCCGATATAATTGTTGAGACGATCGATAGTGCTTTCAACTGGAACTGTTTCACCAATATCGGAAGCGGTTATCAAACCTTCGTTTTCATATACGCAGCAGCAAAAACTTCTTCCTGTAACAAAGCTTTCCACAACCGCCTTATGATGATGTGAAAAAGCGATTTTTAAAGCGGATTTTAGCTCGTTTTTATCAAAAGCTATATTTGAGCCTATTGAGGAACTGCAACTTGAGGCTTTTACTCTTAAAGGATAGCTTAAGTCTTTCTCACGGGCGTCTATTATTTCATCAATGTATGGCATATCGCTGCGTTCCATACAAAAATATTTAATTGTTTCTATTCCGGCTTCGTCAAGCAGCAGATGGGTCATTGACCTGTCCACCGCAGAGGCGGAGGCTTCCGGATTGCTACCCAAAAATGGGATGCCCGCTAATTTGCACAGGCTTTGTATGCGTCCGCATTCACCGAATTTACCGTAGATTACCGAAAAAATGACGTCCACACGCTGAACCGCCATTACGGAACTGTCAATAAGCTTTATTATGCCGTGATGAACCGTGTCCGGGCTTATAACAGCAGGGCAGCAGTCGGAATCGTTTTCCCAGCTTCCGTCGGCTATGGCCTCATAATTTCCGGGATAATACAGCCAACGCCCTACTCTTGTAATGCCGATAGGGATAATGTCATAATTTTCTCCGGATAAAGTAGTTATAACAGAATACGCCGCTCTCAGAGAAACCGAATAATCTTTTGACTGTCCCCCAAACAGCACAGCCACCTTAGTTTTTGCCATTTGCTTGCTACCTAACCTTTATTTTTTTCATACATACTATTAAAAAATTATACCATATATGTAAAAAATTTGCAAGGGTTGGTATAAACTTTTTATGTGTAATACTATTTATAAGGCAACACCGCGAATTGACCGCCTGACGGCTTTGCGTGCGGCTTGCTTGCACATTTTCCGTTATCTTGCACAAATCTTTCTTGAAATACGCCGGTATTCCAGCGTCGTATTTGTAAAAGCTGACGAAAAATCCTACGGCGCAATCCACACACAATCATTGTGCGGTGTTGCCTTAAATTAAAAAGATTCTTTTAGAAAAGTTTTTACGATATAATTTCCTTTTAACTTAGATTTTGCCGCCAATTTTTTTATTTATTTTTGGTTTTACCCATTTTCTGAATCCGTAAAACAAGTAATTAAGACAAAAGTCGTAAAGCAAAAACGCGATATTTGCCGCGCCCCAAAGCACATAAACGGCCATATCACCGAACATTTCCAGCCCCTCAAGTATTTGTTCCAGATTAAGTATATGAGAAACAATACGGAAAGCTATAACAATGGCGACGTTAAATATAAGAAATTTTATCACATAGGAAAAAAAGCCGGGTTTAATTTTCTCCGTAAGCTCCTTTACAAGGGGGTAGTAGCCAAAGAAAAAAAGGTAATACAGATCCGCTTCGATTTCGGGGACTATCATAAAGCACAGCAATGCCGAGGCAACATATGAAAGAAGCCCCCATTTTCTGTTTATTTGATCCGATACGGTCCAAATGCACATTCCGGAGAAGGCGGGCAGGACATAAGTCATTGACGGAATAAGAGCCAGAAGCATTATTATGGTGCTTAATGCGGTCATTATTCCGCAATAGGCTATTTTAAAGCTTTTACCGCTTCGTACAGACATAATATTTATTAACGTTCCTTTCTTTGGGCAATGTTAACCGCACTGCGGTATATCCGATTTTATCGGTTTTCGGAATACTTTTCGGTGCATTTTTCCTTAAGAATCCTTCCGTCGCGGAGCAAACCGCACAGGCGTTCGCGATCGCCGCAAATGATCGCGTCGCGGTATTCGGTTATGTTTTCTATTATCTGATTTAGCTCGTTTAAAAGAGATTCTTTATTGCACATAAAAAGACTTGTCCACATGTTCTCGTTGAGCTTTGCCACTCTTGTAAGATCCATAAAGCTTCCCGCGGAAAAACCGTTGAAATCGTTTACCGACGGGCTTTTCACATATGCGTTGGAAACAACATGGGCAAGCTGCGAGGTGTAGGCTATTATCTGGTCGTGCTTTTCCGGAGCGGCTACCACCGCTTTGCCGAAGCCGATGCTGCCGGCTAAGGTTGAAAGCAGGTCTACGGCGATCTGGGGGGTGTTTTTACTTGGCGTAATTATAAAGCTGGCGTTGTCAAAAAGGCTGTCGGTGGAATAATCAAAGCCGCTGAACTCTCTGCCCGCCATGGGATGAGTGCCCACAAACATTACGCCTCTTTCCTCAAGAACCGGGGTACAGGCGTCGACTATTGTTTTTTTGATTCCGCAGGTGTCTGTTACAATGCTTCCTTTTTTGAAATTATCGGCGTTTTCGCGTACGAATTCGCATATCGCTTCCGGGTACAGACAAATAATGCTGAGATTGGCTTCTTTAAGCTTATCAACCGTTATTTCCTCATCTATGGCGTTTTGTTCAAGAGCTTTTCTGATTGTTTCTTTGTCACGGTCTATGCCCATTATATGATGAAAGGTGTGCT